>JAGWVR010000045.1 GCA_018970785.1 Planctomycetota bacterium
CATTTCCAAGGCACATGACGCACGGAATCAGGCACCTCGCGAGCGGTCTTGCCGTCTCGCGGTCGGCGAAACTGCCGGAAAAAGAGGGTTTCCAAGGATCATTAGAAAAAACGCATCTCTTTTTCTGTGGCATGATCTTTGCTGAATTATTGATTTTCCGTGTGGATGGCTTAAGAAAGAAATGGGGTTTTTGGGTGGAGGCGGAGCCACTGCCGCTTGATCGCTGGAAAACAGCCGTCGGGCTCGCGGGGCGTCCGCGCGCCTTGGCTGCATGCAGCGATCGGGAACCCCGACATCCGGCAACGACCGCTCGCTGCTTTTCGCAGGAGCGCCCGTTGCCGGCATGGTCGATCGCAGGATGCTCAGTGTCGGGTTCGCGTTTGCAGTCGACGGGTCAATTCATCGGTTTTCCTCTCCCGTCTTCACTTCCCTGTGTTTTTCGTTTCATCCCTGTTTTCAAAGGATCCTTCCATGCACGCTTCCGATCCGCTCCACGCCGGTTCGCGGCGACGGGGCTTCACGCTCGTCGAACTGCTCGTGGTGATCGCCATCATCGGTACGCTCGTCGGACTGCTGCTCCCGGCCGTGCAGGCGGCGCGTGAGGCGGCCCGCCGGTCGGCCTGCACCAACAACATGAAGCAGCTCGGCCTCGGCATTCTCAACTACGAGAGCACCAACAAGACGCTGCCTCCGGGGGCCGATCAGCGCTTCAACGGCGTCCACTGGCGGCTGCTGCCGTACATGGAAGAGACCAACACCCACACCACGTTCGACAACGGCCAGATCAGCACGACGGCGAGCTGGTGGGCGTCGGGCGTCGCGTGGAACGTGCCGCGCGCCGCGACCCCGCCGCAGGGCCGGTTCGGCGTCGCCAAGCCGACCGTGCCGTCGTTCCTCTGCCCGTCGTCGTTCTCGACCAACAACTCGGGGGCGATCAACAGCGTGATCCAGATCACCGCCGTCGGGTATGGCAACGTCGACTTCCGCGCCAACCTCGTCGGTGCCGGCTCGGGCCTCGGGTCGTCGCCGATGTACAGCTTCTACATCTACAGCCGCGCCAGTAACCCGATCGCCGTCGACGGCCTGGCGCTGACCGACTACCTCTTCAACCGCGGCTACATCACCGACGTCGCCTATCGCCAGTACATCGGCCCGTTCCAGTACAGCGACAAGACCAACACCTCCTCGACGACCAGCCCCGGCATGTACCTCAAGGTGCCGGCCGTCGGCGTCAAGCTCTCCGCGGTCAGCGACGGCACGAGTAAGACGATCTTCATGCAGGAATCGGCCGGCGGCTTCATCGACTGGGGTGCCGGGAATGCCGGCAACGGCTGGACCGGGATGACGTGGGGCCACGCGCCGTTCTACGCGGATTTCGGGTTCTGCCCGGACGGCACCAACTCCAACTGCTGCAACCCCGCCGCGGGCGAGAACTGCGGCACCAACGGCAAGGGCTTCTCATGGGGCCTGCCGAGCAGCATGCACGCGGCCAACCTGATGATGACGCTGTTCGGAGACGGCTCGGTGCGCTCCCTGTCGCCGTCGACCAACTACGGCACCTGGGTGTCGCTGTGCGGTGCCCAGGACGGCGACAACGTCAACCTCGACTGACCGTCAGCGGGGCAGGCCCTCGTCTCTTTCTTCCAGGAAAGCAACCATGGTCGATTCGTGTCGTCTGGCGGTGGGAACGGTTCTCGTGACCGCCGCGCTGGCTGCGGGCTGTGGCGGGGCCAAACCGGCGGGCACCGTCCCGACGGCGGCTCCCGGCGCGGCGTCTTCCAACCTCAGGCCCAAGGGCATGAACAGTGGAGCCCCGTCGGCGCCGACTCCGGGACAACCCGCGGCGGGCAAGCCCGCCGGGCCCCAGTATGCGCAACCGATCGACGCTCCCTGACCCGATGTGACGCTCCCCGCCGGGGAGTGCCGCGGGCGGGGGACCGGGCGACGACATCGTTCCGCCGCACGGCGCGGTCGACCGTCACTGAAGACGGTCGCCGGCCGGTCGTCGGGACGGAGCAGGGATGGTGAAGAAGCAGGGCGCAGGACCCCCGTCCGCGAGGGCGGGGGTCCTGTGTTTTTTCGAGGCGCTCCGCTCCAGTTCAGCGAGTCGTCGAGCGCTTCGTCCGCGCGACCTGGGGCCGCGGCACGCGGTAAACCTTCGGGTCGTCGACGACCCACGGCGTGCTCCACGTCTTGCCGTCGTCGCGCGACAGGACGTTGTAGAAGAACGTCTTGAACCACAGCGTCTTGTAGCCATAGGGGTACTGCGACGTGATGTAGTCGTCCATCGACAGGTCGTCGACGCCGGGGCTGGCGAAGTAGTGGACCTGGCCGTCGGGGGAGAACGACAGCCCGAGCGTCCACCAGCCGAGTTCGGTGATCTGCGGCCCGCGGATCTCGCCGCCGTTGCGCCCGCCGCGGATCCGCAGGTAGGCGGAGTCCTCCTTGCGCCGGCCGTCGTGGGCGCTTTCGAAGCAGATGAACATCCCCGGCCAGTACTCCTCGAGGCCCCACTCGCCTTCGTCGGGATGATCGTCGGCGGTGATGATCGCGTAGGTGTAGCAGCCTGCCCGGAAGCCGAACGTGGGCCCGCTGCGGTCCTCCCACTGCTCGAACGGCGGCAAATAGACGCGTGTCACGACACTCGGGCTGTCGGCGGCGGGGATGCCACGCCCCGTGACCCGCTGCATGTTGTGGATCAGGTCGTCCTGGTGGGCCTGGTAGGTGATCCGGCCGGGAATCCCGGCGCGGAGCGTCGCGATCAGCAAGCCGTGCTCGCTCCCCTCGAGGCCGGGGGACGGGAGCGGGATCCGCTTGACGACGTCGGGCGTGCCGCGCTTCAGCCCCTCGAACCACTTCCCGTTGCGGCTCCGGGCGGTCGGCGTGCGGACGCGCTTGTCCTGCTCCTCGGAGCTTTTCGGGTGGGCGTAATTCCACGACCACCCTTCGTCCTCGAAGTCATCGCCGACGGCGGCGAGCACCTCGCCGGTGCCCGGGACGAGCACCGGCCGGCGCGGAATCGCCTTGGGGGCGGGTGGGGCGACCGGTCGCTCCTCTGGCACCGCGACCTCGTCGTCGCCGCCTTCCGTCGCCGTGGGGACAACGGCCGCGGTGTCCGGCCCGGCATCGCCGTCGTCGGCTCGCGGCGACCCTGCGGTCAACACCAGCGCCATGCCGAGCGCCGCAGCCGCGATGCAGGAGGGCGACGGGAGGCGGTGAACATGGCAAACCGCTGTCATGGATCGATGCTCCGCGGGACCGGTTCGGCAGGTCCGCACCAGCGAACCCTCCCAGCCGTCCATCGGCCTCCCGGGGAGCGTTCGTTCGGTCGACGGGGTGACCGCCGGCCCACGACGCCCCACCACCCCCGCTCGCGGGATCGCCCGAGGAGTCGACAGACTCGCCAGGCCCCCCCGTTTCACCAGCCTCCGCGGCGCGCCGCCGGCCGGGAAAACCTCTCTGGCCCCCGCGGCACGGAAACGTCAAAAGCCTCGTTGGTGGTCTCCGTCCGCGCCCCTCTCCTGGTCAGCATGCCATGCCGACAGCCCATCGACGGATCGCTTTGCGGGATGTCTCGTCAACGCTCGGCGGATGCCTCGTCGCGTTCGCGGCCACGGCCCTCGGTGATCCGCCCGTCGAGCGCGGCGCGACCGACGCCGCCGCGGCCGCCCCCGCCGCCGCACCGCTGCGAAGCCATATCCTTCCGGTCGGCGACATCGCCGCGACGGGGCGCCATCTGCCCTCCGCCGGGATGGTCACGGCACGGGCACCCGACATCATCCGCGAGCAGCTCGCGCTCCCGCGCGGCCGGGGCCTGGTCGTGATGAGCGTGGCTCCCGATTCACTCGCCGCCCGGGCGGGAATCTGCCGGCACGACGTGCTGGTGGCCCTCGACGGGCAGTGGCTCCTCCTGCCGGAGCATCTCGAGGCGCTGATCGATTCGTCGCCTTCCGACGCGGCGCTGGAATGCAATCTGATCCGCGGCGGCAAGCCGGTTTCCGTCTCGCTGTCCGGCCGCCCCGTGGCGGGGGCGAGCGGTGCTTGGCCCCAACCGCGCGGCGAGGATCGCGCCGCGGCACCACCGCCCCCGTCGGTGATGGTCGACGCGGCCACCGACGGCGCCGCGGACAGAGCCGGCACGGTGACCAGCGCCGGGGGGAGTAGCGTAGCGACCACCCCGTCGAGCGTCGTCCCGGCGGGCGCCAGCCAGCCGCTGACGGCCGCCGCCGTCGGTGAACGGCTCGACGACGGGTCGCTTGTCGACTCCGGCCCCGATTACACGATCAAGCTCACCCCCGGCGCCGGGCTCAAACTCCTCGTCCAGGACCGCCGCGGCAGGGTGCTGTTTCACGGTCCGATCGACACGCCGGCGCAGCGGGCACGGATGCCGCTGCCCGTGAGACCGCGTGTCGAGGCCCTGGAGCGGGAAATCGCGGCGCGTGAATACCGGGCACAGCCCGGTGCCAGGGTCGCGACCCGCCCGGATCCTTCGGGCGACACGGCGCGAGCGACCCCCGAACCCCAGGCCTCCCGGGGCTCGGCGCCTGGCGAGACGCCGACCCTTCCCGTCGCGCCGGTCGACATCCGCTGACCGTCACGGGGCGACGATTGCCCGCGGCCCATCCACACCGGGCCCGGGACCGTCACCAGCGTCCCTCGACCGTGCCACTCGACCATCCGCCGGTGCCCGTCACGCTGCCGCCACCGCCACGCGTTCCCGGCCCGAGCGTGCTCCACGGATCGGGCCCGGCGATCCGCCCGGTGGGGAGCTGGATGACCCACGGGCCCGATCCGCGCGACATCCGGACGAACGCCTCCTCCATCTGGCGGCGCTGGACTTCCATCTCGCGCTGCTGACGCCGCCGCCGGGCCTCGGCGGTGGCGGCCGCGTGCGCCTCGCGGGCGAGCTTCGTGCCTTCCGCCGCCGCGGCGATCGCATCCTCGTAGCGTCTCCCCTGGAGGGCGGTCCGTGCGCCTTCGAGGACCCTCACCGCCCCCGACACGTCGGCCGACACCCCCTCGCCGTACCACGACGCGACGCGGCGCACCAAGCCGTCGGCCTCCTCGATCGCACCGGCCGCCTGATGGGCGAGCCGGTCGTCGTCGTCGGCCAGCTCGACCGCCCGGGCGAGGGCGACGTCGGCCGCGTCGACGACCTGCGCCGTGCGCGGGAAGTCGGGGCGGTCGACACGGACGGCGCGCTCGGCCACCTCGACCAGCCGCCCCGCCTCGCGGCACTGCTCGTTGGCCCGGGCCCGGTCGGTGCGTTGGCGCTCGAGCCGTGCCGCCAGCCCCGTGAACCGCTCGCCGGCGTCGGAGATCCTGCCGGGAAGTGCCTCGGCGAGCGCCGCGATCTCGCGCTGCCGCTCGCCGATCGCCGTCAGGCAGCCGAACGCCCAGTCGAGCTGCCGGGCAGCTTCCTCGAACAGGGCCACTGCCCGAAAGAAGTGCTGTCGCCCCGGGTCGGCCGCCATACGGGCTTCGCCGACCAGGGCCCGGGCCCGGCTCATCGCCTCGTCGGCCTTGGCGACGTTGTCGGCGATGTCGTCCCACGAGGCGTCGGCTGCCGCCGCCGCCAACCAGCGCAGCGCGTCGCCCGCCGTCTGCCGCGCCGCGGCGAAGCCGTCGAGCCGGGCGACGAGCGTGGGCAGCAATTCATCACAGCGTTTCCGTGCCGCGGCGACGTTTTCGACCAGGGCCAGCGTCTCGGCGACTTCCCGGTCGGCGGCGTCGAGATGGCCCGCGGCCGCGTCGACCTCGCCGGCGTCGAGGAGCCCGGCGGCCACCTGCTCGTGGCGCCGTGCTTCGGCGACGTGCGCCGATGGATCGGCACCCGGTTCGGCCAGCAACCAGCCTTCGGCGCGCCGCGTGCGGACGAGGGCCTCGGCCCCGTCGATCGCACCGACCACGCCTTTGCGCCGGTCGTCGGCCGCCTCGAACGCGGCGAGCGCCTCGTCACCGCGATCGAGCGCGGCGAGGGCCCCCTCCAAGCGGCCGCGGGCCAAGACGGGATCGCTCTCCACGTCCTGCCGCGACAGGTCGAGGGCCCGGCTCGCCTCGGCGAGGCTCGCTTGGAACGACGCCCCCGACCGTCCCCGCGCGGCCAGGGCCGCCACCCGCTGCCCGACGGCGCCGAGACGTGCTTCGAGGCGGCCGACCAGGTCGCGGCCGGTCTCGTGGGCCGCTTCGAGCTGGTCCAGCGGTGCGCGGCAGGCACCGGCGACATCGGCGAGCGGCGGCCGGGCGGCGGCGGATTCGAGCAGGGAGATGACGTCGCGCGAGGCCGCCGTTCCCAGCCACCACTCGTCCTTGATGCGGTTCTCGGCCTTCTCCCAGACCTCCATCAGCGACAGCCAGCGCTCACGGTAGCGGAGAATCGATTCCTGGACGCCTTCGTAGGTGGCCTGCGTCTGCCCCTGCATCGGCGTCCGGAAATCGGGATCGGCGTGGGGCAGCATCCGGTGCCGTTCCTGCTGGTCGTCGAGCAGGTCGGACAGCGCCACCACTTCCTCCTTGAACGCCGCCAGCTTCCGCCGCGCCTCGCGTGCCAGGCGCCGGTGCCGAAACCACTGCGCGGCCAGCGCCGCGAGGCCCAGGGCCACGGCCGAGCCGACGAGCAACGCCGGCAGCGTCTGCGTGCGGAACACGCGCGCCGATTCCTCCCGCGCCTGATCGGCCGCGACCCGTGCCTGCTCCCGTTTCTCCGCCGCGAAGATCCGGGCCTCCGTCGCGGCGACGAGTTTCTCCAGCCCGTCGCCGACGCCGGCGTCGGCCGCCCGGGCGGCGAACACCCGCTCGATCAGGTCGGACCGGATCGTCACCTCGTCGAGACCGGCCTTGCGCTTGAGCTCGGCCGGCACGCGCATCGCGATCGCCCGCCCCCGCTCGTCGACGAGGATCGTCACGTCGTTGTCGGGGTCGAAGCCCGTGCCGAGACCCGAGAGCGTGTTGTCCGCACGCTGGCGCTGCCAGCGCTGGAGGATGCCGTCGAGGACTTCCGTCGCCGAACGTCCCTCGCCGTCGCCGAGGACGATCACCCGGTACTGCCGGCCCGAATCCTTGCGGACCGCGGCGATCTTCTCGCGCAGCGTGTCGAAGGTGTCGGGAACACCCGCCACGGCGACGCCGCCGGTCGCCCCCTCGGGTTCCTGGCCCGGTGCAGCGGGGGTCGCGCCGAGGAGGCACACGGCAACCACTGCCGCCGCAAGGCCCTGCCGGCCAGCCGATCTGCCAAGGGAACGCATCACGATCCTCGCTCCACGTGCCACGTGCACCCGGGGCAGGCACCGAAGCGTGCCGTCGACCGCCCGGGGAGACTGACAGCGGATTCTACGGGCCACCGGCCCCGTCTCCAGCATCCGCGATCAGGGTGCCACCGCCGAGCCCCTGCCGGCGGGGCGCCGCGGTCATCGACCGCCGGAGGGAGCGGGGGCGGAACCCGACGTCCTGCCACCGCCACGCGACGGCTGCGGAACGGTGGCACGGGACGCGGGCGGGGTGGTGTAGCGCGTCGAGCCGCCGATGGCTCCCGACCGCGCCGACGAGGCAGCGCCCGCTCCCGGCGCGCCACTGCCGGGGAGCAGGGGCCCGGCGCCACCGCGCACGCCGCCGCGCCCGGCCGACGCCGACCGGGATCGATCAGGCAGTGGATAGCTCCCACCGCGGAACACCGTGCCATCGCCGCCGGCGATCCAGCCGAACGGCTGCGGGGTCGCGGTTCCTGGTGCCGGCGACCCCCGCTGCCCGGCGGCGTTACGGGCTGGATCGCGATCCTCCCCCGGAACGGTCCGGCCTCGCTGCGGGTCGATGACGTCCCTGATCCGTCGTTGCCGTTCCTCGGAGGCGCTGCCAACCCCCGCGCCAGACCGCGCCGGGTCGGCGGGGCCCGGCAGGGCGGCTCGGGAAGGAGGCACGGTCCCGGGAGTGATCGTGCCGTCCGCGCCCCCCGGCCGAAAGCCGAGCGGTGCCGTGGGATCCGACTGCAAGCGCGGCCGCGACGTGACCGGATCGATGCCCCTCGTCGCGCGCTGCTCGGACCGGCGCCGGCGGATCTTCGCCTGCCCGATCGTCGCTTCGATCTCGTCGACGGAGCCGTCGCCGTTGAGGTCGTAGCGATTGAGGATCTCGTCGACGAGCAACGGCCCCACCGGGGCCGGACGGGGGGCATCCGTCGCCGGCGTGCCGGGCGGACCGCCATCGGGCACGGTAGCGGGCAGGTCGGGAGTCGTGTCGTCGCCGGCGACGGCCAGGATGGGCGCGAGGCTCACGACGGCGGCGAGGGCAAGGGCTCGCGGCCAGTGACCGGCCGCACGGAGCGTGCCGACCCGCGGAGCAAACGTCTTGAACCGAGGCATGCCCTGTCTCCCCTGCGCGACGGTGCCGCGGCCCGGCGGCGGCGGAACACCCCGTCCCCCGACAGTGTAGCCGTCGTGGGGCAGGGCCCTCCATGCCGTCGCCGTGGGGCGCGGATCGATCAGCCCGGGAAGCGGTGCCCGAGTTTCTCGCGCTTCGTTTCCAGGTAGCGACGGTTGAAATCGTGGACC
Organism: Planctomycetota bacterium; assembly: GCA_018970785.1. Classification (GTDB taxonomy): domain Bacteria; phylum Planctomycetota; class Planctomycetia; order Pirellulales; family UBA1268; genus F1-20-MAGs016. Next base: position 8,544 of record JAGWVR010000045.1, read on the forward strand.
GGTGGCACGATCGGCACCTGATCGACGACCTCGAGATCGAAGCCCCCGTAGATGAACGCGTCGGTCTTCTTGGGGTTGTTGGTCAGCAGCCGTACCTGGCGCAACCCCAGGTCTTTGAGCAGCTGGATGCCGATGCAGTAATCACGGGCGTCGGCCTTGAAGCCGAGCGCCAGATTGGCCTCGACGGTGTCGAGGCCGCGGTCCTGGAGCTGGTAGGCACGGATCTTCTCCACCAGACCGATCCCACGCCCCTCCTGCGGCAGGTAGACCAGCACCCCGGCCCCTTCGCGACCGATCATCTCGAGTGCCAGATGGAGTTGGTCGCCGCAGTCGCAGCGGAGGCTGTCGAGCAGATCGCCGGTGAAACAGGAGGAGTGGATCCTCACCAGCGCCGCCGGCACGGCGGCGGGGTCGCCGGCCACGAGGACGATCGGCTGCTGCGTCTCGAACCGGACACCGTAGGCGATGATCCGGAACGGCCCCCAGCGCGTCGGCAGGTCGGCCTCGGCGATCCGCTCGACGAGTTTCTCGCGCACGCGGCGGTGGCGGATCAACTCCTCGATCGAGATGATCTCGAGGCGGTGCTCGGCGGCCAGCGCGAACAGCGTGGCCCGATCGGCGCGGTTGCCCGTATCGTCGAGGATTTCGCAGAGCACGCCGGCGGGAGGCAGGTCGGCGAGACGCGCCAGATCGACGGCCGCCTCGGTGTGGCCGGCCCGCCGCAGCACGCCCCCCTCCTTGGCGACGAGGGGAAAGAGATGGCCGGGCCGGACGAGGTCGGCAGGGCGCGTCGCCGGATCGAGGATCGCGGCGATCGTCGTGGCCCGCTCCGCAGCCGTGATCCCCGTCCGCGCCGAGACGTGATCGACGGGAACCGTGAACGCCGTGCCCAACGGAGCCGAGTTCGTCTCGACCATCATCGGCAGCTCGAGGCGCCGGGCGAGGTCGGGCAGGATCGGCATGCACACCTGGCCGCGGCCGTGACGGAGCATGAAATTGACCTGGGCCGCCCCGGCCAGGGAGGCGGCGCAGACGAAATCTCCCTCGTTTTCCCGATCCTCGGCGTCGACGACGATCACGATCTCGCCGCGGCGGATGGCGGCGACGGCGGCCTCGACGGTGGAAAACTGCTGCGGCATCTCACGCCCTGCGGTCCCGCTGCCCGTCGACGAAGCCCGCCGTGGCCTTCGTCCCTGCTCGCGCCGGGGGGCACCCCGGCGGTGTCCCGGATCGCCGGCAGCCGCCTCCGGCGCCGGCCCACGTCGTCCGCGGGCGGCCCGGGCCTCTTCCGCACCGGTCCCGCGACGATCCGATTATAGGATGCCGCTGGAGACCGACCGGTGGAGAGGGCCTCGGGAGCGGCGGAGAACGGCATGCTCGACCGTGAGGAATACATCGAACAGGCCTACCTGTTCCGGGTGCTGGCGGAGCGGATCGCCGGGGGTGTGGCCGCGCAGGAAGCGCTCCGCGCGATCGGCGAGGAAGTGCTGGCGACGTCGAAGCTGCCGATGGCGATCGACTACATGGTCGGCGAACTGAAGCTCGTCGGCACGTTGTCGACGGCGATGGCCCGCCTGCCCCACTACTTCAGCGCCTTCCAGACCTTCGTGATGCACGAGGCGGAGGAGGAGTCGGGGCGCTTCGACGTCCGCACCGCCCTGGCGGTGCTGGAACGGGAGGCAACCTACCGGGCCGAGGGAGCCACGCCCCAGGGGCTGTTCTTCTACCGGCTCGAGAGCCTGTCGCGCAACCGCCTCGACTACGCCCGGGGCCTGCTCGCGGTGGCCGACGATCCGCTGTTCGACGGCAACTGGAAGGAGTGGATCGGCACGGTCTCGCGCCAGGTCGGGCTCGTCGACCTCGCCGATCTGGTGAGCGTCCGCAGCCCCGAGTACTGGCGCCTGGAGAAACGCGACGCGCTGCTTGCCGGCCGCCCCGACACCGGCCCCGACCGGGTGATCCTGTTCGGCGAGCGCGAAGGACGGATCGCCCGGGCCAACCGCGGCAAGGATCCGATCTACTTCTTCGCCGCCCTCCAGCGCCAGCTCGGCTACCCGGCGGTGCCGCGCCCCGCGCCGGCCGGTGTCGCCGCCGAGTCGCCGGCGGCGCTGGCGCGCCGCCTCGAGCGGCTCGAGATGCGGGTCAAGCTGCTCGAGGAGGAGGCGCGCGGGGGCATCGACCTGTCGCGCTTCGACCCGAAGAACCTCTCCCCGGACTCCGCGCCGTGACCCCGGGCCCGCCGCGTGACGACACCGCGCGGATCTGGCGCGCGGCACTGGCCGCGGTCACTCCCGGGGCGCTGGTCGGGGCGCTGCCGGCGGACGCGATCCCTGTCGGCCCCGTGGGGCGGATCGCCGTCGTCGGCGCCGGCAAGGCGGCGGCCGGGATGGCCGCGGCAGTCGCGGCCAGACTCGCCGGCGACGGCGTCGACCCGCGGCGCGTCACCGGCCTGGTCAGCGTGCCCGACGGCCTGGGGGCATGGTGCGGGGGGATCGAAATCCGGGCGACGCGTCCGACAGGGTGCAACGAGCCGACCGCCGCGGTCGTCACGGCGACCGAGCAGATGCTCGAATTGGTCGGTGCATTGGCTCCCGCCGATCTGGCGATCGCGGTGATCACCGGCGGCGGCTCGGCCCTGCTCGAGGCACCACCCGAAGGGATCGCACTTGCCGAGTCGGTCGCCGTGGCCGGGGCGCTGTCGCGGGCCGGGGCGGGGATCGGTCCTCTCAACACCGTCCGGCGGGCGCTGAGCCGGGTCAAGGCCGGTGGCCTGGCACGCTCCTGCCGCGCCGGGAGGATGGTCGTGCTCGTCCTCTCCGACGTGATCGGCGACCCACTCGACCTGATCGCCTCCGGTCCCTGCATGCCCGCCCCGCCCGATCCGGCGGCGGCCCGGGCCGTGCTCGAGCAGTTCCGGATCGCCGCCGCGGCGGCTCCTGCGATCCGCGCCCGGCTCGCCGCCGCAGCAGGTCCGGCGGCCGCGCCCCGGCCGATCGGCCCCGACTGGACCACACCCCTGGGGTGCCACGTCACCCACCGTGTCGTCGGCAACAACGCCACCGCCGTCGCGGCGGCGCGGGCGGCCGCCCGGGACCTCGGCTACCGGATCGCCGTCGACGCGCCGCGACCACCGGCGGCCGACGAACCGGCCGAGGAGGTGGGGCACCGGCTCCTCGAGATCGGCCACGCCCTGCTGACGGCGTCGCGCCGGGAGGGGGTGGCGCTGGCGTGGATCGAGGGGGGTGAGGCGACCGTCCGTGTCCCCGACCACCATGGGGAAGGAGGACGCAACCAGCAGACGGTGCTGGCGGCCCTCGAGCGCGCGCTCGCCCCGGAACCGCACGGCTCCGGCGGCCAGTGGCCCGAGGGGCTGCTGATCGCGAGTCTCGGCACCGACGGCGAGGATGGACCGACCGCCGCCGCGGGTGGCGTCGTCGACGCCGCGGTGGCGCGCCGGCTGGCAGGCGCGCACGCGGCGGTCGCCACGGCGCTTGCGCGCTGCGACGCCGGCCCGCTCCTGTCGCGCGGCGGCGGCCTGATCGTCACCGGCCCCACCGGCACCAACGTCGCCGACCTGCGCGTCGTGCTCGCCCTCCCGTGACCGCGGTCCCGACCCGCGCCCGCTCCCGTCAGATGTCGCAGCGGCTCACCGCCTGTTCGAGCCCGGCCAGTGCGTCTCGGGTCGGAATGAACTCGTGGCCGACGTAGCCCCGGTAGCCGATGTCGACGAGCTTCCGCATGATCGGCGGGAAGTTGATCTCCTGGTCGTCGTCGAGCTCGCCCCGGCCCGGGCAGCCGGCGGTGTGGACGTGGCCGATGACGTCACGGCACTGCTCGAGGCGGCGGATGACGTCGCCGTGCATGACCTGCACGTGGTAGATGTCGAACAGGAGCTTGACCCGCGGCGAGCCGACGCGACGGACGATGTCGGCGACCTCGTCGAGATCGTCTCCCTGGTAGCCCGGGTGGCCCTTCATGGGGTGCGTGTCGTCGCGCGTGTTGAGATGCTCGAGGCAGATCGTCACCCCTTGCCGCTCGGCGTGGGTGGCGATCCGCTTCAGGCCCGCCACGCAGGCGGCCGCTCCCTCCTCGCGGCTGATCTCGCCGCTGGTGGGATCGTCGGCGTCGCGCCACTTGTAGCCCGTGAAGGCGATCACCGCGGGCATCCCGTGGGCGGCACAGGCGTCGATCGTCCGGCTGGTGCGCTCGATGACCTCGTCGTGGTAGCGCGGGTTGTTGAAGCCGCGCATGAACGGCGCTCCGGGCATCCCGTTGGCGGCCAGGGCGCAGGACAGCCCGTGGCGGACGAGGGTCGGAAAGTGCTCGGCCTCGAGAATCTCGATCGACGTGCAGCCGAGCTTCTTGGCGATCCCGCACATCGTCTCGAGATCCCAGCGGTCGCCGGCGATGTTGTAGCACCAGTAGACGAGCGAGTGGTTGATGCGGCCCTTCATGAGCGCCCTCCGGGAGGCCTGAAAAAACGGTCATCAAGTGACAACGTCACGGGCGGATGGTACACCGGCCCGTTCGTCGGGACCATCGCCGGAGCCATTCATGGGATCGCTGAAGCGGATTCTCGTCACCGGTGGCGCCGGGTTCCTCGGCAGCTACCTCTGCGAGCGGTTGGTCGAGGCAGGCCACGACGTGATCTGCATCGACAACTTCTTCACCAGCCAGAAGACCAACGTCGCCCACCTTCTCGGCTGCGGCAACTTCGAATTGATCCGGCACGACATCGTGCACCCGATCTGGCTGGAGGTCGACGAGATCTACAACCTCGCCTGCCCCGCCGCCCCGGGTCATTACCAGTACAACCCGATCAAGACGATGAAGACCAGCGTGCTGGGCATGATCAACATGCTCGGCATGGCCCGGCGCTGCGGCGCGAAGATCCTCCAGGCCTCGACCAGCGAGATCTACGGCGATCCCGAGATCCACCCGCAGCCGGAGAGCTACCGCGGCGCCGTCAACCCGATCGGCCCGCGGGCCTGCTACGACGAGGGCAAGCGGGCCGCCGAGACGCTCTGTTTCGATTACCAGCGCGTCCACAGGACGCGGATCCGTGTCGTCCGGATCTTCAACACCTACGGCCCGCGGATGCACCCCTACGACGGCCGCGTGGTCAGCAACTTCATCCGCCAGGCGCTCGCCGACGAGCCGATCACGATCTTCGGCTCGGGAAACCAGACCCGTAGTTTCTGCTACCGCGACGACCTCGTCGATGGGATCATCCGGATGATGAACGGCCCCGACGACTTCTACGGGCCGGTCAACATCGGCAACCCGGGAGAGTTCACGATCCGGCAACTCGCCGAACTGACGATCCGGCTCACCGGCTCGCGGTCACCCCTCGTGGAACGGCCGCTGCCCAAGGACGATCCGGAGCGGCGCCGTCCGGACATCAGTCTGGCGGAATCGCGGCTCGGTTGGAGACCCTCCGTCGCGCTCGAGGAGGGGCTGACCCGGACGATCGAATGGTTCCGCTCGGTCGATCTCTCCGACTACCGCGCTCCGACGCCGAATTACTGAGTGTCTTTACGTGGACAAAGCCCTCCGTGGCCTTTGTCCACTGTCATCCCCACCGCGGCCGCATCCAGCGGCCGGGACCTGCGCTGGGACAAAGCCCTCCGTGGCCTTTGTCCACTGTCATCCCCACCGCGGCCGCATCCAGCGGCCGGTGGCGGGGGATGCGGACCATGCGCAACCTGGGCAAACCCTGCCGAAACGATTGGAGTCCTCCGGTCGGGCAAGACGATTCCTGCCTCCGGAAGGGTGTCGTTCGGGATTCCGCCGCGATGCATCAACGAGTGTCGACGTTCGGTTTCCGGGGTGCCCGTCTTCCGCTGGGCCCCGCGAAGGAGTGCCTGACGCTACGCGACGACTGGCACGACCTCTTCATGGCGGACACACCGTTCCAATCCGTCGTCCTCGACCATCGGCAGCCGCTGTCCGGTGGCCACCCGGCGCCGATCGCGGCCGTGCCCGACGGTGTCCCGCGGCCGCGGATCTCGGTGATGCTGCCGACGTTCGAGCCCGACGCGGCGCTCGAGCGGGCGCTGGCCAGCGTGCTGTCGCAATCACCGGCGGCGGCGGACATGCAGATCGCGGTCGTCGACGACGGATCGCGGTCGACCGACGTGCGCCGGCTGGTCAGAGGGGTCGACCGTGACGGACGGGTCGAAATCCACCTCCACCGGCAGCGTCTCGGGCTGGGCCGCAACTGGAATCGCGCGATCGCCCTGGCCCGCGGCGAGCTGGTCCACCTGCTCCACCAAGACGACTACGTCTTGCCGGGGTTCTACGAGCGCGTCGACCAGGGGTTCCGCCGGGTTCCCGCGCTGGGCATGGCCTTCTGCCGGACGCGGATCGTCGACGGCGGCGACCGCCTCATCAAGACGACGTCCCGCCAGCAGTGGACCGCCGGGGTGCTCGGTGGATGGCTGCCACGGATCGCCGAACGGCAGCGCGTGCAGACACCGGCGGCGGTCGTGCCGCGCGCGACGTACGAGCGGCTCGGCGGCTTCCGCACCGATCTCCGGCAGGCGGTCGACTGGGAGATGTGGGTGCGGATCGCCGCGGACGCGCCGGTGTGGTACGACCCCTGCGTCCTCTCCGTCTACCGTCGCCATCGCCACAGCGAATCGACCCGCCTCCTCTCCAGCGGCGCCATCTGGCCCGATCTGATCCGCGCGATCGCCATCAACGCGGCGCGGGTGCCGGAGGAGCAGCGCGAGAAAGTCCGCCAGGCCAGTGCCCGCTGGTACGCCGGCTCGGCCATCCGCACCGTCGAGAAGCAGCTCGCCGGAGGCGAGTACCATGCCGCGGCCCTGACGCTCGAACACCTCCCGCGGTTGCTCGAGTTCCTGCCCGATTCGGGCAACCACAGCCTGCCGCTGCGCCGGGCGGGCCTGCTCCAGGAACGCCTCCGGTCGATTCACCGCCGGGCGGCCTGACCGCGGGCCGGGGCGGGATTGCGGGGTGTCGGATGCACCGGGCCATCATCCTCGCCCACTTCGACCGCCACGGCGTCGTCGACCCGTACGTCGGCGCCGCCCTGGCCGCATACCGTTCGGTCGCCGACCGGCTCGTCCTCGTGTCCACCACGGTCGGGCGGCTGCCCGGCGAGCTCGCGGGGGTCGTCGACCTGTTCGTTCCCCGGGCCAACGAAGGCTACGACTTCGGCAGCTGGCGCGCCGGCCTCGAAGCGCTCGGCGACCCGACCGCCTTCGACGAGGTGGTGTGCGTCAACGACAGCGTCTACGGTCCGTTGTGGGATCCCGCCGCGGCGTTCGCACACCCGCGCGTCGCCGGAGCCGACTTCTGGGGGATGGTGCGGTCGGACCAGTCGCCGGCCAGCCGCGCGGGCCGACGCTGCGCGCACCTGCAGAGCTGGTTCTTCGCCGCCCGGCGCCGGCTCCTCGACCATCCGTCATGGCGGCGTTTCTGGGAGGACGTCGTCCCCCAGCCGTCGAAGGAACGGGTGATCGACCGCTACGAACTGGGCCTGTCGGAGATGGTGGCGGCAGCGGGGCTGTCGACCGCGGCGGTGTTCGACGGCACCCGCGCCGGTCGGCTCTCGGCCGGCGAGATCCTGCCGCATCTGTCGCTCGGCGATCCGGTGCGGAGCTGGAAACACCTGCGCAAGGCCCGGCGGCTCCCCCACAACCCGTCGGAATTGGCCTACCGCCGCCTCCTCGCCGCCGGCGTGCCGTACGTCAAGGTCGGCCTGTTCCGCACCAACCACTACCGTCTCGACCTCGGGCGGGTGCGGCGCGACCTGCGCGAAATCGGCTGCGACCTGGGGCTGGTCGATCGGCACATCGAACGGGTCGCGGCCTGACGCGGCCGCGCCACGGGAAAAGCCGTGTGTTTCCCGGGGCGCCATCGGCCTCGTCCAGGGCCGATCACTTTCGCCCCGGTCTCTGGAGCGGCGCCGATTGGAAACGGCCCGGGTTCCTGCCATATTTGGGGCCCCGCCTCCACCCCCTCCGGGCCGGTCATGAAGATCCACGAATACCAAGCCAAGGATCTGCTCCGTGCCGCCGGCGTGCCGGTCCTTGCCGGCCGTGTCGCCCGCACGCCCGACGAAGCCGCCGCCGCCTTCGCCGCCCTCGGCACGCCGGTCTGCGCCGTCAAGGCGCAGATCCATGCCGGCGGACGGGGCAAGGGCCAGGTCACCGGCTCCACCCAGCGCGGCGTGGAACTGGCCCGGAGCGCCGACGACGCGGCCCGGATCGCCCGGGGCCTGCTCGGCAAGTCGCTGGTCACCGTCCAGACCGGGCCGGCAGGGCAGACCGTCCGCCAGGTGTTCGTCGAGAGCGGTTGCCGGATCGCCCGGGAGCTGTACTGCGCCGTCCTCGTCGACCGCCGCGTCGGGTCACCGGTGCTGATCGCCAGCACCGCCGGCGGCGTCGACATCGAGGAGGTGGCGGCGAAGACCCCCGAGGCGATCCTCTCCGAACCGTTCGACGCCGATCGTGGGTTGGCGGGCTACCAGGCCCGGCTCCTGGCGGCGAAGCTCGGCCTGCCGACCGCGTCGTGGCGGGCCGCAGAGCAGTTCTTCGGCAGCCTCACGCGGGCGTTCGTCCGGCTCGATGCGTCGCTGCTCGAGATCAATCCGCTCGTGCTCACCGAGGACGGGGCCCTGGTGGCGCTCGACGCCAAGATGACCTTCGACGACAACGCCCTGTTCCGCCACAAGGACATCGTCGCCCTGCGCGACGAGGCCGAAGAGGAGCCGGCCGAGATCCGCGCCGCCGCCGCCGGCCTGTCCTACGTCAAGCTCGACGGCACGATCGGCTGCCTCGTCAACGGCGCCGGACTGGCGATGAGCACGATGGACCTGGTGAAGCTCCACGGCGGCGCCCCGGCCAACTTCCTCGACGTCGGCGGCGGCGCCGACGTCAAGGCCGTCACCGAGGCGTTCCGGATCATCCTCTCCGATCCCGCGGTGAAGGCGGTCCTGGTCAACATCTTCGGCGGGATCATGCGCTGCACGACGATCGCGACGGCGCTGGTCGAGGCCTCGAAGACGGTCGGCTTCACCGTCCCGCTCGTCGTCCGCCTCGAAGGCACCGAGGTCGAGGAGGGAAGGCGGATCCTCGCCGAGAGCGGGACGGCGATCATCTCCGCCACGGGGCTCACCGACGCCGCCAAGAAGGTCGTCGCCGCCGCCAGCCGCGCCTGAAGCCATCCGCCGTCCGCTCCCGGATACCGACCGATCATGAGCATCCTCGTCAACCGCGACACCCGCGTCATCTGCCAGGGCATCACCGGGCGGGTCGGTGAGTTCCACACCCGTGGCTGCCTGGAGTACGGCACACGGATGGTGGGCGGCGTGACGCCGGGCAAGGGGGGCGAGGAGATCGCCGGCCTGCCGGTGTTCGACACCGTCGCCGAGGCGGTCGACTCGACCGGCGCCAATGCGACGATGATCTTCGTGCCCCCGCCGTTCGCGGCCGATGCGATCCTCGAGGCGGTGGCGGCGGAAATCGAACTGGTGATCGCGATCACCGAGGGGATCCCGGTGCTCGACATGGCCCGGGTGCTGCCGGTGGTCAAAGCCTCGCGGAGCCGGCTCGTCGGCCCCAATTGCCCCGGCGTGATCACGCCGGGACAGTGCAAGATCGGGATCATGCCCGGCTACATCCACACCCCCGGCCATGTCGGCGTGATGAGCCGCTCCGGTACCCTCACCTACGAGGCGGTGTGGCAGCTCAGCAGCCTCGGCCACGGCCAGAGCTCGTGCGTCGGGCTCGGGGGCGATCCGCTGGTCGGGTCGAGCTTCATCGACATCCTCGCGTTGTTCGAGGCAGATCCCGACACCCATGCGATCCTCGTGATCGGCGAGATCGGCGGCAGTGCCGAGGAGGAGGCCGCCGACTTCGTCCGCCACCACGTCACCAAGCCGGTGGCCGCGTTCATCGCCGGCCGTACCGCGCCGCCGGGCAAACGGATGGGCCATGCCGGCGCGATCATCTCCGGCGGCAAGGGGACCGCGACGGCGAAACTCGAGGCGCTTCGCGCCGCCGGGATCGAGGTCGCCGACAGCCCGGCCGACATGGGGGAGGCGGTGGTGAGGGCGATGGCCCGGGGCGGACGGCGGTAGCGAGCCGCGGTCCTCGCCGTGCGGGAGCGCCGATGAAGGTCGACCTGTTCATCCCCTGCTTCGTCGACCAGATGAGCCCCCAGGTCGGGATGGCGGTCGCCACCGTCCTCGAACGGCTCGGCCACCGTCCCGTGTTCCGCCCCGCCCAGACCTGCTGCGGCCAGCCCTCGTTCAACGCCGGGTACCTCGACGAGGCCCGCGCCGTCGCCAGCCGGGCGGTCGAGCTGTTTGCCGACGCCGAGGTGGTGGTCGGCCCGAGCGGCTCGTGCGTGGCGATGATGCGCGTCTTCTACCCGCAGCTCCTCGCCGGCACCGTCCACGAGGCGGCGGCGCTCGATCTGGCGGCGCGGACCTTCGAGTTCGGCCAGTTCCTCGTCGACCGGCTCGGCGTCGACGACGTCGGCGCCGTGTTCCCCCACCGCGTCAGTTACCACGACGGCTGCCACGGCCTCCGCGAGTTGCACATCCGCGAGGCCCCCCGCCGGCTCCTGGCGGCGGTCCGCGGCCTCGAACTGGTCGAATGCGACGAGCGCGAAAGCTGCTGCGGATTCGGTGGCCTGTTCAGCGTCAAGTACCCGATGATCTCGACGGCGATGGCGGAGGTGAAGGGGGGGGCGCTGGCGCGCACGGGATGCGACTACGTCGTCTCGGCCGATCCCAGTTGCCAGCTCCAGCTCGACGGCTGGCTGTCGCGCCACGGACACTCGATCCGCACGATCCACCTCGCCGAGGTGCTGGCGCGGACGGCGTGAGGGCGCCTCACTCGACGACGACGGCGATCGTCCGGGTCGCGGGGTCGGTCTGCGACACCAAGCCGATGTCGGCGGCGGTGATTGCCGCGACCACGTCCTTGAGTTTGCCGGCGAACGGCAGGGTGATCACGGTCACGTCACCCGACCGCGTCCAGGTGCTTCCCACGACGTCGAGGTCCTTGGCCAACCTCTCCGTCAGCCCCTCGGCGTCGAACGCCGAGGCGGCGGTGACGCGGATCACGACCTTGTCTGCCGGCCGTTTCTCGACCGTGGTCGGCGGCGCCGGCGGCACGGGTGCCGGCGTGGTCGGTGGGGCGGCGGGCGGTGCCACCGGCGGCGGGGCGGGGGGAGCGGGCGGCTGCCCCTGCGCCAGCGTCACCTCGGGGCGAACCGTGCCGTCCCCGTCGCGCTTCGGCGGGATCTGCCGCCCGACCGAGACGGTCAACCACGGCCCGAGACGGTAGCGTTCGAGCAGCCCGACGTCGCGCAGGCGGTTGCCGTTGGCGTCGTTGTTGCTCGTCAGCGGCGAGAACTTGCCGTCGCCGTCGGCGTCCTCGTAGGGTTCCTCCTCCTCGCGCGTGCCGTTGAGATTCAAGTCGGCGAACACCTCGCTGTTCTTCCAGGGATTGAGCTTCCGCTCGAGGTCCTCCTGGGGTGTCGCCGCCGGCTTGTCGTCTTCGGTGGGGTCGAACTTCCGCCCCGGCTCGCCGTCGAGGAGCACGGCGCGGAGCTTCCCGTCGGGCTCGGCCCAGCGGGCGAACGCCTGGAGGAGCGGCGTCCCGAAATCGATCTGGCGCCGTGGGTCGAGGCGCCCCGCCCACGCCGGCAGCGGCGCCATCGACAGCGCGATCTGCAGCCCGCCGGCGACGATCATTCCCGCCAGCCCGCCGACGGCGACGCCGCCGATGGCGTCGATGAGCGGCGGGAAGCGGACCTCGTCCTCCTGCACGAACCCGCCGACCGCGACGCGCAGACCGAGGCCGACCGCCACGGCGACGGCGACGAACGACATCACCGCCAGGTACACGGGGGGCGCATCCGCCACCCGCAACCACTCGGAGACGCGGTCGAGGCCGGCCAAGCCCGCCATCACCGCCACCAGGGCGCTGAGGCCCCACAGCGTGGCCACGAACAGCCCGCTGCGCAGGCCGACCAGCGCCATCGCGATCACCACCGCGATGGCGACGAGGTCGCCCCACTGCTGCAGCACGCCGTCGGCCAGAAGCATCGTCACCCCCCGTGTCGCCCCGAGCCGCGGCGCGTCACTTGAGCACCCGCACCACCTCGTCGACACTCGTCTGTCCGGCCAGCACCTTGCCGACACCCGACTCGAGCAGCGTCCGCATCCCCCCCTTCCGCGCCGTCGCCCGGATCACCTGCACGCTCGGGCGGCCGACGAGCAGGTCGCGGATCGCGTTGTCGAATACGAGCAGTTCGTGGACACCGGTCCGCCCCTTGTAGCCGGTGCCGAGGCACTGCGGGCACCCCTGCTCACGGGCGCGGTAGAGCGTGACCTTGCGATCGAGCGGGATCCCGAGCCGCTGCCGCTCCTCGGCCGGGGGATCATAGGGCTCCCTGCACTTCTCGCACAGCAGCCGCACGAGGCGCTGCGCGAGGACGGCAGTGACGGCCGACTGCACGAGGCTGATGTCGACGCCGAGGTCGAGCAGCCGCGTGATCGTCGTCGGGGCGTCGTTGGCGTGGAGGGTGGTGAACACGAAGTGGCCGGTCATCGCCGCCTGCATGGCGATCTCGGCCGTCTCCTTGTCGCGGATCTCGCCGACGAGGATCACGTCGGGGTCCTGGCGCAGCACCGAGCGGAGGATCTTCGCGAACGTCAGGTCGGCGGCGTTGTTGACGGCGGTCTGGGAGATCCCCTCGAGCCGGTACTCGATCGGATCCTCGATGGTGATGATGTTCCGCGAATAGACGTCGATCTCGCCGAGCGCCGAGTAGAGAGTCGTCGTCTTGCCGGAGCCGGTCGGGCCGCAGACGATCAGCATCCCGTGCGGCTGCTGGCAGATCTCGCGGAGCGGCTTGAGGATCGAGTCCTTGAGCCCGATCTTCGCCAGGCCCCCCTTCACCATCCCACCGTCGGCGTCGAGGAGCCGCAGCGACATCTTCTCGCCGTAATTGGTCGGCGCACTGGCGGCACGGACGTCGAATCGTCGTTCTCCCATGATCACCGCGAACGTGCCGTCCTGCGGGCGGCGGCGCTCGGCGATGTCCATGTCGGCGAGGACCTTCATCGCCGACAGGACCGCGCGACCCTCCTCGGCGGGAAGTTCCGACACCTTCTGGAGCATCCCGTCGATCCGGCAGCGGACGACCATCTCGTCGCTGCTCTTGGGTTCCATGTGGATGTCGGTGGCGCGCATCGGCACCACCTTGAGAAACATGTCCTGGAGCGATTTGACCGCCCGCGAGGTCTCGTCCCGCCCCCGGCTGTCGACGACCGTGCCGTCCTTCTTCACCAGTTGGATCTGTGCCGGGCCACGCGCCACGGTGCGGATCGGCTGGGAGAAGATCCTGTCGACCGTCGGACCGAGCCCGATCGGCTCGGCGACGGCGCGGATCATCCTCACCGCCGTCCGCGGATGGAGGATCTTGTCGAACGGCGGGGCCTTGGTGTCACGGTACGCGCAGTAGCCGACGAGGGCCGCGGGCACGACGAGGACGAACAGCGGCAGGCTCGCCAGCCCCTGGTAATAGCCGGCGAGGAGGAGGAGCACGCCGACGAGGCAGTAGAGCAACGACCATGGCATCGAGCGCCCGAGCGTCACGCGCGCGTCGCGATCGACCCACATGCACGACGCCGCCCATGCCACCGCCAGGGCGATCCACACGCCGCCGGGATAGAAAAACCGTTCGAAGGCTGCGGAGGGAACCATGCCGACAGCGCGGAGCGCTACTGCTGGAAGCGGGGCGGAGGCGGGATCGGGACGGGCGGGGGTCGATCGTGAAGAGCCCCGATCGACCACCGTGTTCTACCCTGTCGGGGGGCTGAAATCCACGCCACGACCCCATTGGCGCAGCCGCCACGGCTATCATCGGGGAGTCCGGGTTTCGGCGTCTTCGGTGCCACGCTCATGATCGCTCCCCACTCGTCGCCGGGCAGCCATCCCGCTCCGGCGGACGACGACGGCGGGCACGGCGTCGCCAAGCGCCGCTTTCTCCGCGACGCCGCCGTCAGCGCCGGCGACGAGCCGCGCCGTGGATTCATCCGCCGCGCCCTGGCCGGCTACGAGCGGACGCGCGACGCCCAACAGGCCCGGTTCCGCGACTACGAGCAGGCGCGTGATGCCGCCAGCCTCGCCAAGTGGACGGCGGTCAATCACCTCGACGAGCTCCTGCCGCGGTTCGAAGCCGCGTTCACCGCCAACGGCGGCGTCGTCCACTGGGCGCGCGATGCCGCGGAGGCGCGGCGGATCGTCCTCGATCTCGTCCACGCCGCCGGCGCGAAGGCCGTGATCAAGAGCAAGTGCATGACCAGCGAGGAGATCCACCTCAACGCCGCCCTCGAGGCCGAGGGGTACGCCGTGGTGGAGAGCGACCTCGGCGAGTTCATCCAGCAGCTCCGCGGCGAGCCCCCCTACCACTTCGTCTTCCCCTGCATGCACGTCCGCCGCGACGAGATCAGCGCGCTGTTCTCAGAGCACCTCGGCAGCCAGCCGACCTCCGATCCCGAACAGCTGACGATGATCGCCCGCCGCCACATGCGGCGGCTGTACGTCGAGGCCGACGTCGGGATCACCGGGGCCAATTTCCTCGTCGCCGAGACGGGCCAGATCTCGATCACCGAGAACGAGGGCAACGCCCGGCTCACGGCCGGCCTGCCGCGCGTGCACATCGCGATCGCCGGCATCGAGAAGGTGATCGAGCGGGTCGACGACCTCGCCGTGCTCCTGCCGATGCTCGCCACCGCCGGCACCGGCCAGCCCCTCACCTGCTACAACACGCTGTACGCCGGTCCGCGGCGTGCGGGGGAGTGCGACGGCCCCGAGGAGATGCACCTCGTGCTCCTCGACAACCGGCGCACCACGCTGCTGGCCGATGCCGAACAGCGCGACGCCCTCCACTGCATCCGCTGCGGCGCCTGCTTGAACGTCTGCCCGATCTTCAAGAACGTCGGCGGCTTCACCTACGGCACGACGTACCAGGGGCCGATCGGCTCGGTGATCACGCCCCACCTCCGTGGCCTCGCCGAGTGGAACCACCTCTCCGGGGCCAGTTCGCTGTGCGGCGCCTGCTCCGCCGCCTGCCCGGTGCGGATCGACATCCACCATCACCTCCTCCACAATCGGCGCAACGCCGCCCGGACCGCCCCCGACCGGCGCGAGCGGTTCGGGCACCGCGTCTTCGCCTTCGTGGCGGCCCGGCCGTGGCTGTTCGCGCTGGCCGGTCGGCTCGGCCGGCTGACGCTGCCGCTGGCGAAGCGCCTCCGCCCGCCGCTGCTGCGCGAGTGGCTCTCCTCGCGCGACCTGCCACCGGCGCCGCGCCGGTCGTTCCGCAGCCAGTGGCGCGCCCGGAGGGGGGCATGAGCGATTCGGATCCGCAGCGCTCGGCGCGCGACACGATCCTCGCCCGGGTCCGCGAGGCGCTGGCCGTGCCGGCGCCGCTCCCCCACCTCGCCCACGCGCCGGCCCCGCCGGCCGGCGGGCTGGCGATCCTCCCCGCCGAGGCGGCACGCCCCTGGCTCCCCGACGGTGGCGACACACCCGAAGAACGGATGCGGATCCTCGTCGACAACCTCGGCAAGCTCCGCGCTGTCGTCCACCGCGTCCCCGACCTCACCGCCGCCGCCGAGCTGGTGTTCGCCGTGGCACGCCAGCGCGACTGGAAGCGCGTCGCCTACCACGACCACCCCCTCGTCGTGCCGCTCCTCGCCGGCGTGCCCTGTGCGACGCACGGCGTCGACGGTGCCGCCGCCCACGGGGCCGCGGCGGCGAAGGATGCCCTCGAGGCCTGCGACGCCGGCATCAGCGCCTGCGAGGCGCTCGTCAGCCAGACCGGTTCGATCCTCGTCTCGAGCGCCACCTGTGGCGGCCGCGGTCTGTCGGTCGTGCCCCACGTGCACCTGGTGATCGCCACCGCCGACCAGATCGTGGCGACGCTCGCCGATGCCCTGGCGCTCGTCCGGCGGCGGCATGCCGGGGCGCTGCCGAGCATGCTCTCGTTCATCACCGGGCCGAGCCGCACCGGTGACATCGAGCGGATCCTCGTGCTCGGCGCCCACGGCCCGCGCGAGCTGGTGGTCGTGATCGTCGGCTGACACGCCGCGCCGTCACGACCCTCGTTTCCGGCACCACCGGTCGTTTTTCGACCGCGGTGGGTTTTCCGGTCGCGGTGACCCGATCACCTCCTGTGAGTTTGCCGCCCGCGCAAACCCTGGCGGTCGCGGAACAGCGCCTGGTATCCGCTGCCCGACCGCCGCCAGGGGAGGCCACCGACAGGCTCGACCCGGGCTCCGCGTCGCCTGCTGCCGTCGACTGGGGACGACAGCCGCGGCCGGAACCGGTTTCGGTGTTCGCGAACCGTCAACCGCGTCTGTTTTTTCATCCAATTGGAGGATTCCGTGAAGAAGAGTCTGTCGTTCGGCTTCCTGCCCTGGGTGGCCGCCGCCGCGATCTGCGGCAACGGGCTGGCCCGTGGCCAGGACGCCGTGATCGAGGGGGTCAAGGACAACTCGGTGCTCGTCGGCGGTGCCGCCGAGCCGGCCGCCCCGGCCGCCGAGGGTGCGATCATCTCGGAGTCGGCCCCGGTCGCCGAGTCGGCGGTGATCGCCGACGGTGCCGCTGCCGCTCCCGCGACGCGCACCGTCCAGCGCCGTGAGTGGGTCACCGAGATGCGTGACGTCCAGGTTCGGGAATGGTCGAAGGAGCAGCGGGAGCGGTCCTACACCGTTTCCAAGCGGGTGCCGCGGACCGAGGAACGGACGCGGAACTACACCGTGATGGTGCCGGAGACCCGGACGAAGACGGTGAACTACACCGTCAACACGATCGTCCCCGAGACGCGGACCCGTGAGTACACGGTGCGCGTCCCCTACACGGAGACGATCGAGAAGTCCTACACGGTCTGCGTCCCCGTCAAGGAGGAGCGGACGCGGAGCTGGACGGTGAAGGTTCCCTACACCGAGTGTGTCGAGCAGGCGTACACGGTGATGGTGCCGGTCAAGGAGGAGCGGACCGCGACCTACACGGTGCGCGTGCCGTACACCGAGCAGGTCGAGGAGACCTACACGGTGCGCGTCCCCTACACCGAGCAGATGACCGGGTTCCGTTCGGTCACCAAGCGGGTGCCGAGCAAGTTCACCAAGACCGTCACGGTCCGCGGTGGCAGCTGGCAGACCGAGGTCAAGGAAATCTCGGCCAACGGCAAGTACGACGCCGACGGCAACCCCTGTTGCCCGAAGACGGTCTGCTGCCGCAAGTGGGTGCCGACCTGCGAGACCCGTGAGATCGAGTGCACCAAGTGGGAGTGCGTCACGGAGCAGGTCCCCTACACCTACTGCGTGACCAAGTTCCGTTGCGAGGAGCGGACCCGCACGAAGTGCGTGCACAAGAGCCGCTGCGAGGAGCGGACCCGCAGCTACTGCGTGACGAAGTTCGTCCCCGAGCAGCGGACGCGGATGGTCAAGGTCAACAAGTGCCGTGAGGAGGTCCGCACCGGGACCTACTGCGTCACGAAGATGGTTCCCGAGACCCGCACCAAGACCCACTGCGTCACGAAGTTCCGCTGCGAGGCGCGGACCGCGACCTACACGGTCAACAAGTGCGTCCCGGAGTGCCGCTCGAAGGAGGTCTGCTACACGGTGATGGTCCCGCAGCAGAAGAGCTGCACCTACACCGTCACGCTGTTCGACACGGTGTGCGAGACGAAGACCGAGACCTACACGGTCTGCGTCCCCCACTGCGTCACCAAGCAGGTCCCGGTCAAGGTCTGCCGGACGATCTGCGAGGAAGTGCCGGTCGACCCGTGTGGCGGTAACGGCTGTGGCGATGCCTGCGGCAACGGCGGCAACGGCTGCGGCTGCGGCGACGCCTGCGGCAACGGCAACGCCGGCTGCGGCAAGGCCCGCAAGGGTTGCGGCCTGCTGAAGAAGGGCTGCTGATCCACAGCGGACCGACGAGGGTTTTCCCGGGGGGTCGGGCGCCAGG
>JAGWVR010000046.1 GCA_018970785.1 Planctomycetota bacterium
TGTCGGCTGCGGAGCCCAGTGACGCAGTCCGTCGTGATCGGCCGCTGGATGCGGCCGACGGCGACCCGGGAAACCCTTGGCGTTTCCCGCGGTCGCCCAAGCGGACAAAGGCCATGGAGGGCTTTGTCCGCGCGAAAATCAGTCCAGCCAGTCGCTCTCGGCGAGACGCTCGGGGGTGTAGACCTCGGTGACGTAGCTGATGTCCTTGGAGATCAGCGACTCGACCTCGAGCTTGAAGCCGTTGGTGAGCATCGTCTCGATCTCCTTCTGCCAGGCTTTCTTGCCGGCGAACCACGGGTAGGCGGCGATTTGCTTGGCACGCTTGATGTCGGCGTCGGCCAGCGCGATCTGCACGCTCGGGCTCAGGCCGCAGCGCTGGTAGTCGCGGCTGCGCAGCCCGAGGAACCGGGCCTCGGGGATCGCCATCCGCTTCGACTCGTAGGCGAGGTTGATCGAACCCTGCTTGAGGACCGAGTAGATGTAGTACCCCCAGGGATCGTTGTCGAGGAGGCAGTAGACGGGGAGCTTGAGCTCGTGATGGAGCCGGTACAGCATCCGGCGCACCCCGCGCGGCGGCTGCCCGCCGCCGTGGGTGAGCAGGCAGGAGTGCTTGCGCCAGAACTTGTCCTCGTTGAAACGCCGCCAGACGGTGTCCTTCTCGACGTGGAGGATGAACTTGGCGTCGCACTCCTTGAAGCGGATGACGTTGGCCTCGACGATCGACGGGATGCTGTAGCCGCCCGAGCCCATCCGCGAGCAGTCGATCTCGTCGCCCGAGTCGACGAGGGTGATCGGACCGACCATGCCGCCGCGGTTGCTGGCGTAGACGTGGAGTTCCTCGCGGAGGCTTTGGAGCGTGACCTCCAGGTCCTCGATGATCGGGTCGCACTCCTCCTGGGTGGCGAAGGTCTCCTCGCGCGTCCCCTCGATGGTGTGCTTGAGGAGGTAGTACAGACCGCGGATGCTCGTCGATTTCTGCTGATCGATCAGCGACTTGCAGCCGGTGGCGACCAGCAGCGTCTGCATGTAGCTCTTCGCCTGGGAGAGGTTGAACAGCTGCCGGCGGTTCGTCTGCCCCCCCATCTCGACGATCTTCCGCGCCTTGTTGAAGCGGACGTTGGAGAGGTTGCGGGCGGGGATGTCGAGCCACGGGTCGCGGCGCTTGACGGCGGCGGTTGCCACCGCGTCGGCGAGATCGACGATCAGGCCGAGCGTCTTCCGGTCGACGGCCGGGAGCTTGTCGCGCGGGACCGCTGGGGCCCGGGCCGCGGCGGCGTCGTTCGCCGTTCCACGCGGGGCGGAACGGGGGCGTTTGGCAGGCATGGCAGTGCCTCGGAAAGCGGGGGATGGCGGCCGATCGCAGGTGTGGAGTGCTGACGGACCGGTTTGCGAATGGTACCCTCGGGGCGTCGGAACGTCCGTCTCCCGCCTCAGGAGCCGTCGCCATGTCGTCGTCGGGTCGTGCTCTCAGCGCCGCCACCTGCATCGCCCTGCTGGTGTCGTTTGCCGATCCGTGTTCGGTGGCACGCGGTCAGGGGGGCGCGGCGATCCTGGCGCCGCCGCTCGAGCAGGCGGGCAAGCCGGCGACCGCCGGCAATCCGGCGGCGATGGCCAACGTCCCCGGAGCGAAGATGGCGGCCAATTTCGCCGCTGGCGGCGGAGCCCCGGCGGCTGCCGGCGCTGCCGGCGAGGCCAGTGGCCCGGTCGGCGGCCACCTCAAGTACATGCCGGCCTATGCCGTCGCCGTGCTCGCCGCCGGTCTCGGGCTGTTCGTGGTCTGCCGCGGGAGCGGCCGGCGCCGCGACTCTGTCTAGGCGAGAGCCGTAAGCCGGAGCCGCGAGCGCGTCGATGGCGCCGCGGTGATCGCCGGCCCGCCTCAGCGCCTCGATTCGGCGGCTCGGGCCGCTGTGGTCGTGCGGGCGAGCACGTGCGGTTCCGGCAGGGGCTGTCCCGCCGAGGGCACGGTCACCGTGGCTGGCGGGCGGTGGAGTGTGGCACTCCTGAAGAACTCGGCGATCCGGCCGACGACGGTCCGCTGTTCGTCGGCGGTCAACTCCGGGTAGATCGGCAACGCCAGCGTCTCGTCGGCCGCGCGCTCCGTCTCGGGGAGGTCGCCCCGGGCCCAGCCGAGGTGGCGGAAGCAGACCTGGAGGTGGAGCGGGATCGGGTAGTAGATCTCGGTGCCGACCCGCGTCGCCGTGAGGTGGGCGCGGAGGGCATCGCGGTGGCCGCCGTGGACGCGGATCACGTACTGGTTCCAGACGTGGCGCCCGCGCGTCTCGTCGCCGGGCAGCGCGATCCGCTCCGCCAGGCCGGCCCTCACGAACAGGTCGCGGTACCGCGCCGCATTCGCGCGCCGCGCCTCCGTCCAATCGTCGAGATGCGGCAGCTTGACCCGCAGGACGGCCGCCTGGAGCGAGTCGAGCCGGCTGTTGATGCCGATCACCTGATGGTGGTAGCGGGGCTCCATGCCGTGGACGCGGAGGAGCTTGAGCCGTGCGGCGAGGTCGTCGCGGGTGGTGGTGAGAAAGCCGCCGTCGCCGCAGCCGCCGAGGTTCTTCGTCGGGTAGAAACTGAAGCAGCCGACATCGCCGATCCCCCCCGTGCATCGGCCGTGCCAGGTGGAGAGGATCGACTGGGCGCAGTCTTCGACGATCGGCACCCCGGCCCGTGCGGCGATCGGCCGGAGGGCGTCCATGTCGGCGGTGCGGCCGAACAAATGCACCGGGATGATCGCCCGGGTGCGGCGGCTGATCTTGCGTTCGACGTCGGTGGGATCGACGAGGTACGTCGCCGGGTCGATGTCGGCGAAGATCGGCACGGCCCCGAGGCGGGTGACGGCGCTGGCCGTGGCGAAGAAGGTGTAACTGGGGACGATCACCTCGTCTCCGGCGTTGACGTCGAGCGCCATCAGCGCCAGCAGGAGGCTGTCGCTCCCCGACGCGCAGGTGATGGCGTGCGGGACGTCGAGGGCCCGGGCGAGTTCGGATTCGAGGTCGGCGACGTCCGGCCCGAGGACGAACCGCCCCGAGTCGCAGACCCGTTCCAGCGCCGACCGGATCGGCTCACGAAGGGCTTCGTATTGCCGGTCGAGGGCGAGGAGCCCGACGGCAGGCAGCAGCGGGTCGGCATCCTGGGGTGACGGGGACGACTGGCTCATGGGAACCTTTCGCGGGAACGGGGGCCGCGCCATGGCGACCTGGGCTGCGGTCACAATCGTCGCCGACCGCGCGTTCGCTCCAGACAATCGGCCGATGCTGCCGTTCGGGCACTGTTTGTTCGTCGTCGGGAGCTCGGTGCCGGACGGAGTGGCGGGGAATAGGAAACCGGGTCGGCGGCGGTCAAGGGCAGCCGCGCCGCGAACCGTGGCGGCAGCTTCCCGGCACCGCACCCAACTCGGCCATCCCCACCACTCCATCGGAACGACCGGTTTGACACCCCCGCGGCAGACACCCTAGATTCCTGATGCTCGCCGCAGTCCCGTTTCCGCCCGCTTGGCGGCGGGACTGATCCCGTGGAGTCGCACGGTCGCGGGTGCTGTCGCCCGGTCGCGTGAGTTGGATGGCATCCCCAACGGTCATCGATCTCGGGCCGATCGCCCGGCGACTCGATCTCCCCGCCGCGGGCGTCGAGGCGGTCGTCGCGCTCCTCGACGAGGGGAACACGATCCCGTTCATCACGCGCTACCGGCGTGATCAGACGGCGGGGCTCGACGAGGTGGCGATCCGGCGGATCGCCGATGCCGTCACCCGGGCCCGCCATCTCGCCGATCGGAAGCAGACGATCCTCCGCTCGATCGGTGGCCAGGGGAAACTGTCACCCGAGTTGCAGTCGCGGATCGAGGGGGCGGAGACGGCCAAACAACTCGAGGACATCTACCTCCCGTTCAAGCCCCGCAAGCTGTCGTTGGCCGAGATCGCCCGGCAGCGCCGCCTCGAGCCGCTGGCGCGCGAGATCGTCGCTGCCGATCCGGCCGCCGTCGATCTCGACCGACGCGCGGCGGACTTCGTCGATTCCGATGGGCAGGTCGCGACCGCGGCCGACGCGCTGCTCGGTGTCGGCCACATCATCGCGGCGGAGTACAGCGAGCGGGCCGACCTCCGCCAACTGCTCCGGGCGACCCTCGCCGAGAAGGGGAATCTCACCAGCCAACGCGTCGAGAGCCCGGCCAAGGCGCAGTCGAAGGACGAGAAGCACTACCGTGACTACTTCGCGTTCTCCGAGCAGGTGCAACGGGTGCCACCGCACCGTGTGCTCGCCATCAACCGGGGTGAGCGTGCCCGGCTCCTCAAGGTGCGGATCGAGGGCCCGGTGGAGGAGATGCAGGGCGCGGCCGAGTCGCTGCTCGTTCCCGCCGAGCATCCCCATGCGGTGTTCCTGCGCGGCTGTGTCCGCGACGCCGTGACGCGGCTGGTGATGCCGAGCCTGGAACGCGAGATCCGTCGCGAGATGACCGACGTCTGCGAAGCGCACGCCGTCGAGGTGTTCGCCCGCAATCTGCGCAATCTCCTCCTCCAGCCACCGGTCGGCGGGCGGCGCGTGCTCGCGCTCGATCCCGGCTTCAAGAGCGGCTGCAAGGCCGTCGCGATCGACGAGTGCGGAAGCCCCTTGGAGCATGCGGTGCTCCACATCATCGGCAAGGCGGAGAAGCGGGCGGCGGCCGCGGCGAAGTTGACCGAGATGGTGAAGGCGCACGGCTGCAGCGTGATCGCCGTCGGCAACGGGACCGCGGGGCGCGCCGTCGAGACGCTCGTCGCCGAGCTCGTGGCCGGGGAACTGGCGGCCTGCGACGTCGGCTACGTGATCGTCAATGAAGCCGGTGCGAGCGTCTATTCGACCAGCCCGTACGCCCGCGAGGAGTTGCCCGGCCACGAGGCGGCGGTCCGCGGCGCGATCTCGATCGGGCGCCGGCTCCAGGATCCGCTCTCGGAGTTGGTGAAGATCGAGCCGGCCAACATCGGCGTCGGACTCTACCAGCACGACGTCAAAGCGCGCCACCTGCATGCATCGCTCGAGGCGGTCGTCGAGAGCTGCGTGAATTTCGTCGGTGTCGACGTCAACACGGCCAGTCCCGCGCTCCTCCGGCGTGTCTCGGGCCTCAACCAGACCACCGCCCGCGGCTTCGTCGAATGGCGTACCAAGAACGGACCGTTCACGTCGCGGCGGCAATTCCTCGAGGTTCCGGGGTTCGGCGAGGCGGCGTTCGTCCAGGCGGTCGGGTTTCTCAAGATCGTCGGTGGGGAGAACCCGCTCGACGCGACGTGGATCCACCCCGAGAGCTACCCCGTCGCCGCCCAGGTCCTCGACCGCCTCGGCGGGCGCGCGGAGGATCTCACGAACCGGCAGTCCGCGGCGGCACTCGCCGAAAAGGCCGGGACCGTCGACCTCCCGGCCCTCGCCGGTGAGCTGGGGGTCGGGCGGCTGTTGCTGGCGGACATCGTCGACCAGCTGTCGCGGCCCGGGCGTGACCCGCGCGAAGACCTGCCGCCGCCGTTCTTCAAGAAGGGCGTGCTCAAGCTCGAGGATCTGCAGGTCGGCATGGAACTGCTCGGCTCGGTCCTCAACGTCGTCGACTTCGGCGTGTTCGTCGACATCGGCATGCACGACAGCGGGATGGTTCACGTCAGCCAGTTGTCGCGGCGCTTCGTGCGCGATCCCCACGATCTCGTCTCGGTGGGGCAGATCGTCAAGGTGTGGGTCCTGGAGATCGACAAAGCGCGGCGGCGGGTGAGCCTGACGATGATCCCACCCGGCCCGCCTCCCGGCCCCAGGAACCAGGACCGACATCCCGCTGCCGGCCGCGGCGACCGTGACCCGGGGCAGGGAGGGCAGCGTGGCGCTCGCTCGGGGCGTCCCCCGCGGGCGAACAGCGCAGGGGTTCGGCCCGGCGGCGCCGAGGCAGCCGCGGGCGCGGCGCCCCAGCCGAGGCCTTCCGGGCGCGGTGGTGCTCCGCGTCCGGCGGGGGGGCAGCGCGGCGGCGACCGGGCGGCAGGAGCAGGACGCCGGCAGCAGCGTGACCCGCCCCCGGCAGCGCCGCCACGCCGTCCACAACTCGGTGGCCGCGATGCCGCGCTCCCCGTCGATCCGCCGCGGCGGGTCTACGAATCGCGGTCGAGTAAGGAATCGCGCCCTCTCACCGATGCGATGCGCCAGGGGCGCGAACCACTGCGGACGTTCGGCGACTTGAAACAGTTCTTCGATACCGCCGCGCCGACACCCGAGGGGGATCGGGATTCCGGGCCGGCCGATGTCACTGCCCATCGGCCCACGCACGACGAAGGCCGACAGCCCGAGCGGCCCGGCCCGAGCGACACGGCGACGCCTGCCGCCGGTGGGCCTGTCGCGGAGGGAGCGATCGGTGCTCTGGGGGCAGGACACCCCGAGCCGCACGGGGAGGAGTCGCCGCCCTCGGCCGAGTCCGGCGACCGATCGGCTACCGAAGCTGCCGATGGCGACGGGCGAACGCCCTCGGCGTGACGGCCGTCAGCCGCTCCGGACAACGCCGCCGGATCAGTCATCGAATCGCCGTCGACGCTCGCGGCCGGCTATGGATCCGCGCTCGCCTGTGGGGCTCGCTGCCGCGGCGAATCAACGCTCGCGGAACGTGATCCGGCCCTTGGTGAGATCGTAGGGGGACAGTTCGACCTTGACCTTGTCCCCGGGAACGATCCGGATGAAGTTCTTCCGCATCTTCCCGGCGACGTGGGCGTTGACGACATGCCCGCCGCTGATCTGGACGCGGAAGCGCGTGTTGGCGAGGGCCTGCGTGACGACCCCCTCGACCTCGAGTGCCTGTTCTTTTTCCGCCATGGGACTCCTTCGGGACCGGAACTGTTGATCACTGGAATGCTAGCCACGTCCGGTGGCCCCGTCCAGCAGGGGCGGGGCCGGAGCCCGACGGCCGATGCCGATCACGCCTCGTCGGCGGCGGCAGCCGGCGCCGATCCCGACGCCTTCCAGCGGAGATAGGCGTCGAGGAAACCGTCGATGTTGCCGTCGAGGACGCTCTGGAAATTGCCGACGTAGTGCCCCGTCCGCTGGTCCTTCACCCGTTGGTCAGGGTGGAGGAAGTAGTTACGGATCTGCGAGCCAAACCCGGTCTTCGGCTGCTGCTTGTAGCGCGCGAGCTGCTCGGCCTCGCGCTTCTCCTCCTCGAGCCGGGCGATGCGCGACCGCAGCATCTTGATCGCCGTCGCGCGGTTCTTGTGCTGGCTCCGTTCGCTCTGGCACTGGACGACGATCCCGGTCGGGAAGTGGGTCAGACGGATGGCGCTCGACGTCTTGTTGACGTGCTGGCCACCGGCCCCGCTGGCACGGAAGACGTCTTCGCGGATGTCCTCGTCACGGAGTTCGATGTCGGCGTCGTCGTCGGCGATCTCCGGGGCGACGTCGACCGCCGCGAAGCTCGTCTGCCGCTTGCCTTCGGCGTTGAACGGGCTGATCCGCACGAGGCGGTGGATCCCCGTCTCCCCTCTGAGGTGGCCGTAGGCCCAGGGGCCGCGGATCGCGATCGTCGCACTCTGGATCCCGGCGACGGCGTCGTCCTGGCGGTCGAGCAGCTCGATCGAAAAGTCGCGCCGCGCGGCCCACGACGAATACATGCGCAGGAGCATCTCGGCCCAGTCGTTGGCGTCGGTGCCACCGTCGCGGGCGTTGATCGAGACGATCGCGTCGGCGCCGTCGTGTGTGCCCGACAGCAGGCTGCTGAGCTCGAGGGCGTCGACGAGCTTCTCGAGACGGTCGGCCTCGGCCGCCAGGTCGGGCTCGAGGCTCTGCTCCTCCCGCGCCAATTCCTCGAGGGCCTCGAGGTCGGCCGCGACGGCGAGGGCATCCTCGAGCGGCTTGAGGATCGAGTTGACCGTCTTCAATTCGGCGACGGTCGCCTGGGCGCGGGCATTGTCGTCCCAGAAACCGGGCTCGCCCATCGCCTGTTCGATCCGCGCGGCGGACCGCTTGCGCCCCTCCCAGTCAAAGGGAGTCTCGGAGTTGGAGCAATCGGGCCCGGATCGAGCTGGCGCGGGTGTGGAGTGCAGTATCCATTCCGGCAGTGTACGGGCCCGGGCTCGGGGCGTCCAAGCCCGCCGCTCACGACCGGGCGACGCGGTTGCCCGGGAGACGCCGCACGAGCCTGCGCATCTCGAGGACGCCGATCGTCGCCAACACCTGCGAGGCCTGCAGGCCGGTGGCATCGACGACGTCGTCGACGAGCGGTGGGTCGCTGCCGCGTGCACCCGCCGGAGCGATCGCCGCGAGCACCGCCCGCTCCCGTTCGTCGAGCACCAGCTCGGCCGGGGTCTCGACCGCCGTGCCGTCGGCCGACGTGGCGGTCTCGAACAGCGGCCCGAGACCGGCGAGGATGTCGTCGACGCCACCCACCAGCGCGACCCCGTCGCGGATCAATTCGTGGCAGCCCCGCGACATCCGGCAATCGATCGGGCCCGGCACGGCGAACACTTCGCGCCCCTGCTCCCCCGCCAACCGTGCCGTGATCAACGCCCCGGAGCGATCCGACGCCTGGACGACGACCGTTCCGAGGGTGAGGCCGGAGACGATCCGGTTCCGCTGGGGAAACGCGGCGGCAAAGGGCTCGGCGAACGGGGGCTGTTCGCTCACCAGTGCCCCGTGGGAGACGACCTCGTCGGCGAGGCCGTCATGTTCGGGGGGGTAGACGTTGAGGACGCCGCTGCCGAGGACGGCGATCGTCCGGCCGCCGGCCGCCAGCGCGCCACGGTGGGCGGCCGCGTCGATCCCGCGGGCCAGCCCGCTGACGACGGTGTATCCGGCCCGGGCCAGCCCGCCGGCGAGCTGCCCCGCGACGCGGAGGCCGTAGTCGGTGGCATGCCGGCTGCCGACGATCGCGACCGCGAGGGCATCGCACGGGACGAACCCACCGCGCACGAACAGCAGCCCCGGAGGGTCGGCGATCCGCGACAGCAGCCTCGGATAGTCGGGGCTGGTTTCGGCGATGATCCGCACGCCGCGCTCGCGGCACGATTCGAGCAGGCGATCGACGTCGACGTCGTTGGCCAACTGCCCGATCTCGTGGGCCAGCTTCCGGCTGATGCGCCCGACTCCCTGGAGCTCGTCGGGGCGTGCGGCCAGGATCGCCGTCGGCGACCCGAAACGCTCGAGCAGCAGCCTCCGCAGCCGGGCACCGATGCCGGGCACACTCGCCAAGCGGACGTGATCCCGGAGGTCGCCGCTGTCGTCGCCGGCGGCGGCCCGGGGAATGCCGCTCGGCGCTGCGCCGGCGGAAGGCTGCGGGGATGCGGGATCGTCCATGCGCGACGAAGTCCGGTGGTGTACGTGTGTATCGTTGTAGGCCGGCACGCGGGGGCGCGTCAACTGGCTGCGAACGGGCAGCAGCGACGGCTCCGCCGGCGCTTTGCCGAGCGTGTGGAGACGCAGGGGGGAACGAGCGACGGCCAGCACCACCCGCGGGCGGTGGACCGCGAGCCGCTCACCCGGCGGCGACCTTCATTTCGGCAAGCCGCTGCGCCGTGCCGACGAGGCGGTCCCAGTTGGCGTCGACGTATTCCGGCGGCCCGCCGATCTGGGCCACGACCTGGGCGACGGTCTCGGTCGGCACCATCTCGATTGCGTCCCAGGGGCAGACCTTGAGGTCGTAGGGGTTCGACTTCTTCCCCGGAATGTGGACGCAGACCTCGCAGCCGACGCAGCGCTCGATGTCGATCTCGCACCAACTCTGCAGGTTGTGGAAGTTGTCGTACTGCTGGACCTTGACGATGCAATCGACGGGGCAGACTTCCAGGCAGCTTTCGCAGCCGGTGCAGTTGTCGGCGTTGATGACTGCCAGTTCTTTCGGCAGTTTCTTGCGGGGTCCGGCCTTGGCCATGGTGGTCTCGATCGGCTGTGGTGGGTCGGGACGTGCAGGCCTCTGATTTTAGCCGTCACGACCGACGCGACCAAGAAATGCCGGAGAAACCGCGGCCAGGTCGGCAGGCCTTTGGCCCAGTGGTCGGCCGCCGGATGCGGTCGCCAGAGTGGACAAAGGCCACGGAGGGCTTTGTCCATGGACAGCTTGGATCGGCCGCCGGATGCGGCCGACGGCGACCCGGGAAACCCTCGGCGTTTCCCGCGGTCGCCAGAGTGGACAAAGGCCATGGAGGGCTTTGTCCACGGACATCTAGACCGTTTCCCCGCGCACCAGGTCGTCAGCCGTCTGCCGCGTCCGGACGAGCCGTGCGGCGCCCCCGTCGACGAGCACCTCGGCGGGGAGGGGCTTGGAGTTGTAGTTGCTGGCCATCACGAAGCCGTAGGCCCCCGCGACCTCGATCACCAAAAGGTCGCCGACGGCCGCCTCGGGCAGCACACGCGTGGCGACGAAGCCGCCGTCGGTCTGCGTAAAGATGTCTCCGGACTCGCACAATGGCCCCCCCACGGCGACCTCGGCTCCCCGCGCGACCTGGCCCTCGGGCAGGGTCGGATCGGCGGGGCAGAGGCTCATCGGGTGGTAGGCGCCGTACATCACCGGGCGCGCGAGGGTGTTGAAACCGGCGTCGACGAGGAGGTAGGTGCGGCTGCCCTGCCGCTTCACGGCGCGGATTTCGGTGACGAGGAATCCCGCTTCCGCGGTGAGGTAGCGCCCCGGTTCCAACTCGAGGCGGATGCGGTGACCGAACCGGTCCTCGAGGCGCCGGCGGGTCGCATCCCAGAGGCGGTGGTAGCCGCCGAGGTCGGCGTGCACCTCGCCGGGCCGGTAGGGCACCGGCAAGCCGCCACCGGCGCTGATCGTGGTCAGCGACCTGCCGACCTCCCCGGCGACCCGCTCCAGCGCACCGGCGACCTCGGCGAGGTGGGCGAGGTCGGTGCCGCTCCCGATGTGCATGTGGAGGCCGGTCACCGCCAGGCCCGCCCACTCGGCGCGGCGGAGGGCGTCGGGCACCTCCTCGTGCCAGATGCCGTGCTTCGATCCCTCGCCACCGGTGTTGGTCTTCTGGCTGTGCCCGTGGCCGAAGCCGGGGTTCACCCGCAGCGTCACCTCCGCTCCTGGCGACCGGGCCGCCAGCTGCTCGAGCATGTCGGCTGACCCGCAGTTGCAGTGGATGCCGTGGCGGACGACGGCGTCGAGACTGTCGCGGTCGAAGATGTCGGCCGTGTAGACGATCGGGTGGGCGGGGGCGAGACCGTCACCGCCCGGCGGCGCGTGCCGCGGCGCGTAGCCGGCCGCGAGGGCCCGATGGATCTCCCCGGCGCTGACGGCGTCGACGAGCACTCCGGCGCGCCGCACGAGATCGAGCACGGCGAGATTGGAGCAGGCCTTCTGCGCGAAGCGGACGGTGTCCCAGGCTGCCAGGTCGTGGCAGCGGCGGCGGATCGTCGCTGCGTCGTAGGCATACAGGGGCGTGCCGTGCCGCGCCGCCATGTCGGCCACGGAAACGCCGCCGATCGAGCGGCGAACGGTGGGAGTGGCCGGCTGCACGGCCCCGTTGGAGGTCGCCATCGTGGGGTTCCTCGAGGAGCGGCCCGGGGACGCCGCGCGGTGCGCCGCGCCCGATCCGCCGCGAGCGGCGGTCAGCGTCCGGGGGCTCCACCCGGCAGCGGCAGGCCGCCACCGGCCGCGGCTGCCTGTCCGGCGAGCGTCGCCAGCGCCCGCACCACGCCCGCGCCGAGCGACAGCCGGGTCGCGACGCCACGGTCGATCGGCGTCATCGCCAGGCTGAGGGCCGCCGACTCCGCATCGGTGTCGAGCAGGCTCGCGGCCCGCTCGGCTGCCGTGGCCGCCATCGCGCCGGCCCCGCGCGCCGCGGCGAACGAGAGGATCTCGTCCATGGCCACGGTGACGTTCAGGCCCTGCGGGGCGTTGGTGATCGCCTTCCCGCTGCCGGCCTGGAGCTCGCCCAGCCGGGCCTTGGCGTCGCCGCCCTCGAGGAGGTAGGCGTAGCGCGGGCCGACGGCGAGCGTGAATGCCAGCGGTCGGCCGATCATCTCGGCGCCTGGGACACCGCCGAGGTCGACGCCCACGGTGTGGAGATTGGCGTCGCCGGCCCGGCCGGTGTCGAAGCGGACGTCGACAGCACCTGGCAGTCCGGCCCCCGGGCCGAGGAGCTCCTTGATCTGCTTCTCGAGCGCCGGGCCGTCCTTCACCCGCAGCGCCGCCGACAGCGTCGGGCCCGACTTGGCATCGGAGGTGTCGAGCGTCGCGGCGGCGTCGAGCGCGCCCGACGAGACCATCGCCCCGGCGATCGCGCGGACGACACCGCCGACGATCCTCCCCGCGAGATCGGCGTTGACCCCGGGAATCGCGCCGTCGAGCAGCGCCAGCACTTTTTGCTGGTCTCCGGTGGAAAGCTCCTGCGAGACCACCGCCCGCAGCGCCGCCGGGCCTCCGTCGCCCGTCTTCGCCGAGGACACGGTGAGCGGTCCGCTCGCGGCCGGCGCCCGGCCGGTGGGCGCCACGGTCCGGTTCTCGATGAACACGCGGTTCTTGGCGTCGTCGATGCCGACCCCGACGAGCAACGACTCGAGCGTGCCCACCGCATCAATGGCGGCGCTGACGGCATTGGCATCGACCGGCCGCCCTTCCGCGGCACTCGATTCGGCCATCTGCCGGATCGCCGACTGCAGCAGCGCCTTGATTCCCTCCGGCAAGCGGCTGGGGAACGCCTTGATGACCAGCGAATAGTCGCCGGCGAGCGGCTCGAGCAGCTTGAGCGGGTCCTCGACCGGAGCCTGGCTGCCGGCCTGGCCGACCAGCGCCCAGCCGTCGCGCTCGACGATGTCGATGTCCATCCCCGAGGGGAGCGACAGACGCCGCCGCTGCTGCGACTTCTCCACCCGGCCAGTGACCCCCTCGAGCGAGGCGAGGAGCTTGTCGAGATCCTTCACCGGCAGCAGCGCGTGGGCGGCGACGTCGGCGCCGTCGCTGGTGACGAGGACGCCGATCGGCCGCCGCACGTCGAGGCCGTTGAGCCCCTTGCCCTGCGTGGCGAACAACAGCGTGCTCTCGAGCAGCCCGGCGAGCGTGGGGTTGTCGACGTGGGGCCCGAGCCAGGTGAGCTGATTCTTGATGTCGGCGTAGCTGTCGAGCGCGGCGACGGCGATCACCTGGCGCGGCCGCGGCTCCTGTCCGCGGGCCGGCAGGGTGACGGCCGCGACCGTGAGGGCCGCGACGATCGACAGCGGCGTGAGCGACAGGGCGAAGGGCGCGCGGCGACTCATGCGGCGGGGCTCCTGGAAAGTACGGATCGGCTCTGGAAAAGCTGCGGCAGTGTACCAGCGTACCGGGCAAACAAGTATTCTCTCCCCCATGTCAGGTTCGGCCCCCACCGTCGATCCGCTCGTCGTCCTGCCCGGGCGCCGGCGGATGCCGCGCCTCTCGCTCCAGGGGCTGCTGTGGTGCGCCACGGCGCTGACCACGTTCGCCGCGGGAGTCGTGGGCTGGCAGCCGGTGGTGCTCGGCTTCGATGCCGACCTCATGTCGGCCCTCCCCGGACACTGGGACCGCGGGGTCGTCTACATGCTGGCGGTGCTGGCAGTGCTCGGCGCCCACGAGGCGGGGCACTTCGTCGCCGCCCGGCTGCACGGCATCCCGGCGACGCTGCCGTTTTTCATCCCCGTGCCGGTGATGCTCACCGGCACGCTCGGGGCGGTGATCGGGATGGAGGGCTCGCGGGCCGACCGCCGTGAGCTGTTCGACATCGCCCTGGCCGGTCCGCTGGCGGGGCTGGTCCTGGCGGTCCCGGCACTGGTCATCGGGCTTCTCGTCGGCACCCCGGCGGCGGATCCGCTGTTCGCGATGCCGCCGCTGGCCGAATGGCTGATGCGGCTGGTCCGCCCCGATCTGCTCTCGGCCGCGGGCATCGATCCCAATCCGCTCTACATGGCCGGGTGGGTGGGCCTGCTCGTGACAGGTCTCAACATGATCCCCGTCAGCCAACTCGACGGCGGGCATGTCGTCTACGCGCTGCTCGGCCCGCGGGCCAACTGGGTGGCGCGCACGCTGCTCCTGGCGGCGATCACCGCCGTCGTCGTCCTCGGCCGGTTCAACTGGGTGATCATGGTCGTGCTGGTGACCTTGATCGGCGTCGACCACCCGCCGATCCGCGAGGAGGATCGGCCGCTCGACCGCTTCCGGACCGTCCTCGGGTTCCTCTCGCTGGCGATCCCGCTGGTGACGTTCATGCCCGAACCGCTGCGGATGTAGCGCGACTGCCGGAGGGCGGGGCCGGGACGCTGCCGACCGCCGGGGGGGTGGCGCCCGCCCATCCGCTCGTTTCCAGCCGTGCCCGTGGAAACCGGCAGTTCGTTGACGCCCCTCCGGCGGCCCCGGACAATCGACGGTTTCGGCCATCCGGCGCCCGCCGGTCGGCCGCGGCACCGTCAGTCGCCCCATCCCAGGAGCTCCCCGTGAACTTCGTCGAGCAGGACGATCCCGACGTCTGGGCCGCGATCTCCGCCGAGCAGACCCGGCAGGCCGAGGGTCTGGAGATGATCGCCAGCGAGAACTTCACCAGCCCCGCCGTGATGCAGGCGGTCGGCAGTGTCCTCACCAACAAATACGCCGAGGGCTACCCCGGCCACCGCTACTACGGCGGCTGCGAGTTCGTCGACAAGGTCGAGGATCTGGCCCGCGAGCGTCTCAAGGCGCTGTACGGCGCCGAGCACGTCAACGTCCAGCCCCATTCCGGCAGCCAGGCCAACGCCGCGGTCTACATGACCGCGATCCAACCGGGCGACACGGTGCTCGCCTTCGACCTCGCCCACGGCGGCCACCTCACGCACGGCATGAAGCTCAACGCCTCGGGGGTTCTGTACCGGTTCGTCCACTACGGCGTCCGCCCCACCGACCACCGCCTCGACTTCGACCAGGTCGCCCGGCTCGCCCGCGAGCACAAGCCGAAGTTGATCGTGGCCGGGGCGAGCGCCTACCCGCGCGAGATCCCCCACGGCACGTTCGCCGAGATCGCCCGCGAGGTCGGGGCGAAGCTGATGGTCGACATGGCCCACTACGCCGGGCTCGTCGCCGCCGGGATCCACGACAACCCCGTCCCGGTGGCCGACTTTGTCACCAGCACCACCCACAAGACGCTCCGCGGACCGCGCGGCGGGATCGCGATGTGCCGCGCCGCCGACGCCAAGTCGCTCGACCGTTCGGTGTTTCCGGGTCAGCAGGGGGGGCCGCTGATGCACGTCATCGCCGGCAAGGCGGTGGCGTTCGGCGAGGCCTTGCGCCCCGAGTTCAAGGCCTACGCCCGGCAGGTCGTGGCCAACGCCCGGGCCCTCGCCGAGGCGCTCTGCGCCGGTGGCGTGAGACTCGTCAGCGGCGGCACCGACAACCACCTGATGCTCGTCGACGTCACGCCGCTGGCGATCGGCGGCAAGCTCGCCGAGGAGACGCTCGACCGCTGCGGGATCACCTGCAACAAGAACATGATCCCGTTCGACGAGCGCAAGCCGATGGATCCCTCCGGGATCCGCCTCGGCACCCCGGCGTTGACGACGCGCGGGATGGGGGCCGACGAGATGCGCCGGATCGCCGCCTGGATCCTCCGGGCGCTGCGCGAGCACGGTGATCCACGGGCGATCGCCGCGATCCGTGCCGCCGTCACGGAACTGGCCGAGCAGTTCCCGGTGCCCGCGGCCCGGCTCGGCCAGCCCGAGGCGGTGGCCGGATGAGCTCGCCGGGTGGGGAGCGCTCGGTCGGTGGCCGGCCGACGGTGCGGATCGGCCTCGTGCAGTCGGCGTGCACGCCTGACCGCGAGGCCAACGTCACCCAGGCCCTCGACGGCGTCGCCGCCGCGGCGGCGCAGGGGGCGGAGGTCGTCTGCCTGCAGGAATTGTTCGCCGGCCACTATCCCTGCCAAGACGAGGACCACGGCCGCTTCGCCGAGGCCGAGGGAGTTCCCGGGCCGCTCACGCAGCGCCTCGCCGCGGCGGCCCGCGCGCACCGCGTCGTCGTCGTCGGGAGCGTGTTCGAGCGGCGCACGCCGGGGCTGTTCCACAACACCGCGGTGAT
This sequence comes from Planctomycetota bacterium, assembly GCA_018970785.1. Classification (GTDB taxonomy): domain Bacteria; phylum Planctomycetota; class Planctomycetia; order Pirellulales; family UBA1268; genus F1-20-MAGs016. The sequence continues at coordinate 15,980 of JAGWVR010000046.1, forward strand.
CTTCGAGAGCGATGGCTCGGTCCGCGGCACGTACCGGAAGATGCACATCCCCGACGATCCCCATTACTACGAGAAGTTCTATTTCGCGCCGGGCGACACCGGCTTCATGAGCGTGCCGACGAGCAAGCTGGCGGTGGGGCCGCTGGTCTGCTGGGACCAGTGGTACCCCGAAGCGGCGCGGTTGACGGCGCTCGCCGGCGCCGACGCGCTGTTCTACCCGACGGCGATCGGCTGGCTCGACGGCGAGGAAGCGCTGCACGCCGAGCAGTACGAGTCGTGGGACACGATGCTCAGGAGCCACGCGATCGCCAACGGGACGTTCGTCGTCGCGGTCAACCGGACCGGCCGGGAGGGGAACCTGCGCTTCTGGGGGGCGAGCGTGGTCTACGCTCCCAACGGCGCGTGCCTCGCCAAGGCGTCCCACGACCGCCCGGAGACGTTCGTCGTCGACTGCGATCTGGGGCGGATCGAATGGTCGCGGACGCGCTGGCCGTTCTTCCGCGATCGCCGGATCGACGCCTACGGTGGCCTCACGGCGCGGTGGGGGCACTGACGCCATGGCCACGCACGCGCGTCCGCCGGCGACCGGCCGGGGCGGGGAGGGTGTGGCCGCGCTCGGCTACCGACTCCCCGCGGAATGGGAGCCTCAGGAGGCGGTCTGGATGGCCTGGCCGCACCGCTGGGCGACGTGGGTCGGCGACGTGGAGCCGGTGCCGGCGGCGTTCGCGCGCCTGGTGCGATTGATCGCGCGCTTTGTGCCGGTGCGCGTGCTCGCCGCCGGCACCGTCCTCGACACCGCGCGGCGGTGGCTCGCCGGCGCCGCCGACGTGACGCTCGTCGATGTCGCGGCCGAGGAACCGTGGCTCCGCGATTCAGGCCCGGTATGGCTGTCGGGGCACGCGGCGGGCAGCCCGGCGGCGGCCGTCTGCTGGGGCTGGAACGCCTGGGGCGGCCGCTACGCCCCCTGGGAGATCGATGCCCGCGTCGGCCGGGCGATCGCGACCCGCGCCGGGCGGCGCGTGTTCACCGGACCGCTCGTCCTCGAGGGTGGAGCGCTCGAGACCGACGGCGAGGGAACGCTGCTGGTCAATCACCGCTGCATCGAGGACGAGCGCCGTAACCCGGGCCGGTCGCGTGCCGAACTGGAAGCGACGCTGCGCCATTTCCTCGGCATCGACACGGTCGTCTGGATTGGCGGCGATCTGGCCGGCGACGACACCGACGGCCATGTCGACCAATTGGCGAGGTTCGTCGCCCCCGGGCGCGTGCTCGCCGCCCGGCAACCCGATCGCGGTGATCCCAACCACGCGTCGCTGGCCGGGAATCTTGCGCTCCTTGCCGCTGCCAGCGACGGCCGCGGCCGGAAACTCGAGGTGATCCCCGTCGACATCCCGGCCCACTTCGGCCATGCCGGCACACAGCTGCCGGCCAGCCACCTCAATTACCTCGTCTGCAACGACGCCGTGATCGTGCCGGTGTTCGGTGGCCCGACCGACGAGCCGGCCCTGCGGACGATCGCCGCCTGTTTCCCCGGCCGGCGCGTCGAGCCCTGCCCGGCCGACGTCCTCGTCCGCGGCCGCGGTGCGATCCACTGCCTGACATGCAACCAGCCGGCGTGACGGCGTCGCTGGCGCAAGCGGCGCGGTGTGCGCGGGCGGGGCAGGCTGCCCGTGGCCCCAGTGATCGGCCGCCGGATGCGGCCGACGGCGACCCGGGAACCCCCCGGCGTTTCCCGCGGTCGCCACAGTGGACGAAGGCCACGGAGGGCTTTGTCCACGGACAGCTCAGCTGCGTCGCCAGCTGCCGATTGCTCTTGCCGTGTGGCCGGCCAGCGGCCACGATCCCGAAAATGCCGGCGATCCCCGGACGCGCCGGAGCCCAGACCGCCCGCGGAGCCCTTTCGATGGACCAGCTCGCCGCCGCGCTCAAGGGATTGCTGTCGCTGCTCGGTCGCCTCTGCCTGGCGGCGGTGTTCGTGGCGAGCCTGGTGGGGAGCAAGATCCCGCAGTTCCAGCAAACCACCGAGCTGATGGCGTCCGAGGGGGTGCCGAATCCCAAACTGGCGCTGGCCGGCGCGATCTTCATCCTCGCCATCGGCGGCCTGTCGATGATCCTCGGGGCGTGGACGCGGATCGGTGCGTTCTGCCTGCTGGTGTTCCTCGTGGCGGCGACCTGGTACTTCCACGATTTCTGGAACATGACCGACCCCACCCAGCGGCAACTGCAGACGATCCAGTTCATGAAGAACGTCGCCATCGCCGGCGGCCTGCTGGCGCTGCTCGCGTTCGGCGGCGGCTCGTGGAGCGTGGATGGCTGGATCGGCCGCAAGCGTGCCGAGGTCGAGGCAGGGGGGCCGGCACCGGCCGCCAAGCCGCGCGTCCCGGTCAAGCCTTCCACGCAGGCGGCCTGACCGACCCCAGCGCTCGGCCGGCGAACCGTCAGCGCCGATTGCCGTGCGCGTCGGCGCCGCGGTAGCCTCGGCGACCGTCGCGACCGTCGGGGTCGCGACCCCGTTCCCGCCGCGCTTCCGGAGGCCGTCCATGCCGCCCCTTCACGCGCTCCGCCCGTTCGGCCTGGTCGCCGCGCTCCTCGTGACGGGCGCGACCGGCCGAGCCGCCGAGCCGGCCACCCCGCCAGGAACCGTCCCCATGCCCGCCGTCTCCCAGGCCCCGTTCGGCACGCTCCCCGACGGCCGGAACGCGACGAAATACACGCTCCGTGTCCCAGGGGGCTGGCAGGCGACGATCACCGACTACGGCGCGATCCTGACGAGCTTCCACGTGCCGTCGCGCGACGCCGGTGGTGCTCCCGTCGACGTCGTTCTCGGATTCGACGATCTCGCCGGGTACCTGAAGGGCCATCCGTACTTCGGTGCCACGGTCGGCCGCGTCGGCAACCGGATCGCCGCCGGGCGCTTCGCACTCGACGGCAAGGAATACACCCTCGCCACCAACAACGGCCCCAACCATCTCCACGGCGGCGTCGTGGGGTTCGACAAGCACTTGTGGAGAGGGACGGCCGAGCCCGATCACCCGCTCGGTCCGAGCGTACGGTTCGACCTGATCTCCCCCGCCGGCGACGAGGGATACCCCGGGCGGCTCGCCGCCACCTGCCGCTACACGCTCACCCCCGCCGGCGAGTTGCGCGTCGAGATGACGGCGACGACCGACGCCCCGACGATCGTCAACCTCGTCCACCACAGCTACTGGAACCTCGCCGGCCACGGTTCGGGCGACGTCGGCGGCCACGATCTCGCGGTCGTCGCCGACGCCTACCTGCCGGTCGACGCCGGCAGCATCCCGACCGGCCTTTTCGCGGCGGTTGCGGGGACCCCCTTCGACCTCCGTCCCGAGCGGCAGCCGGTGCGCCTCGGCGCGGCGATCGCCGCCCTGCCGGCGGCGGGCTCCGACCCCGGGGGGATCGACCACAATTTCGTGATCCGCGGTTGGCAGCCCGACGGCCAGCTCCGCCCGGTGGCGGTGCTCGTCGACGGCGCGAGCGGCCGGCGGATGGAGCTGCTCGCCGACCAGCCGGGGGTCCAGGTCTACACCGGCAACTACCTCGACGGCTCGCTGACGGGAAAAGGGGGCGCGGTGTACCGCAAGCACGGCGGGATCTGCCTCGAGACGCAGAGGTTCCCCGACGCGATCCACCACGCCGGCGATCCGCGCTGGCCGTCGCCGCGGCTCGACCCGGGGCAGACCTACCGCCACGTCATGATCCACCGCTTCACCCCCTGATCGCCGCGCGGCTCCGCACCCCCGTGCCGCGGGCCCGCGCGGCTCACCCCCGGAGAGCGCCATGGTCTTCCCCGTCGGTGACGACAACTCCGACCGCCGCACGTTCCCGTTCGTGTCGGTGGCGCTGATCGCGATCAACGTCTTCGTGTTCGTCGTCCTCCAGCAGGGGTTCCGCCCCGAGGGGGTCAACGAGCAGTTCACGCTCGCCTGGTGCCAGGTGCCGGCGGAGATCATCTCGGGGCAGGACGTCGTCACCGAACCGGAGATCCGTGCGATCCGCACGCCGGCGGGGATCGAGCAGGTGACCGTCCCCGGGCTGCAGCCGACGCCGGTGCCGGTGTGGATGACGCTGCTGACGGCGATCTTCATGCACGGCAGCGTGATGCACCTGCTGGGGAACATGTGGTTCCTGTGGATCTTCGGCGACAACGTCGAGGACGACATGGGCCATGCCCGCTACCTGCTCTTCTATCTGGCGACGGGAGTGATCGCGTCGCTGGCATTCGTCGCCTTCAACGCCCGCGGCGAGGCGTCGCTGACGCCCTGCCTCGGGGCCAGCGGGGCGATCTCCGGGGTGCTTGGGGCGTATCTGGTGCTCCATCCGCAGCGGCGCGTGAGCGTCATCGCGCTGCGGATGATGATCGACGTGCCGGGCTACGTGGCGGTCGGGATCTGGTTCGCGTTCCAGGTGATCAGCGGCCTGTTCGACTCCAGCGGCAGCGGTGGCGTCGCCTATTCGGCGCACGTCGCCGGGTTCATCGCCGGCTTGGTGCTCGCCAAGCCGATGAGCTTCGGCGCCGTCCGCGCCGAGGCCGACCCGCTGGTCGTCATGCGGCGCCGGATCCCCTGATGCTCCGTGGCCGAGGCCCCCTCCGCCTCCGTCCGCCGGCTCCGAAGCCGCCGCGCCGGCGGCAGGGTCACCGGCGCCGTGCGCGGCCGGCCCAGCTCCGCGCGAGTGCCACCAGATCGGTGTCGGCGCTGTCACCGGCGAAGAATTCGCGCTCGATCCGGGCGATCGATTCGGCCAGTTCGCCCCGCGCCCGGCGGTCGAGACCGTCGTGGGCCTCGATGTCGCGGAGCAACTGGATGACGGCGAACGGCGTCGCCGGATCGGGCACGGTGAAGCCGCGCGGGACGGCCCGCGGCCGGTTTCTCCACGCCCGCAGCGCGAGCGCCAGACCGGCGAGCACCGCCGCGGCGACGGCGCCTGGAACGAGCCAGCGCGTCAGCGACGAGCCGGCGCGGACGACCGGGCCGCGGAGGTCGATCGTCTCGGCGGCGGCGACCAGATCGGCGTCGGCGTAGCGCTGGCGGACGTGCTCGGCCGTCTCGACGCGCGGAACCGGGAAGGTGAAGCTCGTCGCCCCGTCCGCACCGCGTTCGAGCGTCAGCGACCAGGTGCGCTCCGAGACGACGGCGGGCGTCGGCGTGTCGGCCTCGAAGCGGGACACGCCGGGGAGCGAGTCGGTGACGCCGGCGACCGTGAACCCGGGCACGTGTGGATCGAGGATCGTCTCCAGGTCGGGCACCAGGCCGCGCGCCGTCGCCCGGATCTCGAGGCCGAGCTTTCCCTCCGCGGCGCGGCGCTCGTCGAGGATCTGGGTGACGGCGAGGTTCTCCCACGGGCGCGGCGGCGGCGCGGCGTCGCGGGCGTCGAGGAGCGTCGGCCGGCTCTCGATCGGGAGGACGACGTAGCCCGACGAATCGAGGAAGTCGAGGTCGAGCCGCAGCGGCGGCAGGCGGTCGATCTTCGGATCCTTGGCCGAGAGCATCAGGTACGCGTAGGGGGTCCGCCGCCAGCCGTACTCGGTGTCGGAGCGGCTCTGCACCTTGTCCGACTCGAACGTCACGCTGCGGACGTCGAAGCTGTCGCCGAGCGCGGTGCGCACGGTGCGCTCGAAGGCGTCGCGGTAGTCCTGGAGCGGGCGGCCGTAGTTGAAGAACATCATCCCCCCCGCCTTCTGATTCTGCAGGTAGCGGCCGAAGCCCCCCGCCTCGCGCTCGATCTCGCGCGTGTGGCGGAGGGCGACGAGGACGCCGAACGGGCGGCCGTGGCCGACCCGGTCGGGGCCGTCGATGTCGGCGCGGAGCTCGATCTCGCGGACGAGGTCGCCGTAGTACTCGACCACCTGCTTCGCCTCACGCGCCCGCGGGTGGTCGCCGGCGACGGCGAGGCCGGCCGCCGTGACCCGGTATTTCACGGCCGGGTTGAGCTTGCCGAGCCGGCCGACGATCCCGGTGGCGAGCCGTTCGCGGTGCCAGTCGCGCTGTTCGGCCGGGAGCGTGTCGACGACGGCGCGGATCCGCTCCGGCTCGCCGGCGACCGCCTGCGTTGTCTCGTCGATCCGATCCGGGTCACAGGCACCGCTGGCCGCCAACAGCCAGGTCTCGAACGGGCCGATCGTCCACTCGTCGCGCGGCAGCGTCGCAGTCGCCGTGGCGTAGGCGGCGGCGGCGGTGGCGAAGGCGTCGAGCGCCTCGCGCCGCCTGGGGGTGAACTCGGGCGTGTCGGCGAGCTTGCGGCGGAAGTCGTTTTCGTCGTGGGCCAGCGCCGCCGCCACCGCCGCCAGCGCCCAGTGGTCGCCGCGGGCGCGCGCCTCGGCGACGAACGTCCGCGCCGTGTCGTAGCCGGCGAGCACCTCGCGCTGGATGTCGGCTTCCCGGCGCTTGGTCTTCGCCTGCTCCTGCACGCTCGGCTTGCGCCAGCTCCCGGCGAGGTTGGCACGCATCTTCGCCGCCAGTCCGGCGGCGGCGCGGGGAGCGAGTGCCTCCGGGGGGCCGAACACGCGGCGGATCGCCTCCGGCGCGTAGACCTCGGCGGCGCTGTGGGAGCTCGTGAAGCAGTCGACGAGCTCGAGGTCGTCGAGCGGGCCGAGATCGAGGGCCCGGAGCCGGCCGACGAGCGCCTCCAGTTCGGTCAGGTTGCGCTCCTGCATCGACCGCGACAGGGGGATGCCGGTCTTCGCCTCGTCCATGCCGAAGTACCAGAAGAACGGCATCTGCCGGCGCCGCTCGTCGTCGGGATCGTGGGCCAGCTTCCAGCCGTCGAGGATCTTCGGCACGAGGCGCCGGGCGGCATCGCGGTGGCCGGCGGCGAGCGTCTCGACCACCGCCAGGGCCTCCTCGGCGCGCCCCGCCTTGGAGAGCGTCACGGCGAGCGCTTTGTCGATCGCCGGACGTTCCGTCGGCCCGAGCCGCGCGCGCCAGGCGTCGGAGGGGCGCGTGTCAAGGACGTCGGCGAGCTTGACCGGCCACTGCGGCATCTGCTGCCGGGCTTGGTCGATCTCCTGCTGCTGCCAGTAGAAGACGTTGCCGTAGGGATCGCGGCGGAAGCCGGTGTCGGGAGTGTCGAGCTCCGCCGAGAGCCGCGCCTCCGCCGCCCAGCCACGGGCCGCCAGCGCGAGCAGGTCGTCGAGCCGTGCATCCGCAGGGGCCGCGACGCCGAGCATCCCGGCCACGACCTCGCGCTGGAGTTCGAGCCACTGCCGCCGCTCGTCGACCTCCTGAGCCGCGCGGACCGGGCCGGTGGCGACGCGGGCGGCGACGTAGGCGAGCAGGTCGGCAGCCGCGGCGGGGCGCGACGCGGCGACGCCACCGATCCATTCGCGGGCCACCGACCGGGAGAGCTGCGGGAGCAGCGCGGCGGCCCGGCCGACGGCACGGCGCCTGTCGCCCTCGTCGAGCCCGTCGGCCTCGAGGCTGCGCCGCACCGCCTGCCAGAGCGTGTCGAGTGGCACCGCGCGCGGATCGCGCGACCGGGCCACCTCGAGGCTCCGGACCCAGAGATCGACGCCGTCGGCGTCGCGGGCGGCGAGGCACTCGTCGAGCGACGGCAAGAACGGCCCGGCGAGGTCGGCCCGGCCGGCCGCGGCGATGATCGTGGCCGCCTGGTGGCGCGCCAGCCCCGGGGTTCCGGCGAGGGGCTCGAGGGCACTGGCCAGGTCGGCCCCTTCGATGCCGGTGGCGAGCACGTGAGCGGCGATCTGACCGAGCGTCTCGAGGCGCTTGCCGTCGTCGTCGCCGAGGGGCAGGGGGGCGGCCCGGACCAGCCCCGCGACGTCGGCCAGCGCGATCGCCGGGAGGGGTGGGGCGACGGGGCGCCCCGACGGCCCGGGCTCGGCCGGCGGAAGCGCTGCGAATTGCTCGAGGATCCGGTCGTAGCCGGCCTTCCCCTCGGCCGCCGTCAGGCCACGGAGAAACGCTCCGACCGCGTCCCAGCGCCCGGTGGCGACGTCGGCGCGGAGCGTGGCGAGCTGCCGGTCGAACTCGGCGGCGGCGGGATCCTTTGGGGCTGCCGTCGCGGTCGCGTTGTCAGTCGCGGGAGTGGGGCGGCGCCTCGCCGCCGTGGCGGCGCCGAGGACCTCGTCGACCCTCTCGGCCGGCACACCGAGGAGCACGACCGCTGGCTGGCGATCGAACGACAAGGCGGCGAGCTTCGCGATCCGTTGCTGCGCCTTGTCGTCGGTTTCCGCGGCAGCGCCGCCAGGAGGGGCGCCGTCCGGTGCGGGTGCAACGACCGCGTTGGCGGCCGGTGCCGTGGGGGTCGCTGGCGTGACCGGAGTCGCGGGCACGAGGACCGCCGCCGGGACTCCCTGCCAGGCGTGGGCGGACGGCTGCCATGCCAGGAGCGCCGCGAGGAACGCGGCTCGGATCGGAGCCACCGCGGTCGACACGATCGATCGAGCCATGCCGTCGCCTCCCCGGAGGTGCCACGACCGACCGCCGCGCGGCGGCCGGTGCGTCACGATCCCGACTCGTCCACCGGCGCACCGCCGCCGGCGCCGCGGGCGTCGCCCACAGGACGTGGTTGCGATCGGATCCGCGACTTGCCCTTGCAGGAGCGGCACTTCCCCCCCTGGCACCCGCGGCACTGCGACGGGATCGGCAGCCCTTGGAGCTGGTCGGGGTCGAGCCGCGCGAGCCGGATCACCGCCTCGAGGTTAACGCCGTGGCGCGCCGCTGCGGCGGCGTCACCGCGCCGTTCGGCTTCCTCGGCGAGGAGTCGCCATGTCTGGCGGGCGCTCTCGGCGTGCGGCTCCCACTCGTCGCGCGGCAGCCCCTCGAGGCGCTTGAGCCAGGTGACGTAGAAGTCGCTCGTCGCCAGTGCGTCGTGGGCGTCGGCGACGAGCGCCGGATCGGCGCCGGGCGTGGCGGCCAGCTCGTCGACGAGCGCGTCGAGCTCGCGCGACGCCTCGGCGAGTTGGGAGGCGTCGATCCGCGTCTTGGCGCGTTCGAGCCGGAGCCGCAGGGCCGCGTCGCCCGCCGTGGCCGGCATGTGCGACAGCGCCTCGTCGAACGCGTCGACCGCCGCGGCCGGGTCGTCGGCCCGGAGCCGGTCGGCCTCGCGCGCCGCCGCGGCCGCTCGGTCGCCCGCCCGGCCATCGACGCCGGGGCCGAGGTGCCAGGCGACGGCGATCGCCGGGAGGAGGAGCCAGAGGAGGATCACGCCGACGCGCATGGGAGTCTCCTGCGTACGAGTGTCACGACCGCCCACCGATCCGGACCGCCGCCGCGCGCGGCCGCGACTGCGAAAGTATCGCCTCCCCTCGCGACCTCCGCACGCCGGGCCGCCAGCCGGTGCCGCACCATTCCAGCAGCGCCGGCAGCAGGGCGAGGATCGCACTGCCGGCCACGGCCAGGGCGATCGCCAACTCACGCAGGCCGAGGCGGTCGAGGAGCCGGGGCTGCGGTACCATCCCCAGGGCGACGAGGGCGTCGGTGGGGACGTGGCGGGCGTTGCCGTCGTGGTACACACCCCCTGCCCGGACGGCAACCTGCCGGAGCGTGCCCGCATCCTGCCGCGACATGTGGCCGTCGATGAACCGCCCTGCCTGGACGTCGCCGACGCCGACCAGCAGCATCCCCGACACGCTCGGTGGCATCCGTGGCAGCCCGGTGGCCGGCACGGTGTCGCCGTCGGTCACGACCAACACGGTCGTGCTCCCCGGCCGCCAGTCGCGCGCCATCCGCGCCGCCTCCGTCAGCCCGGCGAACAGGTCGGTCTTGCCGGCGGGAAAGGCGTAGGACAGCGGCAGGTCGTCGAGGATGTTGGCGAGGACCTCCGGATCGCGGCTCTGCTCGACGACCGGCAGCGCGCCGTTGGCCACCGCGACGACGCTCACCCGGTATTGTCCCGCCGGCACGCGCTGCAGCACGCTGCGGACCAGTTCCGCCGCGCGCCGGCGCCGGGGCTCGTCCCCCTTCGGACCGGCGTCGGCCAGCTGCATGCTCGGCGAGACGTCGAGGACCAACAGCAGGTGGCGGACGCGCTTCTCCTCGATCGCCCGGCTTCCCCGTGCCGTCGGCGGCAGGAGGAGCAGCGCCGTGAGGCCGAAGGCGGTCGCGGCGGCGGCCAGCGCGCGCAGCGGCGGCGCGGCGGCGGCCCACGC
>JAGWVR010000133.1 GCA_018970785.1 Planctomycetota bacterium
CGCGGCGATCGCCCGCCGCGCCGACTCGATCCCGGCCCCGAGGCGGACCGTGGCCGGTGACTCCCCTGGCGGCAGCGAGGCGACCGCCGCCCCGATCGTGGCGGCGAGCGCGGCCACCCCCGCGCCGGTCGCCGCGCTGGTCGCGAGCCCCGCGGGGGCGCGGACGATTGCACGGTCGCAGCGGGTCGCGACCACGATCCGCCGCCGGCCGTCGGGCGGCGCCGGGTGCGGGCCCGGACCCGTGGTGGCATCGTGGCACTCGACGAGCACGTCGGCCGACGCGGCCTGCGCCGCCGCCACCTCCCGGGCCGCGGCCGTGAGCCGATCGTCGCCGTCGTTCGCACCGCCGTCGCCGGCCACGTCGACGAGCAGGCAGGCCGGCCGGCCGTCGCACGACAGCACGCCGTCGACGTAATCCCGTGTCGTTCCCGGCTCGTCGGCGACCAGCGCTGCCGGGCGCCCGAGCAGGGCGTTGAACAGACTGCTCTTGCCGACGTTGGGAGGGCCGAGGAGCACCACGCGTGGGAGACGGTGCCTGCCCGCCGCCCCGCGTGCCGCGAGGCGCTCGGCGAGTGTCACCAGCGCGGCGGTGGCGGCATCGAGCCGTTCGACGACCGCCGCCCAGGCGGCGCGCGAATCGACCGGCAGCGCGTCGGGGGAGCGCTCGTCGCCGAAATCGATGATCGCTTCGAGGTCGGCCGCCAGGTCGAGGAGCCCGTTGCGGATGTCCCCCAGCACCCGTCCGCTCCCCCCCGCCATCGCGTCGAGCGCCGCGGCCAACTCCGTCGCGTCGCGCGCGTCGACCACGGCGAGCAGGGCCTCGGCACTCGCCAGATCGGTGCGGCCGGCGAGGAATCCACGGAGGCTGAACTCACCGCCCCGCGCCGGTCGCGCACCGGCCCGGCAGGCGGCAGCGATCAGCGCCTCGACGAGGTGCGGCGACGCGACGAGCTGAAACTCCGCGAGCGGTCCCCCCGTCGGGCCGCCGGGGCCGGGCCACCAGACGAGGGACGCCGGAAGCCCCTCCCAGTCGGCGCCGCACGCCGCCGCGAGCCGAACCGCTTCGAGCCGTGGCCCTGGGGCGCGCGTCGGGTCGGTCCACCGAGTCCCGTCGGGCCGATCGAGCAGCGTCCCCACGAGCCGCTCGAGTCCGGCGCCGGAGAAGCGGACGATCGCCCGGGCGCCGGAACCGGCCGGGGTCGCCGCGGCGACGATCAATTCATCCGGATCGTGCATCGACCCGTCGGGCTCAGCGCTTCTTGCGCGACTGGCGGCGGCGCGGCCCGCCCCCGGACTCGCGACCGCTGCCGTCCTCGGCGCGGGTCGCCCCGGGACTGCCCGGCGGCCGGTGCTCCGCCGCGGCGACCGCCTTGTCGAACGTCTTCTTGAGCGTGTCGAGGAACCCCGGTTGATTCGCCGCACCGCGTTCCGAGGGCCCCTGCCGGCGCGCTGCCGGGGGCGCCGCGGTGGTCGCGGCGCTCGCCGTGACGCCCGCCGCCGGGGCGAGCTTCGGCGCCGGCAGCAGGAGGCGCTCGCCGATGCCCCACAGGGTCGAGGCGATGAAGTACAGGCACAAACCGCACGGCACCTTGAAGAACATCAGCGCCATGAACAGCGTCATGTACTTCATCACCTGCTGCTGCATCTCCGACTGCTCGTCGACCGCCGGCGGCATGAACAGCTGCTGCTGCCAGAGGAACAGGCCGATGGTCAGCAACGGGAAGATGTTGAGGAACGGCCCGAGCCAGCCCTCCGGGGCACCGAGGAACGCCGGCAGGTAGCTCGACCAGTCCCAGGCCATGTCGGGGGCGGCGAGATTCGAGCACCAGCGGATCGCCTCGGAGAACAACGGTGCCTGGCGGAGTTCGACGTCGGTCGCCAGCGACCGGTACAGCCCCATCAACACGGGAATCTGCACGAACACCGGCAGGCAGCCGCTGGCGGGGTTGTAGCCGTGGGCCCGCCACAGCTCCTGGGTCGCCCGTGTCCGCTTTTCGGGATCGTCCTTGTACTTCTCGGCGATCGCCTTCATCTCCGGCTGCAGCGCCTGCATCTTCTGCGCCGACAGCGCTTGCCGCCTGCTCATCGGCAGCATCGCACCCCGGACGAGGACGGTGAGGAGAAGGATCGCGATCCCGTAGTTGCCGATCAGCGCGTACAGGCCGTGAAGGATCGCGATCATCGGCCGCGCGACCCAGCCGAACCATCCGAAGTAGACGAGGTCGTCCATCGTGCCGCCGGGCGGGCCGAACCGCGCCAGCAGCTCGGGTTTCTTCGGGCCGGCGAACACGAGGTACCGGTGGGCGGTCCGTGTGCCCGGATCGAGCTCGACGGTCCGGGACACGAGCCGCGGCGTGACGTTCACCAGTTTCTTCCGCGCCGCCGGCAGGAACCCTCCCACCGCGAGCGGCCGCACCTCGGCGAGCGTCGGCCGCTCCGGCCCCTCGGCATGCGGGATGAGGGCCGCGGCGAAATACAGCGCGTCGACTCCCGCATAGGCCAGCGGCTTGCCGTCGGGCACGGCCGAGGCGGGGTGCTCGAGTGCGCCGTCGACGATCTTCAGGCCGCTGACGATCGTCGTCGGTGCGCCCGCGAACCGCAGGGCGACGTCACGGACGGCGAGCGATCCCCAATCGCGGGCGATCCGCGAGGCATACCACCAGCCCTCGGTCGGCAGGCCGGTCGGGCCGTCGAGCGCGTAGGCGATCCGCGCCGCGCGCTCGCCCGCCGCGAGCTCGACGCGCAGCTGCAGCGAGTACCCGCCGTCGTCGCCGGGCACGAGCGCGTATTCCTTGACGATGGTCGTGCCGTCGCCGAGCGTGGTCGCGAAGCGGACGGTGTCGGGGGCGGCCGCCGGCTCCAGCCGCCAGTCACGCTCGGCGATTTCCAGGCCGGGTAGTTCGGCGAGCGGCTCGGCACGCGTCCGCTCGCCGAGCGATTCGACCGAGAGGCGAAACGAGAGCGGGTCGCACCGACCGGGAGCCACCTCCGCGACCGGCACCGCATCGCGCTCGGGCCGCACCACCTCGAGCGGCCGGCGGTCGAGCGTCACGGCGACATCCTCGGCCCCTCCGGCGCGGCGGACGGTGACGCGGACGCTCCTCCCCGGGGCGTGCGTGGCGAGCGCACGGACCAGGGCCTTCGGATCGGCCACGGCGACCCCGTCGATCGCGGTGATCACGTCGTCGGGACGCAGCCCCGCGGCCGCCGCCGGCGTGCCGGGACCGACGACGCCGACGCGGCACCCTCCCTCGTCAGCCCGCAACGACAGGTGCCCGAGGTAGCCCCCGCGATCGTCCTGGTCGTGGAACCGATCGCCCGAGAGTTCGATCCGTTCGACCGCGCCTCCGAGGCTGGTCAGCGTGACGAGCATCCGCGCCGGATGCGACGGATCGAGAGAGCCGAGGGTGATCACGGCCCGCGGTGCCGCGGCGGCGGCCGGCGCGGACGCCGTTCCAGGGACAGGCTCACCCTCCGCGTTGGCCACCTCCGCGCCGCCCGGTGCAGGATCGGCCGGGGCATTGGCAGCCGCGGGACGCGGCGGTGCCTTGGCCGGCTTGGGGAAGAGACGGGCCTGGATCAACTGGCTGGCGAACAGGATCGCCACCGAGATGATCAAGAACTGGGTGAGACGTCGTTCCACGGTCGCACAATCCGCCACACCCGGAAATCAGTCCGGCGGGACGACCCGGCGCGGGGCCGTCCGCGGGGGCCGGAGCGGACACCGGGATCTCGCCGCACCTGACCGGAGTATAGCTGATCCCCACCCGTCGCCGCCGCCCGGTCGCCGCGTGCGGTCCACGCGCCGTGGCCCGCGGTAGACTGCCGTTGGTCGCCTGCTCTGCTCAGCGCGGCGGCCGGGCCGCCGACCGAGGTCACTTGCCGAGCAGCAACCGGTCGCCGAGGTAGTTGTCGAGGTCGGCGATCGCGTGGATCTTCCGGCTGGTCTGATCGGCGGGATAGGCAATGCGACGGAACCGGAGCCGGGCGTCGTCTTCGTGGATCACGTAGCACGCCCGCGGGTCGTGGTCGCGGGGTTGGCCGACCGACCCGACGTTGACCATCGCCTTGCCTTCGGGCAAATCGACCGACCACTCCTCCTGACCCCCGGGAAGGTTGTCCTTGACGTAGCGGAAGTCGGGGTCGGGGGTGAAAACACCACCGATGTGGGTGTGGCCCTGGAAACAGTAACGCGGCACCAGCTCGAAGATGTGCTCCATCTTCAAGGGGTTGTAGATGTCCTCCGGAAACACGTATTCGTCGATCGGCCGGCGCGCCGAGCCGTGGACGTAGAGGAGCCCTTCGTCGGCATGGCTGCGCCGCAGCTCACCGAGCCAGTCGTGGAGGCGGTCGGCACGGTTGCGCGGCAGGCTGTCGTGGTGGTCGATCTGCCGACGCGTCCAGAAGATCGCGCGCTCGGCGCCGACGTTGAAGCCGTCCGGGTCGATGAGCGCGGCCTGGTCGTGATTGCCGAGGAGGGCGACCCGGCAGTGCTCGCGGACGAGCTTCACGCACTC
>JAGWVR010000047.1 GCA_018970785.1 Planctomycetota bacterium
TTCGGCCCCATCGACCAGGTGGGGTGCTTGAGCGCCGCCGCGGGAGTGACCGCCGCCAGCGCGGCGGCAGGCTGGCCGCGGAACGGACCGCCGCTGGCGGTGAGGATCAGCCGGCGGACTTCGTGCGGCGCTCCCGCGCGAAGGGCCTGGTGGATGGCGGCATGCTCGCTGTCGACCGGCAGCAGCGCCGCGCCGCGCCGGGCGGCGAGCCGCGTCATCAGTTGCCCGGCGGCGACCAGCGTTTCCTTGTTGGCCAGGGCCACGGTCTTGCCGGCGTCGAGGGCCGCCCAGGTGCTTCTCAAGCCGGCCGCCCCGACGATCGCCGACACGACACGGTCGACCTCCGGCGCGGCGACCAGTTCGTCGAGACACCTGGCACCGACGGCCAGCCGGGTGCCGGGAGGCAGGTCGGCCGGCGACAACCCGGCAGCCGCGGTCTCGTCGACGACCACCATCCAGGCCGGGCGGAAACGGCGGACTTGCTCGAGGAGACGGTCGACGCTGCGATGGGCGGCGAGCAGGTGGCAGCCGAAGCGCCCGGCGGAGCCGGCGATCACCTCCAGCGTGCTCGTGCCGATGCTTCCCGTCGAGCCGACGACCGCCACGGACAGCGTCGGGCGGCGCGTCTCCCGGGCGCGGAAGCCGTCTCCCTCTGTCCCCGCGTCCCCCGTCGACGGCGCGGCAACGGGGGAACGTTCTGTCTGGGCCATGAGAGGCTTTCGCGGGGATCCGGTGGGACCCTGATGGTAGGATGTGGGGATGGTGAGTGCCACCGGAGCGGTGGCTTCCAGCCGCGATCGGTACCGCGGTCCACGGCACCGACCGCGGCCCCTGGGGAAATCATGCGGAAAAAAACCGAACTCCCCGGCCGATCCTCCGATCGGCGTGGTCCCTGGAACAATGGCAACCTCCTCTGGTCGCTCGTCGTCCTCGGTGCGGCGGGGCTGTTCGCCCTCAGCCTGCTGGGGACGGTCCCCGAACTCGAAGTCCCGTACAGCGATTTGGTGAAGCTCGTCCGCTCCGCGACCCCGGCCCGGCCGGCAGCGGGGGTGGCCGGCGACGCTCCGGCGGAGGGCACGGCCCCCCCTGCCCGGCCGGCCGATCCGACCGGCTGGATCGAGGTCCGAGAAGGGGCCGGCGAGACGCGCCGTGACGTCCGCTACGGCGACCTCGAAGACGTGGTGATCGGCGACTACGCCGTCACCGGCACGGTGCGCGATCTCGACGCGCCGGACAAAGCGGCGGCCCGGCGCCGGTTCCGCACCGCGATCCGGCAGAGCGAGGCCTCCGCCGGGCAGCTGGCCAAGTTGCTCGCCGAGCAGGGCGTGCCGCACGGCTACGAAGCGGCTCCGTCGCCATGGCGCAACTGGCTGCCGATGCTCCTGCTCACGGCGCTGTTCGGGACGCTCCTGTTCACCATGATGCGGCGGATCGGGGGTGCGGGCAGCCCGATGGCCTTCGGCCGCAGCCGCGGGAAGATGTACGCCCAAGAGGACCTCGGGATCACGTTCGACGACGTCGCCGGGATCGACGAGGCGGTCGAGGAGCTCCGCGAGGTGGTCGAGTTCCTCCGCAGCCCGGAGAAGTACCAGGTCCTCGGCGGTCACATCCCCAAGGGGGTGCTGTTGGTCGGGCCGCCGGGAACCGGCAAGACGCTGCTGGCCAAGGCGATCGCCGGCGAGGCCGGCGTCCCGTTCTTCGGGCTGTCGGGCAGCGACTTCGTCGAGATGTTCGTCGGCGTCGGCGCGGCCCGGGTCCGCGACATGTTCCAGCAGGCCGAGGCCAAAGCGCCGTGCATCATCTTCATCGACGAGCTCGACGCGCTGGGGAAGACGCGCGGCACGAGCGTCGTCGGCGGCCACGACGAACGCGAGCAGACGCTCAACGCGCTGCTCGTCGAGATGGACGGTTTCGGCAGCAACAGCGGCGTGATCGTGATGGCGGCGACCAACCGCCCGGAGACGCTCGATCCCGCCCTCCTCCGCCCGGGGCGCTTCGACCGCCACGTCCTCGTCGACCGCCCCGATGTCCGCGGCCGCGAGGCGATCCTCAAGGTCCACGTCGCCGACGTCAAACTCGATCCCTCGGTCAACCTCGAGCAGGTCGCGCGGATCACGTCGGGGTTCTGCGGCGCCGATCTGGCCAACCTCGTCAACGAGGCCGCCCTGCTGGCCGCCCGCAACAACAAGACCGCGGTCGGGATGACCGAGTTCAACGAAGGCGTGGAGCGCGTCACCGCGGGGCTCGAGAAGAAGAAGCGGGTGATCCACGAGGACGAGAAGCGGCGCGTGGCCTACCACGAGGCGGCCCACGCGCTGATCGCCTTCTCGCTGCCCAACACCGACCCGGTCCACAAGGTGTCGATCATCCCCCGCGGGCTGGCGGCGCTGGGCTACACGATGCAGCGGCCCGAGGACGACCGCTACCTGCTCACCCAGAGCGAGCTCGAAAGCCGGATCCAGGTTCTCCTCGCCGGGACAATCGCCGAGGAGCTGATCTACGCCGACGTCTCCACCGGCGCCCAGAACGACCTCGAACGGGTCAGCGAGATCGCCCGGGCGATGGTGATGGAATACGGCATGAGCCGGCTCGGCCGGGTGAATTACCGCCAGAGCCAGCGCTCGCCGTTCCTCGCCGGCGCCGGGGCCGACCTGCCCCCGTCGCGGAGCCATAGCGAGCAGACCGCCCGGGAGATCGACGAGGAGGTCCAGCGGATCGTCAACTCCGGCATCGACCGGGTGCGGCGGATCCTCGAATCGCGGCGCGCCGCCCTCGAGGCAATCGCGCAACGCCTCCTCGAGAAGGAGGTCATCGACGGGGTCGAACTGCGGGCTCTCGTCGAGGAGGCGACCGGCACCCCGCAACTGGTGCCGGGAACCGACGAACGGCGTGCGGTGCGCGTGCCGGGGACCGAGGTGGGCGAGGCAGCCCCCGACGCGGCCGCCGACGGCGTGTCGCGCCACGACCCGGCCGGTCGGCCGGCGCTCCCCTGACTGTCCGTGGACAAAGCCCTCCCTGGCCTTTGTCCACTCGGGCGACCGCGGGAAACGCCGAGGGTTTCCCGGGTCGCCGTCGGCCGCATCCAGCGGCCGAACCGAGCTGTCCGTGGACAAAGCCCTCCGGCGCCCCGGCCAGCCGCGACGCGCTCACCCGGACGATCGGCGCCACCGGTCCGGTCGGCCGAGCGGCTCATGCCGCCGCGGCACGGCTGCCGATCAACCTTTTTGATTGGGCGCCGCGGGTCGGGCGGGCGAGACGACGGAGGGCGGTTGTTCCGCGTGGGCGATGTGGCGGAGTGCGTTTCTGGCGGCGGGGATCTTCGCCTGCGTCATCGGCGCCGAACTGCTGATCGTCGACGCCGTGACGCTCCTGCCGCTCGACGGCGCCGGGGCCCCCCGCAACGTCACGGCCCCCGACTGGGCACCGTGGAGCCTGCTCTCGGCCGGTGCCGTGACGATCATGCACTGCCTGACCGCCGGCGGTGGTTCAGCCCCGCCGCTGAAGAAACAACTGCCGCCCCACCACGGCTTCCACGGCGGCTGACACGCGGCACCGGGGCGGTGATCGCACCGCCCGCTCAGCCGTTGTCGGCCGAGTCCGGATCCTCGCCGGCCGCGGTGTCGATCCGATCCTCGCGCAGCATCCGCGTCAGCGTGTTGGCGTGGACGCCGAGCAGTTTCGCCGCCCGCGCCTTGTGGCCACGGGTGATCTCGAGGGCCTGCTTGATCGCCTGCTGGCGGAGTTTGGCGAGGTCGAGGCAGGGGAGCCGGCCCCCAGCGGCCGGGGCGGCTTCGGCCGGCTCGGTGCGCTGCGGGACCCGCGGCTCGATCTGGAGGACGTAGGCCTGCTCGATGACGTGCGACAACTGCCGCACGTTGCCGGGCCAGTCGAATCCGCAGAACTCGGCCAACACCTCGGGGGCCGGTGACCAGACCGGAAGGCGGTAGCGGTCGGCGTACATCCGCGAGAAGAAGGAGATGAACTCGGGGATGTCCTCACGCCGCTCGCGCAGCGGCGGGACGCGGAGCTCGATCATGTTGAGGCGGAAGTACAGATCCTCGCGGAATGTCCCCTTGGAAACCTCCCCCTCGAGGTTGCGGTTGGTGGCCGCCACGACCTGGACGTCGATCGGCACCGGCTCCTCGGCCCCGACCGGGAACACCTCGCGCTGCTGGAGCACGCGGAGCAGCTTGGCCTGCAGTTCCAGCGGCATCTCCCCGATCTCGTCGAGGAACACCACTCCCCCCTCGGCGGCGCGGAAGATCCCGAGCGCCTTCCCCTGGGCGCCGGTGAACGCCCCCTTCTCGTGGCCAAACAACTGGCTCTCGGCCAGCGACGGCGACAGCGCTCCGCAGTTGACGGGCACGAACGGTTTGCCGGCCCGAGGTCCGCTGCGGTGGAGCAGCCGGGCCCACAGTTCCTTGCCAGTGCCGGTGTCGCCGCACACCAGCACGGTGCACTCGACCGCCGCGGCCCGCTCGATCGAGCGGGCGATCTTCCTCATCGTGGCGTTGCTGCCGAGCACCCAGTTGGCCGTCTCGCCGGCGCCACCGCCCCCCGCCGCGGACGTATCCTTCGGCCCCTTGGGCGGAGCGGCGGACTGGCCGTTGCCGTGGAGCCCGTCGACCCGTCGCTGCAAGCCGTCGGGCGGCGCGTCAGGGGGCGCCTCGAGGCTCACGACAGGGTCGAGCGAGCCACCGGTCGGAAGCCGGGCAGCGCGGCCGAGACTGCGGAACGGACGGGGCTCGAATTCCATTCGACTTCCGTGCTGTGGGCCGGGTCTTGCCTGCCCGGCGGCGCTATCGAGTCACGACAGTAGAACGGCGAAAAGACCTTGAATCAAGCGTCGCGCACAGCCCTCACAGTCCGCCCAGACGGGTCTGAAACTCCCTATATCCCCGAGAATCCCGCTCTTTGCGGGCCTGTGGCAACGGCCCTCGATCCCCTCTTCCGGAGAGGGAACCGCTACGGCGTGAGCGCCCGTGCCGGGTCGCTCCCGAAAAACAGGAGGTGCTGCCAGGGGAGGCGGTCGAATTCCCGCTCCAGGCGGAACCCGCCCGGCTCGAGCTCGGCCCGCACCTGGGCCTTGGTCATCTTGTGGAGCGGCTTGATCGGCACCGCCGCATCCTCGCCGCGGAACTCGGCGAGCACCAGCCGGCCGTCGCGCGCCAAGCTCTCGCGGATCCGGGCGAGCATCGCTTCCGGGTGGGAGAACTCGTGGTACACGTCGACGCACAGCACGAGGTCGATCTCCCCCCGGGGGAGCCGGGGATCGATCGCGGTGCCGAGGATCAGGCGGAGGTTGGTGATCCCCTCCGCCGCCGCCCGACGGGCGAGGAGCCGGAGCATCTCCGGCTGGATGTCGACGGCATACACCAGCCCCTCGGGCCCGACGCGGCGGGCCAGCTCGAGGGTGTAGAAGCCGTTGCCGGCGCCGAGATCGCAGACGGTCTGGCCGGCGCGGACCTCGAGCGCCTCCAGGAGCATCCGGCAGTCCTCCTCGCGCTGCCGGCTTTCGCGCACCAGCCACGGGGCGCCGGTGTAGTGCATCGTCTGGGCGATCTCGCGCCCCATGTAGAACGGCGCCGGCGGCGGGATCGGCTGGCGCCGGTCGATCTTCATGTCGATCGGCGGCAGCCGGCCGCGCACCGCCCGCCGCGCCGGGGCGGGGTCGTCGCCGTCGTCGCCTTCGGGATCGTCCTCCGCCGCGGCCGCGTCGGGGGCGTCGGCAGGTGCCGCCACCTGCGCGGCGACCGGCAGCGTTACCGGCGCCAGGGACAGGAGCAGCACCGGCACGGCGATCGCGGTCAGGCAGCGCATCGCCGCAGTATAGGAGACCGCCCCGACCTCGGTCACGCCGCCGCCGCACCCTCGTCGAACGCCGGCACGCCGTCGGCATCGGAGAAGCCGACGAGCGAAATCCCCCCCGCGGCGGCCGCGGCGGCGAGTGCCGCGGCATCGACGAGGATCGTCCGCCCCGCCTCGATCGCCAGGACCCGGCCGCCGGCGGCGCGGATCGACTCGAGCGTGCCGATGCCGACGGTCGGCATGTCGTAGCGGAGGTCCTGCTGGGGCTTGGCGACCTTGACGATGACGAAGCCCCCGGCCGGGCAGAGCGTGCCGGCGCGGCGGATGCAGGCGTCGGTCCCCTCGATCGCCTCGAGGGCCAGCGGGGCGCGGCGGCGGACGACCACCGTCTGGCCGATGTCGTGCCGCCCCAGTTCCTTCGCCAGCCGCCACCCGAAGGCGACGTCGGCCCGCTCGGCGGCCGACAGTGGCCGCCCGGCGAGCAGCCCGGGGGTGGCGAGGAGCTCCGGGGCGAATGCCGTGGCCGGGCAGATCCGCACCCCCCCGGCCTCGAAGGCGGCGGCGATCGCGGCGAGCAGCGAATCGTCGCGGTTGTCCTTCCGCCGGCTCACGAAATGGGGCCAGAACGTCTTCAGCCCGCGCCAGTCGGGCAGATGGTGGAGCCAGGCGCGGCGCGCGAACAGCTTCGTCTTGTGGATCTTGCCCGCCATCGTCGCCCGGCGGGCGCCCGCGCGGCGGAAGAAGTCGATCGCCGCGCCGATCTCGGCCACGCCCACCGTCCCGTGGACGTCGGCGAGCGGTTCGAGGGCGGCGTCGGCGTGATCGCGGATCGTGAGGATCGCCGTCCGCCCGCCATGGCGGCGGATCGCCTCGGCGACGACCACCGGGTAGCGCCCCCAGCCGGCGAGGATGCCGATCGTCTCACCGTCCAGTCCGCGGGCCGGCTCCATCGACCGCCTCGGCCTCAGGCCGCCTCCCGTTCGCCCGCCGGCGGGGCAGCGGCGGCCAGCGCCGCGATCCGCGCCGTCAGGTCCTTGAGCTGCCGGCGCATCTCCGGCAGCTTGCTGATCGCCGCGAGCTGCAGCTTCCGCTCGCGGAGGTCGATCGCCGGCTCGCCGAGGACGGTGGCCCCGGCGGCGACGTCGCACGACACGCCCGAGCGGGCGCCGAGCACGGCCTTGTCGCCGATGTGGACGTGGTCGCGGACACCGACCTGCCCGGCCATCACCACCCAGTCACCGGTCGACGTGCTCCCGGCGACGCCGACCTGCGAGCAGAGCATGTTGTGCCGGCCGATCCGGCAGTTGTGGGCGACCATCACCTGGTTGTCGATCTTCGTGCCGCGGCCGACCGTGGTCGGGCCGTAGGTGCCGCGGTCGATCGTCGCCCCGGCACCGACCTCGACGTCGTCGCCGAGCTCCACCCAGCCGAGCTGTGCCGACAGTTCGAGATGGTCGCCGGCGAGCCGGTAGCCGAAGCCGTGGGCGCCGAGCACGGCCCCGGCATGGATCCGGCAGCGGCAGCCGACGACCGTGTCGTCCTCGAGGACGGCGTTGGGATGGACGACGGTGCCCGCGCCGATCCGGCAGCCGGCGCCGATCCGCGCCCCGGAGTGGATCGTGACGCCGTCGCCGAGCACCGCCTCGGGGCCGATCGTCGCCAGCGGGTGGACGTCGACGTCGGTGCCGAGGACGGCCGTGGGGTCGACCACGGCCTGCGCACTGACGCCGATCCGCCTGACCGCCCGCGGCGGCCGGAAGCAGAGGACGGCGGCGGTGAACGCGGCATGGACGTCGGCGACCTCGATCGACGGCCGATCGAGCGGGCCGGTGCCGGCCGGCACCAGCGCCGCCGCGGCGCGGCTCGTGGCGAGGCGCGGGAGGCGCTCGGCGCCGTCGACGAGCGTCAGGTCGGTTTCGGTCGCCGTCTCCAGCGTCGCCGCGCCGCTGACGGTGCAGCGAACGCCGAGGAGCGTGCCTCCGACGCGGCGGGCCAGCTCGTCGAGAGGAAACGAGGGCATGGGAATCGCTCCGGGGGACGGCGGCCCGCGCCGGCGCCGTGGCAGCGCACGGGGAGGGGGAGATATAGGGCGCGCGTCCCCCCCGCCGCAAGACGAGTCAGGCGGCGGCGCGGAGTGCGATCCACCCCGCCAGCAGGCCGCGCAGCGACCAGAGGACCGTCCGGATCCAGTTGCTCGTCACCAGCCATGAATGGGTCGATGCGTCCCAGCCCCGGCTCAAGCGTTCGTGGCAGGGCACCTGGACGAGGAACGTGCTGGCCTGGAGGGCGACGAGGGCCCCGAGGGCCAGCCACGGCACCCACGCCGGCACACCACGGGGGGGGCGGAGGGCGAGCGCCGCCGCCAGCAGCCCCTCGGCGAGCATCACCGGGACGACGATCCAGCCGGTGCGCTCGCGGTGTGCCGCCTCGTAGCGCGGGAAGTCGTCGTGCGGCCAGCCGGCCATCAGCGGGTAATGGACGAGCTGGACGTACCAGATGAGGCCGACCATGAACGCCGTCGCGGCGAGGTGGCCGATGGCGAGCCCGGCGGCACCCGTGCGACCGGCGACCGCCGCCGTCATTGTCCCGTCAGTGCCCCCCACGTCGCGGTCCCTCGGTCGGCGCTGGGCACGCGGCACGGATGCCGGGCGTCAGGTGACGATCTGCGGCTCGGTCTCGAGGTCGTCCTCGGCGTCGGCCGCCGTCGCGATCGAGCGCGGCGGCCAGAAGAAGATCAGCAGCATCAGCGCCGCCAGCACCGCCAGGCCGGCCGGCACGAGGAACAGCCGCCGGTAGTCGGTGACGTCGGCGGTGGTCAGCGAGCTCTGCAACGGAATGAAGAACCACTTCGCCGCCAGGTCGCCGAGCCCGAGGACGAGGAGGTTGAACAGGCTCTGGGCGCTGGAGCGGACGTCCTTGGGGAAGACCTCGTCGATGAAGATGTAGAGCGTCGCGAAGAAGAACGCGTAGCAGATGCCGTGGAGCACCTGGACGGCGATGATCATCGCCTGGTTCTGCGGCATGAAGGCGAACACCGCGAACCGCACGGCATGGCCGAGGATTCCGAGGATCATCGTCCACTTCCAGCCGAGTTTGGCGAGCACGGCGCCGAGCACGCTCATCGTGAGGATCTCGGCCACCTGGCCGATGCTCATCACCGGCATGATCCACTCCGGCTTGATCCCCACCCGATCGCTGCCGAGGAACCCGCTGGCGAGGAGGAAGTAGCCGTTGTGGATCATCGAGTCGAGGAACGTGACGAGAAACAGCACCAGCAGGAACGGCTTGAGCAGGTACTGGCCGGCCGTCAGCGCCGCCAGGCCGCTCCCGCCCTCGGCGCCGCCACGGCGCGGCGGCGTGTGCGGGAGGGTGAGGCTGTAGGCGGCCAGCGCCAGCGACAGCACTCCCGAGACGAGGAAGATCGTGCGGCTGGCGGCGACGGCGTCGGCGCCGGTCTTGCCCTGGAGGATGAAATACAGCGGCCAGGCGACGAGGATCCAGCCGATCGTGCCCCCCATCCGCACCAGGCCGAACTCGCGTTTGGCGTTGCTGAGGTGCGTGAAGGCGATCGAGTTGGAGACCGAGATCGTCGGCACGTAGAGCAGCGAGTGGACGAGCATCAGGCCGAAGAACGTGGGGAAGTCCTTTGCCCAGTACATCCCCAGGATCGCCAGGCCGCCGATCAGGTGGCTGGCGGCCATGAACTTCTCCGCCGCGAACGTGCGGTCGGCGAACTGGCTCGAGAACAGGATCCCGACGATCGAGGCGATCGCGAAGGCGCTGCCGACCCAGGCCTGCTGGGAGTCGGAGAAGCCGAGCCCGTCCTTCCCCATGTAGCCCCAGATCAGCGGGAGCCACGCCCCCCAGATCGCGAACTCCAGGACCATCATCAGCCACAGCCGGAACGTCGGCGTCCCGGAGGCGGATGGATGCGAATCGGACGAGAAGGGATTTGTGTTCATGATTGATGAGCCTACCTCGCCCCCCGGATGGGGCAAACGGCACCTTCAGCCCGGCGGGCGAAACCGTGCCCCCGCCCGCCCGCCGACCGGCACGACCGTCGCCACCTGACCACGGTTGATCGTCTCCGGGAAACGATCCTGCCCGACAAGCCGGGAGCGGCAGGTGCACACGCGTTGCAGGCTGCCGCCGGAAACTGCCAGGAACGGCAGACAGCCTCCCCGGCCGTGCAGGCATCAGCCGGTGCGGACGCGGAGGTCGGCCAGACCGCCGTCGATTCCGATCACCTGTCCGGTGACCCACGACTGTGCCGGATCGAGCAGCCAGGCGATCGCCCGGGCGACGTCCCCCGGCTCGCCGAGGCGGCCGAGCGGGTGCATGGCGATCGACGCTTTCTCGGCCGGTTCGCTCGCGATCACGGCACGCGACAGGGGCGTCCGCACCAGGCCCGGCGCGACGGCGTTGAAGCGGATCCCCGACCGGGCGTAGGTCGCGGCCGCCGACAGCGTCAGGCCGATGATGCCCGCCTTCGCCGCGGCGATCGCCTCGTGGTTGGCGAGCCCGACCCGCGCCGCGGCGCTGCTGACCAGCACCACCGCCCCCCCCTGCTGCCGCAGCGACTTCCCGGCGGCGTGGACGCAGGCGAACGCCGTCGTCAGGTTGGCGGCGAGCGTCGCCTGCCACTCCGCCGCCGTCGTCAGGTGCGCGGCCTTGAGGAGAATCGATCCGGCGCAGTTGACGATGCCGTCGAGCCCGCCGAGGCGGCCGGCGGCCTGCTCGACGCACGCCGCCAGGGCATCGACGTCGACGGCATCGCAGGCGGCTCCCTCGCAGCCGAGTCGCTCGGCGGCGGCGGCGATCCGCTCGGCATCACGGGCGACGAGAAACGGCCGGTGCCCGGCGGCGACGAGGGCCTCGGCGAGGGCCCCGCCGATTCCCCCGGTGCCACCCACGATCACGACACGCTGCGCCACCATCGTTCTCTCCGCTCGGGGGCGGACGGACGGCCGCCGGGCCGATCCGCCTCAGAGCCAGTCGCCGACGGTGCGGTCGAGGTGGGCCTCGGCGGCCATGCCGCGGAGCTTCTCCATCGCCCGCGACTGGATCTGCCGGATCCGCTCCTTGCAGACGCCCATCGAGCTGCCCAGCTCACGGAACGTCCGCGGCGCCTGGCCGTCGAACCCGAACCGGGCGACGACGATCTGCCGCTCGCGTGGCTCGAGGTCGGCGAGGAACCCCGCGAACAGGTCCTTGAGCATGCCGATCTGCTCGGCCGAGCAGTAGGGGGAAGGCTCCGACGACTCGGGGCGATCCTTGAGGGCCGCGTCGTCGACGACGAACCGATTGCGAAGCTGCCGGTTGCGGTGCGAGATCCGGAAGAAGTGGCGCTGGATGGCGTAGGTGGCGTAGGTGCTGAAGCGGTTGCCGAGGGCGAAGTTGAACTTCTCCACGGCCCGCAGCAACGCGACGTTCCCCTCGGCGACGAGCTCATCGAACGACAGGTGCAGGTCGGCGAACTTCTTGGCGATCGAGACCACGAGGCGGAGGTTCGACGTGATCAGGATCGAGCGGACGTCGTCGGCCTCGGCGAGGAGAGCTTCGACCGCCGTCATCTGACGCTCGGTGGCGCGCTTCGGGTCGAGTTGCCCGCGGCGGGTCGCCGCCGTGAACTTCAGCCAGTTGAGCCGGCGGAAGTAGTACTGCTCCTCCTCCTTGGCCAGCAGGCGCGTCTGGTAGAGGCTGGCGAGGTACGGCGTCAGTTCGCGGCCGGCGGGAACGTCGACGCCCGACTGCGTCAGCGGCACGGCCGCCTCGGCAGGCGGGGTGCTGGCCAGCGCCTCGGCGTTGGCCCCGAGGAACTGCCGACAGGGGACATAGTCGATCTTGCGGGCGAAGAAAGCCTCGCGCCGCTGGGCGGCAGCACTCTTGGCACGACTTGCTCCGCCGGTCCGCCGGACGCGTTTGACCGTCGCAATCATGGACCGATCCTTATCCGACCACGGGCCGGTCGGCCGCTGCACATGCACCGTGCCACCGCCACCCTCGGTCAACCGTCGGATCGGGCCGGATGTAACAGGCTTTCCATGAAATCCCCCCTGGACAGCCCCGGTTGCCGGCCGGGGGGAGGGCGGCCCAAGAACCGCCGGGAAAGCCGAACCGGCAGGACTCGACAGCCATTCCCCCGGGCCGGCACGGGGGCGGTCCTAGCGGCGCCCGTGGCGGGAGTTCACTCGCGGCGGCCGTGGTCCCGGGGCCACGCCGCGCGAGCGGGCGGGGAACGGACTGGACGTACTGCCAGTGCCGCGCGACGACGGACTACTCGGCGACGGTCTCGCCCCCTTGGCGGGTGCACAGCGCCCGGTAGACGGTCTCGGCGATCGAATCGTCGATCCGCCGGACCGAGGCGTCGCCGGAGAGGAAATTCACGCCGGTGGGATGGCGGCTGGTGAAGTCGTCGAAATGGTGCGACGGGTGGTTGGGGGTATGGTCGGCGACGCCGACGGTGCGGACTCGCTGGGCGTTCGAGCCGGCGACGACGCCCGTCCAGGTGCTCGACCCGAGCCGCGAATGGCGCTCGCCGACGATCAGCGTCTTGCTCGACCCGTCGGTCATGTGCTTGAAGCCGATCCGGCTGTTCCGGAAGAAGACGCCGTCGCCGGCCGCCGGGGCGTCGTCGACTTCGCTGGTGCCGAACACGCCGATGTAGTTCGACTTCCCCAGTTCGCAGAGGGGCTCGTGGGGGGGGCCGTCGACCGGCTCGGCGGGATGGTCGGCATCCTCCTCGTGGTCGTGGGCGTCGTGATCGTCGTCGGCGGCGGCGATCATGAACGCGCCGTCCCCGAGCGCCGCGGGCCCCGGAGGATCCGATGCGCAGAGGAACACGCTCACCGTCGCGCGCCGCTGGTCGGCGTGCCGGGAAGGATTGGCGGGATCGTAGATCGGCAGACGCCGGTCGATCCGGTCGAAGATCGTCGTCGCCTCGACCTGGGGGAGCAGTTCGGTGGCCCAGCCCCACCCCGGCAGATCGTCGTCCGCCTCGGCCGGATCGTGCCCGACCGGCACACCGGCCCAGCCCGCGGGGAAGCGCTGCTTGTGGTCGTGGTAGTGGTGCAGCGCGATGCCGATCTGGTGGAGGTTGTTGCGGCACTGCGTCGCCCGCGCCGCCTCACGGGCGCTCTGCACGGCCGGCAGGAGCAGGCCGACGAGCGTGCCGATGATCGCGATCACGACGAGCAGTTCGACGAGCGTGAAGCCCGCCGGCGGCCGATCACTTCCTCCACGGCCCCCGACGACGCCCGATCGCCAGCCTGAAGCGGAGTGGTGAGTCATGGTCAGGTTTCCGGGAAAGATGAGGTATCGGATCGTGACCGGGGACCGAAGCATCCCTCGTCCCGACGGGTCATGTCCCGCCGTGCCGATCACCGCTGGTCCACCGACCGACACGTCTACGAACGCCGGTGAGCCGGGGTTCTTGCACCTCCGGAGATTTTGCAAACGATTTGCTTTTCGTCAAGCAATCGCATCTGGCTTGGCGTGGCAGGGGATGGCCGCGGTCCGCCGCACCGCCCCCCGCCCAACGTTGTCGAAAAGCAAGCTCGCATACCGATTGTTCCAGCGTGCCCGTGCGGTGTACAGTCGGCTTCATGCAGTCGTGCGTCGCCCGGATCCTGATCGTCGCGACCGGTTTTTCAGCCTGTCTGGCCACAGATTCGCTGTGGGCGACGCCTCCCTCCCCGGGTCCGCAGCCGGCGTACGTCGCCACCGCCTCGCCGCGCCCCGACGGTCTGCCGAGCGGACTGTTTCTCGACGAGACCGACGACCGCAGCGAGGAGGAGGAGCGCGAGGACGATCGGCCGCTGCTGGTAAGCCTCGGCGCCGATCCGGCCACGCCCGTCGTCTCCCGCCCGCCCATCGGGCGTGACGGTGGCCAGGTTCGCCCGGGCCGTCAGCCGGCTCCGTCGCCGGCTTCCATCCGCGGTCCGCCGCGCCGCGCCTGAGCGCCGGCCGCGATCGCTCCGGGTGTTCGTCGCGCGACGGACGCTCGCCCGACCCTGCGCCAGCGCCGTCCGGCCACTGCCAGCGGCCTTCGCGGCACCCCGACTGGGCCGCGGCGCCCGTTCGTCCGATCCCGTCCGCGATGCCGTGGTCCTGCGCATGAGCGAATCCACTGATCTCGAAGCGCTACTCGACGCGGCGGCCCATTACCTGCCGGCGCAGGGGCCGATCGACGTCTTCATCCATCACAACACGCTTCACGCTTTCGAGAAGGATCGCTTCGAGCGCGCCGTCGTCCGCGCGGCGGCGCTTTTCGAGACGGAACCGTTCCTGGCGGAGAGCGTCTACCGCGAGGCGCTGGCCAGCGGGCGGATTCGCGTCGCCGACATCGACGCCGTCCTCGACCGCGAACACAGCGACCTGCTCTCCGCCCCGATCGCCGGCGGCCGCCTCACGATCCGCGACCTGCACCGCGTGCTGCTTCTCCACCCGGTCCGCCAGGAAACCGACGCCGCCGTCCGCTGGACGCTGACGGAGAGCGATGTCCTCGAACGCTTCCGTGCCGACCTGCCCGTCGCCACCCGCCTCCGCCTGCTCGGCGCCGAAGGGGACGGCCAAGGCGGCGGACGGCGCCTTCCCGACGCCGAGGACGAGGCCGCCCGCCGGGTCACGTTCGCGAAGTCGCTCCCGACCGTCGGCGAGCGCGAGCGACACGTCTGCGGCGAGCTGTGGCACGCCTGCGTCGAGGCCGTCGCCGCATCCCGGCCGACCGTGGTCCACGTCCGGCCTCCGGTCCGGCACCGCGACCTGATCAAGGCCGTTCATCCGACGATCGACACCGACGAATTCGTCCACCCGGTGCTGATCCGGCTGTGCGGCGCGTTCCTCGACCAGGGTGTGGCCGCGTGGCCGATGCCGGAGCGGGACCGGGGCCTGTTGGCGGCGGCCATCGCGCTGTACTCGACGCGCCTGGGTCCCGACGAACCCTGGAGCCGGAAGCTCCCCGCAGCCCTCGCTGAAAAGCGCGGCGTGCCGGCGGAGGAGGTGATCGAGGCGGAGATGACGCGGGCCGGCGTCGCGGGCGCGGCCCGCGGCGAGTTCGTCGAACGCACGCTCCTGGCACTGCGCGGGTGGGCGGGGATGATCCGGCAGTTCGAGGAGCGGCCCGATCGGGCGCCCGTGAGCGCCGTGCCGGCCCGCCTCGTCGATTTCCTGGCACTCCGCCTGGTGCTCGACCGCGTCGCGGCCGAGTGGGCCGCCAGCCGCGTCGGCCTCGCTGCGGCCAACGGCGCCGGAATCGACCTCGCCGCATGGCGCGGCGAGCTCCAGGACCGCTTCCCGGCGCGGCGCGGTCCGGGAACGCTGGCCCGGGCGTTCCTGCTCCACCAGATCTCGCAGCTCCTCGGCCTGTCCGGCAGCGACATCGGCGCTCTCGACGAAAACGAGGTGCTGCGCCTGGAACATGCGATCGCCGCCTTCGACGCGACCGAGCGCCGGCGGCTGTTCCACCTGGCGTACGAGCGCCGGCACCGGATCACCGTGCTCGACGCCCTCGCCACCCACGTGGCGGTCGCCGGCCCGCCGGCGCCGCAGCCGCCGCGCGGGCAGATCGTCCTCTGCATCGACGAGCGCTGCGAGTCGTTCCGGCGGCACGTCGAGGAGCACGGGCCCGGCTACGAGACGTTCGGGACCGCCGGCTTTTTCGCCGTGCCGATGTACTACCGCGGGCTCGACGACTGGCACGCCTCGCCGCTGTGCCCGATCGTGATGAAGCCGTCGCACACGGTCGTCGAGGTGCCCGAGGACGAGTCACGCGCCGGACACCGCCGGCTGGTCGACCTGCGGCGCCGCTACGGCCGCCTCGCCGGCGGGCTGTCGACCGGCTCGCGGACGCTGTTCCGCGGCGGACTGTTCACGGCGCTGGCCGGCAGCCTCGCCGCGGTGCCGCTCGTGGCGCGCGTGGCGTTCCCGCGGCTTGCGGCGCGGATCGGCAGGTCGGCGGCCGGCATCGCGCGTGGCCGGATCACGACCAAGCTCGACCTGTTCCGCGACGCCGCCGCCGCGCCGCTCGACGACGGCACGCTGCCCGGCTTCGACGTCGCGGAGATGGCCGGCTGCGTGCGCCGGGTGCTCGAGGACATCGGCCTCACGGCGCGGTTCGCGCGGCTCGTCGCGGTGCTCGGCCACGGCTCGTCGAGCCGCAACAATCCGCACGAGAGCGCCTACGACTGCGGCGCCTGCGGCGGCGGCAAGGGGGGGCCGAACGCCCGTGCCTTCGCCCTCATGGCCAACGACCCGAGGGTCCGGGCGCGGCTGGCCACCGACGGCTTGGTGATCCCCGCCGAGACACGCTTCATCGGTGGCCTGCTCGACACCTGCGCCGACTCGATCACGTGGTTCGACGAGGACCGCCTCCCCGACGCACATCGCGACGACATGCGGCACCTGCGCGAGACCTGTGCCGCGGCGACGGCGCTCGACGCCCACGAGCGCTGCCGACGGTTCGAGTCGGCGGCCTTCGATCTCACCCCCCGCGAGGCCCTCGCCCACGTCGAGGCGCGGAGCGTGGACCTGGCGCAGGTGCGGCCGGAGCTGGGCCACGCCACCAACGCCGTCGCCATCATCGGCCGCCGGTGGCGGACGCGCGGGCTGTTTCTCGACCGCCGGGCGTTCCTCGTCTCCTACGACCCGGCGCAGGATGCCGACGGGGCGATCCTCGCGCGGACCCTCGCCGCCGTCGGGCCGGTCGGCGCGGGGATCAACCTCGAATACTTCTTCTCGACCGTGGACCGGCTCGGCTACGGCGCCGGGACGAAGCTACCCCACAACATCACCGGGCTGATCGGCGTCATGGACGGCCACGCCAGCGACCTGCGGACGGGCCTTCCCTGGCAGATGGTCGAGATCCACGAGCCGGTGCGGCTGCTGATCGTGATCGACGCGGCGCCGGAGGCGATCCTCGCGGCCGCGGAGCGGGTTCCCGTCGTCAAGAACTTCGTCGTCAACGGCTGGGTGCAGCTGGTGTCGTGGCACCCCGAGACGGGCGCGCTGAGCGTGTTCGAGGAGGGGGGATTCCGGCCGTTCCAGCCGGAGACCCTCATGCTCGCCGAGGTCGAGCGCTCCGTGGATTGGTACCGAGGCCACCGCGAGCACCTCGCCCCGGCCCTCGTCCGCGCGGCCCTGGCACGGCCCGACCGACGCCCCGTCGGGGGAGCGGCATGACCGGACACGACCTGATCCAATCGCTCGTGGTCATCCAGCTCGCGGCACCGGCCGCGGCGCTGGTGGCGATCGGCGTGCCGGCGCTCCTCGGCCGGCCCCTCGGCGAGCGGGCGACGGCCCATGTCGTGGGCGCCGGGTTCGCGGCGGGCTTCCTCGCCGCGATCGCCACGCTGGCGATGCTCGTGGGCCGCGGCTTCCAGCCCGAGATCGTCCACCTCGCCACGTGGTTCGAGGTCGGCCACCACGAGGCGACGATCCATCTCGTCGCCGATGCCCTGTCGGTCCCCTACGTCTGCTTCTCGACGGGCCTGTGCTGGCTGGTGAACGCATTCGCCGGCAAATATCTGCATCGCGAGCCGGGCTTCACGCGGTTCTTCATCCTCCTGGCGCTGTTCGGCACGGGCATGAACCTGATGGTCCTTGCCGACAGCATCGACGTCCTGTTCGCCGGCTGGGAATGCGTCGGCATCTCGTCGGCCCTGTTGATCGGATTCTTCCACGAACGGGGCAACGCGGTGCGGGCGGCGCTGCGCGCCTTCACCACCTACCGGATCTGCGACGTGGGGATCCTGTTGGCCAGCGTCGTCATCCACCGCACGGTCGGGTCGGGCGATTTCGAGCGGTTGTTCGGCACCAACTGGCCGGCCGGGACCTGCCTGGTCTCGGCGGGCACGGCCACGGCGGTGTCGCTGTTGCTGGTCTTCGCGTCGCTGGGAAAGACCGCCCAGGTCCCGTTTTCCAACTGGCTGCCGCGGGCCATGGAGGGCCCGACACCCTCCAGCGCGATCTTCTACGGCGCCCTCTCGATCCATGCCGGGGCGTACGTCCTGCTGCGCTGCGAGGCGCTGCTGGAAAACGCTCCGGTGGCGCGGCTCCTGCTGGTCCTGATCGGGGGGGCGTCGGCGGTGCACGGCGCCCTCGTCGGCCGCGTCCAGACCGATCTCAAAAGCGTGCTGGCCTATGCCTCGATGACACAGGCATCGCTGATCCTCGTGGAGATCGGCCTCGGCTGGCGGGTGATCCCGCTGATGCACGTCGTCGGCCACGCGATCGTCCGCAGCCTGCAGATCCTCCGTTCGCCCTCGGCCCTCCACGACCGCCACGAGTTGGAAGCGGCCCTCGGCGGCCACCCCGGGCCGAGCGGGCTGTGGCCGGTGAGCCTCCTTCCGGCGCCCTGGCAACACGCGGTGTACAGGATCGCCCTCGAACGGGGCTACGAGGAGATGGTGATCGCCCGCCTCGTCTCGACCCCCCTGCGCCTGCTCGAGCGGGCGGCGGTCGCGGAGCGGCGCTGGATCGCCTGGCTCGGTGGCGAATCGGGGGACGGAGGCCGCCGCTCATGAACACGGGCCTCGGGGAACCCGTCGCGATGATCGCACCCTGGGTCGCGATCACGGTGGCCGCCCCGCTCGTCGGCGCCCTGGTCGCGGCGACCGGCCGCGCGGCCGGCCGGCTGCGGGCGGTGGCAGTGGTCAGTTCGGGCGTCTCCACACTGGCCGGCGCGATGACGATCGCCGCCCTCGAGGCGAGCGCCGGTGGCCTCCTGACCTGGGGGCCGGCCTTCGAGGGGGGGCGGCTGCTGTACGTCGATCGCCTGGGAGCCGCGCTGCTCCCCTACACGGCGCTGGTGTCGACCGCCATCGCCCTGGTCGCTCCGCAGCGGATCGTCGACACCGATTCGGTGCGGCGGATGCTCGTCGGCCTGGCGGCGACGCTCGCCGTGTTCGTCACGTCGCACCCGCTGGCCCTGGTCGTCCTCTGGATCGTGACGGCACAGCCGACCTGGCGCTCGACCCGCGTGACGCCCGGCGCGGGGGGCGCGGCGCGCGTGTTCGCGATCTACATGAGCGCCGCGTTGGCCTGCATGGTCGCCGGAACGGCGCTGCTCGTCGTCGATCCCCCGTGGCAACGCACGAGCGGGGCGCTGGGCACCGCGGGAGGATGGTTCGTGGCCGTCGCGGTGATGATCCGCAAGGGCATCGTCCCCTTCCACTCCTGGTATCCGGCGCTGTTTTCCGGCGCGTTGATGTCGACCGCCCTCCGTGCGACGCAGCCCCAGGTCGCCGCCTACACCGCCGTCCGGCTCCTCGTCGGCCACGCCGACGGCGTCGGTCCCGAGCTCGTCGCGCTGTCGTGCTTCGCCCTCGCCACGGCCGTGTACGGGGCGGCGCTGGCCCTCGTCCAGCGGACCCTGCGCGGATTCATCGGCGCCCTGGCGATGAGCCAGTCGGCGCTCGTGCTGGTGGGGCTGTCGGGCACGCTGCCGATGGAGCTCAACGGCGCGTTCTGCGTGTGGATCTCCAGCGGCCTGGCGATCACCGGCATCGGGCTGGTGTCGTGGGCCCTGGAGAGCCGGGCGGGGGCGATCTCGCTGGAGACGCTCCAGGGCCGTTTCCAGGACGCCCCGGCACTCGCCGGCTTGTTCCTCCTCTTCGGCATGGCGGCGATCGGGCTCCCGGGCACGCTGTCGTTCGTGGCCGGCGACCTGATCGTCTCCGGGAGCCTCGACGATCACCTCGCCGCCGGGGTGCTCGTGATCGCCTCGACGGTGCTGTGCGGCATCGCCGTCATGCGCTGCTGGTTTCAGGTGTTCGGCGGCCCGTCCGCCACCGACAGCCCGCGGCACGGGATCCTCCCCCGCGAGCGCGTCGCCCTCACCGTCCTCCTGGCCGCGCTCTTCGCCTTCGGCATCTGGCCCGGACCGCTCGTCCGGTTCTTCGGCCGGGCTGCGGAACAGGTTCTCGGCGTCTCCCCGTCACCGCCCGGGTTCGAACCCGACTCCGGGCGGTGAACATCACGAAAGGTCGACGATGTTCACCCTTCCTCTCGCCCTGCTCGCCGGATGGATGCCGGGGATGATGGCCGTCGTCAGCGCCGAGCAGATCGGCCGGGTCCTCGAGTCGCTCGAGCGAAACCTGCTGACCCCGATCCCGCTGTGCTTCGTGCTCGGCCTGATCTGTACGCAGATCCACGGCGGGATCAAGATCCCCAAGGAGCTGTACCTGTCGATCGCGATCTTCCTGCTGATGTCGATCGGGTTCATCGGCGGCCACGAACTGGCCCACGAATACCACGAGCACGGCGTGGCGACGATCTGGAAGCCCGCCCTGGCGACGCTGGTGCTCGGCTGCGTGACGCCGATCACGTCGTACGTCGTGCTCCGCTACCTGTGCCGGTTCTCGATCGCCGACGCAGCCGGGATCGCCGCCCACTACGGCAGCACGTCGGCGGTGACCTACGCGGTCGCCAACTCGTTCGTCGAGCAGACGCAGCACCCCGCCGACGCCTTCCTGCCGACGCTCGTCACGATCCTCGAGTGCCCTGGCATCGCCATCGCGCTGGTGCTCGGCGCCGCGCTCTCGTCGCGGGACCGGGCGGCGAAGGCCCGGAGCGCCGGCGTGGCGGTCCGCGAGTCGAAGCTCGGCGAGGCCCTGTACGAGGTGATGACCGGCCAGTCGATCATGCTGATGGCGGGGCTGCTGGTGATCGGGTTCGTCTCGACGCTGTTCATGGATGCGAAAGCCTTCCAGCCGTTCTACGACTTCTTCCAGAGCAAGGGGATGCTGTTCCGGGGCTGCCTGTGCATCTTCCTGCTGGAGATGGGCCTGGTGGCCGGGGAGCGCCTCGGCGACCTGGTCAAGGTCGGCCCGGCGCTGGTGGCGTTCGGGATCCTGATGCCGCTGGTCCACGGGTTCTTCGGCGTCTACCTCGGCCACCTCGCCGGGTTGAACCTCGGCGGCTGCACCGTCCTCGGCGCGATCGTCGCCAGCGCCTCCTACATCGCCGCGCCGCCGGCGGTGAGACTGACACTTCCCGAGGCGAATCCAACCCTGTCGATCACCGCCGCCCTGGCGATCACGTTCCCGTTCAACATCGCGTTCGGGATCCCGATCTATTTCGAGATGGCGAAACTGGTCGGGGCAACCTGACCGCTGCCCCTACAATCCCGGCGGTGTCCCCAATCACCCCCCACCCCATCCCCCAGGTAGACCATGCAACTCTATCCCCTCAAGCTGGTGACCGTGGTTGGCGAGACGGTGATCATGAGCGAGATCGCCAAGGAGGGCGTCGAGCTCGGCGCCTCCGGCTACACGCTCTCGGAGGTGATCGGCCACGGTTCGCGGAGCGCCCGCAACGTGATCGTGACCGGCGCCTCGAAGACGATGAAGTGCGAGTTCGTCGTGCCGATGGACGTCGCCGAGAAAATCCTCAAGCACGTCTCGCACAATTACTTCGAGCACTATGCCTGCATCGCCTGGCTGACCGACGTGCAGGTGGTGCGCGGCCAGTCGTACATCGGTTCGTGACCGGGGGCCGTGCTCGGCAGCCGGGGGCGCGATCTGCTATCGTGCCCCCCGCGCGGCCCGGCCGGGCGCGCGGCTCATCCCCCGCGAGGACTCCGATGCGATACCTGCCGCTGGCGTTGTTGGTCGTGCTGTCGTCCGGCGTCCGGGCCGACGACTGGCCGCAGTGGATGGGCCCGCGCCGCGACAACGTGTGGCGCGAGGAGGGGATCGTCGACCGCTTCCCGGCCGACGGGCCGAAGGTCGTGTGGCGGGCCCCCGTGGCCGGGGGCTATGCCGGGCCGGCGGTGGCCGACGGTCGCGTGTTCGTCACCGATTTCGTGAGCACGGCCGACCTCCAGGCGGCGAATTTCGAGCGCAAGACCGCCGCCGGCACCGAGCGCGTGCTGTGCTTCGACGCCGCCACGGGCAAGCCCCTCTGGAAGCACGAACAGCCGGTCACCTACACCGTCAGCTACCCCGCCGGCCCGCGCTGCACGCCGACGGTCGACGGCGACCGCGTCTACACGCTCGGCACCGAGGGGAACCTGTTCTGCCTCGCCGTCGCCGACGGCACGGTCGTGTGGAGCCGCGATCTCAAGGCCGACTACAAGACCAAAGCGGCGCTGTGGGGTTACGCCAGCCACCCGCTCGTCGACGGCGACCGGCTGGTGTGCGTGGTCGGCACCGACACGGCCCACGCCGTGGCCTTCGACAAGCGCACCGGCAAGGAGATCTGGCGGACCGGGCCGGCTCCCGAGCAGGGCTACTCGCCGCCGACGATCATCGAGGCGGGGGGACGGCGCCAGCTGGTGTTCATGAAGCCCGACGCGATCTACGCCGTCGAGCCGGAAACCGGCAAGCTCCTCTGGGAGTCGCCGTACAACGCCGACAACGGCTCGATCATCATGGCCCCGGTCCAGCTCGGCGAGTATCTCTACGTCGGCGGCTTCCAGGAAAAGAACCTGCTCCTCAAGCTCGCCGCCGACAAGCCGGCGGTCGAGGTCGTGTGGCGCAACAAGCGCGCCCACGGGATCTCGGCGGTCAACGTCCAGCCGTTCGTGGCCGACGGCCTGATCTACGGTTTCCACGAGAAGGGGGATCTGCGCGCGGTGCGGATCCCCGACGGCGAGATCGCCTGGAAGAGCCCGGGGCCGCTCGGCGACCGTGCGCAGGGCTCGGGGACGGCGTTCATCGTCCGCCACGCCGACCGCTACTTCCTCTTCGCCGAGACCGGGGATTTGGTGATCGCCAGGCTTTCGCCGGCGGGCTACGAGGAGCTGTCTCGCGCCCACCTCGTCGAGCCGACGCAGTCGGCGTTCGGCCGGCCGGTGGTTTGGTGCCCGCCGGCCTACGCCGGAAAGAGCGTGTTCGTGCGCAACGACAAGGAGCTGGTCCGCGTCTCGCTGGCGAAGTGATCAGGCGGCCGCGGCGGCGCCCGGCCGGCCGCCGCAGCGGCGCAGCGTGTCGCCGTCGCGGTCGGCGACGAGCGTGACGCCCGGGACGTTGTCGGCGACGCGCGGGTGGAACGGCGAGCGCAGGTAGATGTCGCCCGTCGCCGGATCGACGTCGAGTGCGGTGACGTGGCCGGCGGCGGCGCCGAGGGGCGCGAGATCCCATTCCGCCAGCGGCGTGCCGTCTCCCGCGGGATCGAGAAACGCCAGCCGCCGCGGCTCGTCGACGAGCACCACCAGGCACGAGCCGTAGCGCGCAAGCGCCACCGGACCGCCCGGGGCGGGGAGCGTGCGGGCCGGCCGGTTGGCCGCCCGGTCGACGAGCACGACCTGCTCGGCCCAGGTCTCGGCGACGGCCAGCCACGGCGTGGCGGGCAGGTCGAGGAGGGCACACAGCCGGCGCCGCGGGCCGGGAAACGTGCGCTCGGCCGACCGGCCGGCCAGATCGATCCGCACGAGGTTCTCCTGCCCCGGCACGATGCAGTTTCGCTCGACGACGTACAGCGCTCCCGGGGCCGCGACCATCTGTCCCGGCAGGGCGACCTCCGGCCCCAGGCTTCGCGCCCACAGGCCGTTCCAGCGGTAGACCTGCCGCGAGCCGGGCTCGTTGAAATACATCGCCTCCGGGGAGCCGCCGAACTGCTCGACCTGGAGCCACGCCGGCATCGTCCGGGTGCGGGTGCGGAGCCTGCCGCCGCGGCAGCGCGCGACGGTGTGGTAGGTCCGCCAGCCCGACCACGGCCGGTGGTGCTTGCCGACGACGATCACGGCGTCGGGGCCGAAGGGGTGGATGAACTCGACGGTGTGCGGGAGCACGGCGCTGGCCGCCACGGCCTGCTCGCGCGGCCGGTGGACGTCGAGCCGGTGGCCGGCCGGCGTGCCGCTGTGCCCCTGCCAGAGGAGGCCGGCGTGGAAGCACTGCCCGCGCCACACCTCGTGCCGGCCGAGCGCGGTGATCGGGCGGACCACAAGGTCGTCGATGGCGTGCATCCGGTGTCTCGCGGGGAGCGGGGCGCCGGCTCGTCGCCCCACCGGAACCTACCGCGCCGGTGCCGGTAGGGCGCTTCCCGGGATCAGCGCGACCGGGCACTCCCGGCGTGCGGGCTGAGCCGGCGAACATGGCCACGCGTGTTGAGCGGACGGCAGGCAGCGGCGTACGATCGGAGCGGTGGAAGGCGTGGGGGAAGCCCGGCGACGCGATCCTGCTCGAAAGCGATGAGACATGCCACGGCGGGAGCTATCGAAGCCTCGGCAGATCATCGATTGGCTGAATGAATGGGGCGCGGCTCTGGCGGAACCCGCGTCGATGACGCTGATCGGTTCCGCGGGTCTCCTCTGGCACGCGGGACGGCTCGGACTCGAGGTACCGTTGCCGGAGAACAGCATGGACGCGGACCCGGTGACCGAATCCGATGCCCTGGCGTGGATGTGCTATGACGCGCTGATCGGCAGCGAGTTTGAACGGCAACGGGGGTGGCATGTCAACCTGCTGCCACGGTCCGTGCTGGATGAACTGCCGACCGGATGGCGCGATCGGGCCTGTTCTGCGCGGTACGGACGGCTGGAACTGATCGTGCCCTCGGCAGCCGATCTCCTCGCCCCGAAACTCCGCCGCGGTGAGCCCCGCGACAAGGCGCACGCCGACTGGGCCCGGTTTCATGGCCTGATCTGAAACTCCCGTCCCCGCGATTGGTCCCGAAACCACTGCTATCGACAATCCGGTGATGCGAAGACTGCTCTACCAAGACGAGGCCCGGCTTGAATACGCGCGGAGATTCTGGGCCGACCCCGCGAAACGCCAGCGGCTCCTCGAGCACTGGCTCGACGAGCGCCACCCCTACCGTGACCGGTTCGTCGAGCGTTGGCGACCGGTCGTCGAGCGCGTCCTCCGGGCCGATCCGGCCGACGACGACCTTCTCGACCATGATCTCCGGGCCGAGGGATTGAGTCTCCGCGTCGTCGTCCGGGAGATTCCTCCCGTGTTCGGCGGTTTTTTCAAGCCCTCGCCTCCGGCCAGTCCGCCGGTCACCGCCCGGCCATGAGCCTGTGGGGGCGACGCCAGCCCGTGGGCGAAGTCGAGCCAGCGCGGCCGGCCCGGGCTGCGTCGGCCCCCTGGGCGCCACCGAAGCCGCTGCATCCTGCAACGCGCCGTCGCAGAATCGAACGGCCACCGCCCATTCCGGTCCCGCTTCGTACGGCCGCTCCAAGGCGTGCCGCTCGCCCCGTCAGACGACCGAAAGACCGGTGAGCACACCGGTTGCGCGGCGCACATCGAGCGACTCCCGCGCCCCTCGTGACAAACGTCTCATTCGGCACGCCCTGTGCTTCAGAACGGATCGTCCCCGTGGCTACGGCGTTCGTAACCACGGGTGGGGGGTTCCAGCCGGTCATGTTCCGACCAGATCCGGGTGCCAACCGCATCCGGTACAGGTTCGCGGACCGCGCGGAGCCCAATGAAGTCGTGGACCAACAAGGGCAAGGAGACTCACATGCACTGGAACACCAAGCGAACAGCCCGCGTGATCTGCCGACGATCGATCATCGTCGCCTTGGCTGCCATCGTCGCGGTCGGCAGTACGGCCGGATCGCTGCTGGCGGCCGGGCCACTGAAGCCGAAGAGCCGTGTCGCGATCGACGCGACACCGCAACCTTCGGGACATCCCGCCGCATCTCTCAGCAGCCCGCCGCCAATTTCGATCCTGCCACCGCAAACGACGCCGCGTTGGTTTCCCGAGGCCCCGGCCGGTTACGCCCCCGGTCAGCGCGACAATGAATACCAAGCATTGCGGAGGCTTCTGCTCGAGGGTGGCGACAAGATCGATCCCAACGGCTGCCTGAGTGAGGACGAGGCACGGGCGTTGTTCGACGAGATCCTTGGGACGGGTTACCCGTTGACTGCCCAAAAACTCGACAAATGGCTGGAAGGCCGGGACTACCTCCGATCAAACCCCCGGCGTCGACTCGAGATCGCCAAGAAGGTCATCGAGACGTTCGGCGGAGGGGGAGCGGGATTGAACTTCGAGAAATTCAAGAAGTTTCTCTATTGGCTCGGACTGATGTGTTCCTAGAAC
>JAGWVR010000048.1 GCA_018970785.1 Planctomycetota bacterium
CCGCCGACCTGGCCCGGCTGCTGGCCGACCCGCGCCCCGCCGTCGTCGCCCGCGCCACCGACCGGCTGGCGGCGGCCGGCGCGCCTGCGGTCGCGGCGCTGGTGGCCCTCCGCGCGACGGCGGCGCCGCCCGCCACCCGGACGGCTGCGGTGTGGGCGTTGTGCCGGATCGACGGCGACGCCGCGCGGAGCGGCGTGCGCGAGGCCCTGGCCGATGCCGATCCGGTCACCCGCCAGGCGGCCTGCCATGCCGCCGGCCTGCACCGCGACACGCCGGCCGTCGGGACACTCGCGCGGATCGTCGCTGCCGACGAGCCGGCCGTCGCCCGGGCGGCGGCCGAGGCCCTCGGCCGGATCGGCGGTGCGGCGGGCACCCGGGCGCTCCTCGCCGCGACCGCGCGGCCGGCCGACCGGGCCCTCGACCACTCGATCCTCCACGGCCTCGTCGAATCGGGGGAGCCCGATCTGCTGAGCGAGGCGCTGGCCGCCGGCCCGCCGCCGGCGCGCCGGGCGGCGCTGATCGCGCTCGACCAAGCGGCCGCCCGGCTCCCCGCGCGGGCGCTGGCCGCCGCCGACGTCCTCCCCGCCTGCGATGCCGACGACGCGGCCGTCCGCGACGCCGCCTGGTGGGTCGCGTCGCACCATCCCGAGTGGTCGGCGGCACTGGCCGGCAAGGTCGCCGGGCAGCTTGCGCGGATGTCGCGCGCCGCGCCCGGGGAGCGGGCCGCGATCGCGGCGCTGCTGGCCCCGTTGGCGGCCGATCCGAGCGTGGCCGCGGCGATCGCGTCCCCGCTCACCGGAGCCGACGCGGCGCTGCAGGCGGCAGCCCTCGAGGTGATGCGGCTGGCGCGCCCCAAGGCGGCGCCGGCGGCGTGGGTCGAGGCGCTGTCGCGCGTCGCGCTCGGGGCCACGCAGCCTGGCAGTGCCGCGGCGGCGGCGGCGGGGGAGGCGATCGCCGTCCTCGCCGGGCTGCCGCTCTCCAAGGAGACGCGCGGGGAGTTCCGCCCGACCGCGCTGCGGATCGAGGAGGCGGGGGTCGTCGAGCCGGCGGCGATCCTCCGGGCGCTGGCCATCCCCGGCGACATGACCGGCGTGCTCCCCGACGCGGTCGTCGGGCGGCTGCTCCTGATCGCGACGCGCGGCGAGTCGCCGGTCGACCGGACGGCGGCCGCGACGATCCTCGCCGCCGCGACGCTTCCCGAGCCGGCGCGGCAGCGTGTCGGCGACGCCTTCGCGCAGCTCGGTGCCCAGGAGGCGACGATCCTCCTGCCGGTGCTCGTGAAGGACGGCGGTGAGCCGCTCGAGCGGGCGCTGGCCGGCCTCGCCGCCGGCGATGCCGCCGCCGGGATCCGCCCCGACCTGCTCGTGGCCGCGGTCGCCAAGCTTCCCGCCGACGCGGCGGCGACCGGCGCGGCGCTCGTGGCCCGCAGCGGCGCGGCGGCCGCCGGCGAGCGCGAGGCGTTCGAGGCGCTGTGGGAAGCGCTGCCGCCGGGGGACGCGGCGCGCGGCCATGCCGTGTTCGCCGGGAGGACGGGGGCGTGCACCACCTGCCACGCGATGGCCTACGTCGGCGGGCGGGTCGGCCCCGACCTGTCGCACATCGGCGCCATCCGCACGCCGCGCGACCTCCTCGAGGCGATCGTCCGCCCCAGCGCCAGCTTCGTGCGCAGCTACGAGCCGAGCGTCGTCGTCACGGCCGACGGGCGCTCGTTCCAGGGGATGGTGCGCGACGAGCCGGGGGGGATGCTCGCCGTGCAGACGTCGGCGACGGCGGTCGAGCGGATCCCGCGCGACCTCGTCGAGGCGATCGAGCCGGGGCGCGTGTCGCTGATGCCGCACGGCTACGACAAGCTCCTCTCGCCGCAGGAGCTGGCCGACCTGGTGGCGTTTCTCCACCGCGCGAAGTGACACCGCGGGTGATCAACTTGTTTCGGGGCTGCGAGCGAACCACAATGCAACGAGATGAATCATGCCGTGATTCATGGGACGACGAGGGGCCCGCTTCGATGAAAGCGATCACGATTCACGGGCTCGACGAGCCCCTTTGGGCCCTGCTGCAGGAGCGTGCCAAGGAACAGGGAGCGAGCATCAACGCCACCGTGAAGGGGATCCTCGAGCAGGCTCTGGGGGTGAAGCGTGTCCGGCAGCAGCCGCATCGAACCGACTTCGAGGAGTTTTGCGGGATGTGGAGCCGGCAGGAAGCCGACGAGTTCGACCGCACCACGGCCGACGACGGGCGTGTCGATCCGAACGACTGGCGATGAAGCGGGTGCTCCTCGACACCAACGGCTTCTCGGCGCTCGCCCGCGGTGACGACGCCGTGCTCGCCGCCCTCGCGGCGGCGGACGTCGTCTATCTGTCGGCCGTGGTCCTCGGTGAACTGCAGGCGGGATTCAAAGGTGGGTCGGCGGAGAAGGCCAACCGCGAGGCACTGCAGCGGTTCCTCGAACTCCCCACGGTGAGGACGCTGGCGGTGACGCCCGACACCGCCGAGGTGTATGCCTCCGTGAAGCACGCGCTCAAGCAGGCCGGTACACCGATCCCGATCAACGACGTTTGGATCTGCGCCCAGGCGATCGAAATCGGTGCGGTCGTCATCACCGACGATGCCCACTTCTCGCGCGTGGCGGGAGTGCGGGTGTGGGTGCGCGACGGAGGCTGAGCGATGACCGAGCATCGATCGACGAGCGACACCCCGACGAGCCGGCGCCGAATCGCCGGGCAGTGGCCCCGCGGGCGCCTGCTCGCGGCGCTGTTGCTGGCCGCGGCGCTGGCTGCCGTCGCCGAGGCGCAGCCGGCGGGCGGGCTGCGGCTGGCGACGTTCGACGTCGATGCCACGCCGCCGGTCGGGGCGCGGATGGCCTACGAGGTCGCGATCCGCGACGCCGACCTGCCGCTCCGCTGCCGCGGGGTCGTGATCGTCGGCTCGGGTGCACCGATCGTGCTGTGTGCGATCGACTGGATCGGGATCGGCAACGGCGCCCACGACGCCTTCCGCGAGGCGCTCGCCGCCGCGGCCGGCACGTCGGCCGACCGCGTCGCCGTCCACGCCCTCCACCAGCACGACGCGCCGCAGGCCGACTTCACCGCCGAGAAGCTGCTCGCCGACCTCGGCGCCACCGGGCACGAGCGCTTCGACGGCACGCTCGCCCGCGCCGTGATCGCCCGGGCGGCAGCGGCGATCCGCGCCGCCGTGCCGGAGGCGCGGCCGCTGACCTCCGTCGGCTTCGGCCGGGCCGAGGTCGCCGGGATCGCCAGCAACCGGCGCCTCGTCGGCGCCGACGGCAAGCTCCGCGCGTGGCGCGCCAGCGCTACGAAGGACCCCGCCCTCCGCGCCGAACCCGACGGCACGATCGACCCGTTCGTGACGGCGCTGGTGCTGTCCGACGGGGCGACGCCGCTGGCGGTGCTCACCGCCTACGCCACCCATCCGATGAGCTACTACCGCACCGCCGTCCCCGGCCCCGACTTCCCCGGGATCGCGCGGCTGCTGCGGACGCAGGACGTTCCCACCGCGCTCCACGTCCACTTCACCGGCGCCGCCGGCAACGTCGCCGCCGGCAAGTACAACGACGGCAACCACGCCAACCGCGTGATCCTCGCCACCCGCCTTGCCACCGGGATGCGCCAGGCGTTCGAGGCCGCCGTCGCCGACCGCCGGCCGCTGACAGCCGCCGACGTCGGCTTCGCCGCGGTGCCGGTGGCGCTCGCGGCCCGGGGCGATCTCGACCGGGTGGCCCTCGAGGCGAAGGTCCGCGACGGCAGCGACCGGGGGACGTTCGCCGCCGCCGACACGCTCGCGTTCCTCGAGCGCGCCGGGCAGGGGCACGCGATCCCGGTCACCTGCCTGAGGATCGGAGGCGTGCGGATGCTCCACCTGCCCGGGGAGCTGT
Organism: Planctomycetota bacterium; assembly: GCA_018970785.1. Classification (GTDB taxonomy): domain Bacteria; phylum Planctomycetota; class Planctomycetia; order Pirellulales; family UBA1268; genus F1-20-MAGs016. The sequence continues at coordinate 3,893 of JAGWVR010000048.1, forward strand.
TCGTCGAATACCAACTCCTCGCCCAGTCGCTGCGCCCCGATCTCCACGTCATGCTCGCCGCCTACGGCGACTACGGTCCCGGCTACATCGGCACGGCCCGGGCCTACGATGAGGGGGGCTACGAGGTTCTCCCCACCAGCTCGTTCGTCGGGCCGGAGGCGGAGGCACGGCTCGTGGCGGCGATCCGCACGCTGCTCGAGGTGAAGGAATGACGGCACGGGCTGGAACGGTCGCGGCGCTGGTGGCATGTGTCGGGCTGGGGGCGGCCGCGGCCGCCCAGGACCCCGCCGGCGAGGCCGACTACGGCGCCGACCTGCCGCGGATCCCGCAGGTGCCCGTCGCCGCCGCCCGCGACACGCTCCACGTCGCCCCGGGGTTCGACGTCGAGCTGATGGCGGCCGAGCCGCTCCTGGCCAGCCCCGTGGCGATCGCCTGGGACGAGGATGGCCGGCTGTACGTCGCCGAGATGCGCGGCTACAGCGAAGACGAGGCCCAGCGCCTCGGGAGGATCCGGCTCCTCACCGACGACGACGGCGACGGCAAGCCCGACCGGGCGACGGTCTACGCCGACGGCCTCGCCTGGCCGACGGCGCTGGTCTGCCACGACGGCGGCCTGTTCGTCGGCGACGCCCCCGAGATCCTCCGGCTCGAGGATCGCGACGGCGACGGCGTCGCCGACGAGCGCCGCGTGGTGTTCACCGGGTTCGGGACCGGCAACGTCCAGGGGCTGTTCAACTCGTTCCACTTCGGCCCCGACAACCGGATCCACGGCGCGGGGAGCTCGTCGGGGGGGGACGTCGTCCGCCTCGATGCCGACGGCAACCCGGTCGGCCCGCCGCTGGCGATCCGCGGCCGCGATTTCTCGTTCGACCCGCGGTCGCTCGATCTCCGTGCCGAGACCGGCGGCGCCCAGCACGGCATGTCGTTCGACGACGGCGGTGGCAAGTATCTCTGCCACAACAGCGATCACTGCATCCGGGCCCTGATCCCCGACCGGTTCCTCGGCCGCAATCCCGCCTTCGCCGCCGGCAGCGCCCGCGAGAGCGTGGCGATCGAGGGGCCGCAGGCAGCCGTCTACCGCCGCAGCCCCGTCGAGCCGTGGCGCGTGCTGCGGACGCGCTTGCGCGCAAGCGGCATCGTGCCGGGGATCGTCGAGGGGGGGGGCCGGCCGGCCGGCTACTTCACCAGCGCCACCGGGATCACGGCCGTGCGCGGCGATGCCGTCGGCGATCTGGCCGGGATGGTCGTCGTCGGTGACGTCGGCAGCAACCTCGTCCACCGCAAGCGAGTCATCCCCCACGGCGCCGGCGTGCGGACCGAGCGCGTCGACCACGACGCGGAGCTCGTCGCCTCGAGCGACATCTGGTTCCGCCCCGTCCAGTTCGCCAACGCCCCCGACGGCGGCCTGTGGATCATCGACATGCAGCGCGAGGTGATCGAGCACCCGGCGAGCCTGGCGCCGCCGCTCAAGAAGCACCTCGATCTCACCAGCGGCCGCGACGCCGGCCGGCTGTGGCGCCTCGCCGCGACCGGCGCCCCGCGCCGCCCCGCGCCGCGGCTCTCGCGGGCGAGCGACGCCGAGCTCGTCGCCCTCCTCGGCCATCCCAACGGCTGGCACCGTGACACCGCCCGGCGCCTGCTCGTGACCCGCGGCGACGCGGCGACCGTCGAGCCGCTCCGCCGGCTGCTCGCCGACGCCGCCGCCGACGAGCGGGCCCGGTGGGGGGCCGCGGTCACGCTCGCCGGCGTCGGGGCCCTGGGAAGCGCCGACGTCGCCCGCTGCCTCGACGACCGATCGCCCCTCGTGCGCGCCGAGGGGGTGCGGCTCGTCGAGCGCCTCGACGCCGCCGGGCGCGCGGCGCTCGCCCCACGGCTGGTGGCGTTGGCGACGACCGAGGAGGCGAGCTCCGTGCGGCTGGAGGCGGCGCTCGCGGCCGGCGGGCTTGACGACGACGCGCGGCTCGCGCTGCTCACCGCGCTGCTGGCCCGCGACGGCGCCGATCCCTGGTGCCGGATGGCGGCATTCACGTCGGCCGCCGGCCTCGCCGGACGGATCGTGACGACATGGCTCGCCGCCGACACGCCCCCGTCGGCCGCGGCCCGCGCGGCGCTGCCGGGCCTCGTCGCCCAGATCGGCAAGAGCCGTGATGCGGCGGCCCTCACCGCGGCGGTCGCGCTGCTCGAGCGCCGTAGCGCCGCGGGCCTCGACCCGGAGACGGCGGGGTTGGTCGTCGATCTCGATGCCGCCGTCGCCGCGGCCGGCGGCCGCCTCGCCGATGTCGAGCCGGCCGCGACGTCGGCGACGCTGATCGCGCGGGTCGTCGCCGCCGGTCGAGCGCGGATCGCCGCCACCGGCTCCGGCGCCGCCGAGCGCGCCGCCGGCGTGGCGCTCGTCGCACTCGGCGGGGCCGCCGGGCTCGCGCCGCTGCTTTCGCCCGACCGACCGGAGGAGATCGTCGCCGCCGCCGTGACGGCGCTCGACCGCTCGCGCGACGCCGCCGCCACGGACGTGCTCGCCGCCGCGCTGCCGACGCTCCCCGCCACGGCCCGAACCGCGGCAGCGGTGGCGCTGGCGAAGTCGCCGGCCGGGGCCATGCGCCTGCTCGACGCGATCGCTGCCGGGACGGTGCCTGCCGATTCGCTCGAGCGCCCCCAGGCAGCGGCGCTGTGGAACCATGGCGAGACGTCCGTCCGGACTCGCGCCGCCGAGGTCCTCGGGCCGCCGCCGGCCGCCGACCGCGGGGCGCTTGTCGCCGCCTACCGGGCAAGCCTGCCGGCCGCCGGCGACGCCGGCGCGGGGCGGGCGCTGTTCACCAAGCACTGCGTCGCCTGCCACCGTGTCGAGGGGCAGGGGCGGGAGTTGGGGCCGAACCTCGTGGCGATGCAGGCGCGCGGTCCCGACGCGATCCTCCTCGGGATCCTCGATCCCAACCGTGAGGTCCTCCCGGCGTATCTCGCCCATGCCGCCGTGACCGCCGACGGCCGCAGCGTGACCGGCGTGATCGCCGCCGAGTCGGACGGAGCGCTCACGCTCCGCACCGCCGAGGGGACCGACGTCGTCCTCCCGCGCGACGAGATCGAGTCGCTGGTCAATACGCGCCGGTCGCTGATGCCGGAGGGATTCGAGCGGTCGATCGACGCCCGGGGGATGGCCGACGTGCTCGCCTATCTGATGCAGGCGAAGTGACGCCCGCTCACTCGGGCACCGCCGGTGCGGCCGGTTTTGGTGCCGGCCGGTCGGGCACCATCCACAGGCCGAGGTCGTCGTTGCCGATCTGGATGTCGACATCGTAGGAATCGCGCCCCGTCGGGCCGCCGTCGTCTTCCCCGTCGGGGCCGGCCCACCACACGAGCATCCCCCCGTCGCCCAGCTTGGAGCGGAGCGGCTCTTTGTCGGTGTACGGGTCGCGCGGTACGGCCGACAGCCAGTCGGGTACGAGGGTGTCGAGCGACTCGGGAAGCCCGGCACCGGCGATCCGGCGCTTGGTCGCGGCGATGAGCACCCGCGCCGCCCGGGCGCCGGCCTCGGCGCGCACCTGGGCCCCACTCACCCCTCCCAACGCCGGCACGAGCATCGCGCTGAGCAGCCCGCGCCTGTCGATCGACTGCCCCTGGATAGCGACCCGGTCCCAAACGCCACTGGTCGCGCTGTCTTGGGCACAGGCCTGCTGGAAGCCGTCGAGCAGTTCGCGGTAGGCCGCCAGGTCGGTGGGGAGGAACAGCGTCCGGTAGAGGATCCCGACGCGGTCCGCGATCGCGCCGGCGTTCGTGCTTCCCGCGACCGGATCGAGCGTCGCCATCCGCATCCGCCCGGTGGCGATGTCGGCGAACACCGAGAGCCCGAGCGTCTCCTCGCCGAGCATGCACTTGAGGAGTGGCGGCGGCGGGCCGACGAGGCCGTCGAGACCGGGGTCGTCGAGGAGCGCGAGATCGTCGGCTTCGAGGCTCGGCAGCACGAGGGCGAGCGTGTCGCGGGCGAGGGCGTCGAGGGCCAGCGCGACCAGATGGGAAATGAGGATCGGCTCCGCGGCGGCCTGGCGGCCGATCCGGTGGATCCGCACCGTGTCGGCAAGCGCCGCCGCGGCATCGCCATCGGCGGCGGCCCGCCGGGCGGCCAGCGCCAACAGCCGGGCTTCGCCGCGCAGCGACTGGATCTCGGAGGGGAGCATGTCGATCGACGGCCGGCTCCAGTCGCGGTCGAATCGGCAGGCGTTCTTGTCGGCCGCGCGGCGGATGAGGTCGAGCGTGTCGGCGTGGCGCGCGAGCCTTGCGGCGACTTCCGGGCTGCGGATGTCGAGGGGGCTGTCGGGATCACCGTCGGGGAAGTCCTTCTTGAAGGGGTCGTCGGCAGCGAGCAGCGCCGCGGCGTGGCGATGGAGCGGCGCGGCGTTGTCGGCCTCGGCGACGGCCGGCGGCAGATTGGCCTGCATCAGCGCCGCGGCCTCGGCCCGCGCCTGGGCCGCCTCTGCGGCGACGGCGTTGTCGATCGCCACGAGCGTGCCGTAGGCCACCATGATCCCCATGCCGCACAGGCCCGCCAGGCCGATCACCGGCCAGCGGCGCGCCGCGGGCGCGCCGTCGGCCGCGGGCCGCCGACCGGCGATCACGATCCACACCCCGCCGACGAGCGCCGCGATCGCCAGCGTGAGCGTGGCGGCGAAATGGTTGACGTCGAATGGCCGTGGGCCGAATGCCAGCCACGCCGTCAGCCAGACCGCCGGCAGGAGGACGAGCAGGGGGATGAACCAGGCCGTGAACGACAGGAGCGACGGGAGCGTCGCCGAGCGCGCCGCCGCGGCGGTGAACGTCGCCGACCAGAGGAGGCAGGCTGCGAGCACGAACAGCCAGAACAGCGCGAGTCCCATCAGAGGGTTCCTTTCAGCCAGTGTTCCTGGGGAAGCGAACGCAGCGCGGCGATCGAGGTGGCGGCGAAGCGCCCGGGTCGCGGTCGCGCGGCGGCGTCGCCCGCCGCCGGCGCGGTGGCCGAGCCGTGGCGGGTGACCGGATCGGGCAGGGGGATACCCAGCGCCACCACCCGCTCGGCGAACGGCGTCAGCGGCGCGACGGGGCGTTCGCCGGGCCGCGCCAGCCAGGGGGCGACCAGCAGCGCCAGCGACAGCCCGGAGAGGAGCAGCAGCGCCGCCGGCCAGGGCTCGCGGCGCGACGGCGGGAGCAGGTCGGCCTCCGCCAACCCGTCGGTGCCGAGGGCGTCGATCACCGCGCCGAGGACCTGCCCGCGGAGATGGGAGGGCGCCGCCGGCACGCCGCTGCGTGCCAGGCGCTCCGCCACGAGCACCAACTCAGGGGGCAGCCGCGGCTCGCGGCGGCGATCGTCGTGCGGGGCGGTCATCGGGGCACCTGGGCGTGGGGCGGACGTGGGGAGCGGGGGGAATCGTCGTCGGCCAGGGCGGCGCGGAGCTTTTCCAACGCGTAGCGCCAGCGGCTCGCGGCGGTGTTGAGGCTGACGCCGAGCGTCGCCGCGATCTCGGCCAGCGACAGTCCGCCGTCGGTCTTGAGGAGCACCACCTCGCGCTGCTCCTTGGGGAGCGTTGCCACCGCCGCAGCGAGGGCGTCGTCGGGGACGGTGGCCGGCGCGTCCGCAGGGCCATCGGGGCCCGACTGCACCAGCGTGCGCTGCCGGACCTGCTCGAGCGTCGCACGCCTGGCTGCGGCCTGGCGCCGCCGGCGGAACACGGTGTGGCGCAGCGCCGTGAACATGTAGCCCTCCAGATCGCTCACCGCCCCGAGCCGGTCGCGCCCCTTCGCGAGCGCCACGCACAGGTCCTGGACGACATCCTCCGCCTCGTGATCGCCGCCGGTGAGGAGCCGGGCCGCGGCCAGCAGCCGGCCGCCGAGCCGGTCGTAGAGCCGGGCGTAGGCCGCCGGATCTCCCGCCACGAGGCTCGCGATCTCGACATGCACGTCGCAGCACTTCGCCGCACGCCCCGAGGGGCCGTCGTCTTCAAGGAGTCGCGCCGGGGGAGGAATTGTCTATTCGAAAATCTTCGCCGAGCCACGGCTCGCTCGCCGGCTGTGGAGGGGCCGCTCGCCGCGGCCGGCAGAAGTCTCCTCGCGTGGGCAGGATAGCCCAAAGCTCGTCGAGCTTCCGCCGAGCCACGGCTCGCTCGTCGGCGGTGGAGGCGCCGCTCGCCGCGGCCGGCAGAAGTCTCCTCGCGTGGGCAGGATAGCCCAAAGCTCGTCGAGCTTCCGCCGCCACGGCTCGCTCGTCGGCGGTGGAGGCGCCGCTCGTGCGGCGAACGAGGCCCGGAATCCACGCTGCCTCGGAACCCTTCCCATGGCTATCCTGGGGACGGAGACCAGCCCCCCGGAGCGCGTGACGATGGCAGACGAGCAGGAAGCCGGCAGCCCCAAGCCCAGTGCCGTCGAGGTCGCGAAGACCGCCAGCAATTACCTCCGTGGCGACATCGCCCGGGAACTGGCCGACGGCGCGGCCGGCTTCGGCAAGGCGAGCGTCCAGCTCCTCAAGAACCACGGCACCTACCAGCAGGACGACCGCGAGGCGCGTAAGGCCCGCGAGGGGGCCAAGAGCGAGCGGCAGATCTCGTTCATGATCCGGACCGTGGTTCCCGGCGGGAAGCTCACGGCGGCCCAGCTCCTGGCCGCGATCGACATCGGGGACGAGCTGGGCAACGGCACGATCCGGCTCACCACGCGGCAGTCGATCCAGCACCATGGCGTGGTCAAGGGCGAGCTCAAGGACTTCATGCGCCGCGTCCATGCCAACCACCTGACCACGCTCGCCGCCTGCGGCGACGTCGAGCGCAACATCATGTGCTGCCCGGCACCGATCCACGGCGATCCGGTCCGCGAGCAGATGCAGGCCAAGCTCGACGAGCTCGCCCGCCACCTCGCCCCGCGCACGCGCGCCTACTACGAGATCTGGCTCACCGATCCCGACACCGGCGAGCAGCAGCGCGTCGCCGGGGGGCCGGACGTGATCGAGCCGATCTACGGCCCGACCTACCTGCCGCGGAAGTTCAAGACCGCCTTCGCCCTCCCCGAGGACAACTGCACCGACATTTACGCCAACGACCTCGGCTTCCTCGTCGTCCACGAGCAGGGGCGGATCCTCGGCTACAATGTGCTCGCCGGCGGCGGGATGGGCGTGACGCCCAGCGCCGCCAAGACGTTTCCGGCGCTCGCCAAGCGGCTCGGCTTCGTGCCCCCCGAAGACGTCCTCGCGATCGCCGAGGCGATCGTCAAGGTCCAGCGCGACCATGGCAACCGCTCCGACCGCAAGGTGGCGCGGCTCAAGTACACGATCCACACGATGGGCCTCGACGCCTTCCGGGCCAAGGTCGAGGAATACTTCGGCAAGCCACTCGCGCCGTGCCACCCGGCCGACGTCCACGGGTTCGACGACCACATCGGCTGGTTCCCGCAGGGGGACGGGAAACACTTCTACGGACTCAACGTCGAGAACGGCCGGGTCCACGACACCGGCTCGTTCCGCCTCAAGACGGCGCTGCGGGAGATCCTCCGCGAGATCGCCCCCGGCGTGCGGATCACCGCCCACCAGAGCCTGCTGTTCACCGACCTGGCCGCCGGCGACCGCGACCGGATCGCCACGATCCTCCAGGCCCATGGCGTGAAGACGTCGGAGGAGATCTCGACCCTCAGGCGCTGGAGCATGGCCTGCGTGGCGCTGCCGACCTGCGGGCTGGCGGTCGCGGAGAGCGAGCGCGTGCTCCCCGGGCTGATCGATGCCCTCGAGCCGGAGGTGGCGAAGCTCGGCCTCGCCGCCGACGCCTTCACGCTCCGCATGACCGGCTGCCCCAACGCCTGCGCCCGTCCCTACAATTCCGACATCGGCATCGTCGGCCGGACCGCCGGCAAATACACGCTGTTCCTCGGCGGTCGGCTCCTCGGCGACCGGCTCAACGAGCACTACAAGGACGTCGTCCCGTTCGAGGACCTGTGCCGCGAGATCACGGCGGTGCTCGCCTGCTACAAGGCCGAGCGCACGGCAGGCGAGACGCTCGGCGACTTCTGCCACCGCAAGGGGGTCGACGGGGTGCGCGCCTGGGCCGACGCGTGGCTCGCCGGAGCCCGCGGCCACGGCTGACGGCGTGGCCGACGGTTCGAAGACGGCATTCGCCGCCACGGGTTCACGCCTGCCGTGGCGCTCGCCTTTCGGCACGGTGCGGAGCCAGGGTACGATTCGACCGAGTCGCCAGCCGGCCGCCGCCGTGCCGGCCCCTGCGGAGCCCCGTGTGCCGTGGCCGTCGAACTTCACCCCTTCTCCTGGCAGAGGATGATCGAGGCCGTGCAAGCCGTTCGCGATCGGGCGCTGCGGGCCACCGCCGCCCTCGAGCACGCCGGGATCCCCTATGCCGTCGCCGGCGGCAACGCCGTCGCCGCCTGGGTGGCGCGGGTCGACAGGGCCGCCGTCCGCAACACGCAGGACGTCGACATCCTCGTCCGCCGCAGCGACCTGCCCGCCATCCGCGCGGCCCTCGAGGGTGCCGGCTTCGTCCACGCCTCCGTGATGGGCGTGGAGTGCTTCCTCGACGGTCCGCAGGGGAGCCCGCGCGACGCGATCCACCTGCTGTTCGCCAACGAGAAAGTCCGCGAGACCTATGCGCTCCCCACCGCCGACGTCTCCGAGAGCGCGGCAGCCGACGACTATCGGATCGTCTCCCTCGAGGCACTGGTGCGGATGAAGCTCAACTCGTACCGCCGCAAAGACCAGCTCCATCTCCTCGACCTCCTCACGCTCGGCCTCATCGACGCCTCGTGGCTCCCCCGGCTCGTCCCCGAGCACGCCGCCCGGCTCCAGCAGCTCATCGACGATCCCGACGGGTGAGCCGGTCGGTCGTGGTCGCGCCCGCCGGCCAGGCCACGGGCGTGCGCGGCGTCGCGGGCGTGGGGAAACCGAACCGAGGGTGTCGCCATGGACCACGCGCGATTCTCCGCCGCCGACTGGCTGGCGCTGCCGTTCTCCTCGCGCCGCGTCGAGCGTCTCCCCTACCTCGTGATCGGCGCCGGGCTGGCGCTGTTCAAGTACGCCGTCGAGGTGGCGGTGTTCCACGCCTTCGCCGGGAGGTGGCTGACGCCGCTGGAATTCGTCAACCCGTCGTTCGCCGCGCGTGCCCAACTGCTCCAAGGCACGCCCGACTGGCTCGGCTGGGTGCTGTTCGTGTGGAGCCTGCCGTTCGTGTGGATCGCCCTGTCGATGAGCGTGCGCCGGGCGGCGTCGGCCGGCCAGTCCCCCTGGCTCGGGGCCGCGGTACTCCTCCCGCTGGGGAATCTCCTCGTGGTGGCACTGCTCGCCCTGCTCCCCGACAAGCCGGCGGCGGAGGTCGCCGTGCCGACGGCGGCCGCGACGGCGCCCGGGATCTTCGACGCCGCCGCGTGGCGCGCCGTCGGGGCGGCGCTGGCGGCGGGGATGCTGTCGTTCGCCGTCGGTCTCTATGGCTTTGACAGTTACGGCGCCGTCCTGTTCTTCGCCACGCCGGCGGTGATGGGGATGGTGGCCGGGTTCCTCTACAACCGCCCCGTGCCGCACTCCACCTCGGCGACGCTCGGCCTGGGCGCGCTGGTGATGGTCGCGGCCGGCGGCGTCCTCGTCGCCTTGGCCTTCGAGGGGCTGATCTGCCTGGTGATGGCGGTGCCGATCGTGATGCCGCTGTCGATCGCCGGGGCGCTGCTCGGCAAATGGATCGCCGAGGCGACGCGGGCGGGACTGGCGCACGTCACGACGGTCGTCCTTGCCCTGCCGCTTTTGGCCGGCGCCGAGTCGCTCGTGACCACGACCCCGGAATACGAGATCCTCACCACCGTCGACGTCGCCGCGCCTCCGGCGGCGGTCTGGCGACGGATCGTCGAGTTTCCCGACATCCCGCCCCCCGAAGAATGGTTCTTCCGCGCCGGGATCGCCTGCCCGCTCCGCGCCCGGATCGAGGGCACGGGGGTCGGCGCGGTGCGCCACTGCGAGTTCACGACCGGCGACTTCGTCGAGCCGATCACCGTCTGGGACGAGCCGCGGCGCCTCGCCTTCGACGTCGCCGAGCAGCCCGACCCGATGGTCGAGCTGTCGCCGTGGCGCCACGTCCACCCGCCACATCTCGTCGACCGCTCGCTGCAGAGCCGGCGCGGGGAGTTCCGGCTCGTCGATCTCGGCGACGGCCGGACGCGGCTCGAGGGGCGCACCTGGTACGTCTTCGACATCCACCCGCAGGGCTACTGGACGCTGTGGAGCGACATCTCGATCCACGCAATCCACCGCCGCGTCCTCGACCACATCAAGCGCCTCGCGGAGGCCGACGCGGCGCGGGATACGGTCACCGCCCGGTGAGCGCCTCGGGGCGCGTGAGGACGAGCATGTGGCCGTGGTCGCTGGTGACGATCACGACCGTGTCGGCCCAGCCGCCGTGGGCCTCGATCCACCCCGTCAGCGCCCGGAAGGCGGCGTCGCCCGACAGCGCCGCGCCGATCGCGCCGTCGAGGTTGTTGCCGTGGGCGGCCCAGTCGACGTCGCCCGCCTCGACCATCAGCCAAAAGGGGCCACGGGCCGCGAGGACGTCGAGGGCGGCGACGGTCATCTCGGCGAGCGAAGGATTCTCGGCGAGATCGGCGGGCGTGTAGCGGATCGGCTTGGAGTATTTCCGCTTCAGCCCCTCGAGCCGCTCGCGGTCGGCGTCGGGGAGGAACACCGGGTCGAATTTCCCGTCGGCGGTGGTGAACGGCAGGTTCCCCTCGGCGGTGCCGAAGAAGCCGCACAGGCGACTGCCGTCGGCGATGCACTCCCGCGCCGCGGCGGCGAGCACCTCCGAGCCGTCGCGCCCCGCCGTCCGCCGCGCGACGCGGTAGCGGCCGCCGTTGGCGACGTCGATGGCGGCGAGCGTCGAGGCGGCGACGTATTTGTTGCCCGGTTCGAGGTTCGTCCCCTGCTGCTGCACTTCCTTCTCCATCTCGGCGGGTTTGACGTCGACGCCGTGGCCGCAGCCGATGACGACGTCGAGACCCGGCAGCGGCGCGTCGCGGTGGGAGACCGAACGCTCGCCGAGCAGGTCGCGGGAGATGTCCTGGTAGTCGTCGCGCGAGACGTTGTGGGCGTAGGCGCAGCCGGGCGTGGCATGGGGAATCGGCACGCTCGTCACGACGCCGACAGCGAATCCCTGTCGCTGCAGCGCGTGGGCGATCGTGTCGAGCCGGCGCCCGGCGGGATCGACGTTGATCGCGTCGTTGTAGGTCTTGCGGCCGGTGCACAGCGAGGTCGCCGATGCCGCCGAATCGGTGACGGCGTGGGGCCGGTCGCGGTCCTTGCCGATCAGGTAGGTGGGGTTGGCGGCCGGATCCCACGGCGTGCGCCCGCCACGGGCGGCGGCGTAGCCCCCCGGCGTCGTGCCGCCGGGATTGGTGACCGCCTGGGCGTCGACGTCGACCTTCGTGCCGTCGTTGGCGGGGCTGGTGACGCAAAGGCCGAAATCGGTGACCGTGCCGGCGTAGTCCTGGAACGACAGCCCGGTGCCGCGGCCGGCGTGGTAGGCGACGGTGCCGGTGGCGGCGATCGCCGCGGAGCGCGTCAGCGTCCAATCCATACCGTCGAACACGACCAGCACCACCCGCTTCGCGCCGCGGGCGACCGCCTCGGCCTGGAGCCGGAAGACGTCGGTCTGGTCGAAGTGGTCGGCGGCGGGGTCGAGGGTCTCGTCGGGCAGCCGGCCGTACAGCGCCTCGAGGCGGGCCCGATCGCGATACACGCTCCGTTCGCCGGCGACGTCCGCCAGTGTCATCCCGAACGAGTAGACCGGGATCAGCCGGTTGGAGTGGTTCGACCACGAGACGTAGCGGTCGGGCTGGTCGCCCCAGAAGCCCCAGTCGGCCACGCCCGTCGCCTCGGCGGTCCACTGCAGCGCCGCGAGTCGGTCGCCCGCCCGCGGGGTGCCGTCGGGCGGCGCCTGACCGGCCGCTCGAAACCCGGACAGGCACACCAACGACACGAGCAGGCAGGCGACGAACCGGTGGCGCATGGCGGATCTCCGGGGAACGACGTCCACCGCGGCGCGGCCGGCGATCCCGGGCCGCCGCTCAGGCTGGCACGTCGTCCCACATCGGACACCACAGCGGCATCCGCGGGAAGAGCCACGACGCAAATCGCACCGCCGCCTGCGTCGAGGGGACGATCGCTCCGCGGCCGGCCGCTTCGGCGGGATCGCTCTGGCCGAGGACCAGGCGCGTCAGCTCCTCGGGCGGGAGGCGGAGGTAGCTGCGCCCGATCCGGCCGGTGTGGAGCGTCACCCGCCCGTCGGCGATCACGATCGAGCCACGGAAACCCGGTTGCCCGTCGCCGGCGGCGGCGTCGAGCCCCAGTTCGACCGGGTCGGTGATCCCGGCGGCCGCGAGGCGCGGAGCCATCGAGCCGACCAGCGCCGTGATCACGGCGGCCGGGTCGGGGAGGCGGGCGACGATCATCCGCTCGCCGGCGGCCGCGCTCGGCTCGGGGCCGGCGACCGCGTCGTGGAGCGGATCGGAGGCGGCCGCCTCGAAGAGGATCTCCTGGCGGTCGTTCTCGATCGCCTCGGCGCACACCCGCGCGAGCAGGTCGCGCTCGACGCCGGGAAACTCCGGGTCGGCCAGCAGCTCGAGCACGCGGTTGCCCGACTGGATGCAGTAGCCGACGATCCGCGCGGTCGTCTCGTGGAGGTCGTAGCGATCCTGACCGACCAGCGCCACGAGGAGCGAATCGAAGCCGCCACGGCTCACCAGCCAGCGCGAGTAGACCTCGCCGCGCTCGGCGGGACCGACGAACCGGCCGGCGTTGCTGCCGTAGATCCGCAGGATCGCCGGCAGCTCGACATGGCGCCACTGGCGCATCGACACCACCTCGCCGTCGCGCGGCGGGGCGTCGAGGAGCCGGGCGAGGATCTCGGCCGGACGTCCGGGAGTGGCGCGATCACGGCCGAGGATCGTCCACCCCAGGTCCTGGAACGACCCCGGCACGCGCGTCCGCGCGAAGGCGACCCCGGCCCGGACGGCCGTCAGCCGGGCTTCGGCGGCGCGGATCAGCCGCTGGCCATGGCCGGCACCGCGGCATTCGGGGAGGACGGCCACCCGGTCGACGACGGCGCCGCGGAGCGGTGTTCCACCGACGAGCACCGTCCGTGGCTGGACCTCGACATGCCCGACGATCCGCCCCGCCAGCCGGGCGACGAGGCGGTTGGCGGCATCGTGCTCGGGGTGGTCGATGATCGCGTGGAACTCGGCTTTGCTCGGCGGGTGCGGCAGGCCGGTGAGGAGCTGGAGAATCTCCGCCTGCTCTCCCGCGCGGGCCGCGGCGACCTCGCATTCGGCGAGCATCCACGCCGGCGGCGCGGCGGGGGCGACGGGGTGCTCGGGGAGGTGCCAGACGGCCCGGCGGCGCTTCGCGGCCCGGGCGCGGTACAGCGTCGACGTGGGGCGGATCACGATCGACGCGATGCTGTCGTCGGACGCCGGTGCGTCGCCGGCCATGTCGGGCGCGAGTTCGAGGGGCGGCTCGTGGACATCGGCCACGGGGGCCGCCCGCCGCGACGACCGGCGCGTCGTCCGGTGTGCCGGGCGGGAGGGCTTGCCTGCCGCCTTCGCCTCACGCGTGGTCGTGGCCGATGATCCGGCGCCGACCAGACCGCGGAACGCCTTGCCCGACCGTGCCCCCCGAGCCATGAGTCCTCCTCTCCCTGGAGTGCCTTCCCAGTCCGTTGGGCGTCAAGATACGGCGCGACTCACCCCTTTTCCAGTAGCAGGAACCTGCGCAGGACGGTTTCCGGAAAAAAGCACCACGGATACTCCCGCCCCCGCAACAGCGCCGTGGCGCGCACGCGCGTCGCCAACGGTTCGACGTGTGCCTCGAGCGCCATGCGCGCCGGCTCGGCGCGAGCGGCGAGCGCCTCGTTGGCGGCGCGGATCTCGTGACACCGGCGCCGGGCGAGCGTCGGCGTCGGTGGTGTCTCGATCCACTGCCACTTGCGGCGGACGAGCGCCTCGACCTCCGGTGAGCGCGGCGCGGCGGGGAGATGCCGCTCCGGGTGGTAGCGCAGGTCACGGAGCCGGTGGCGAACCAGCCCCAGCTCCCCCAGCGGGTCGGAGCCGGCGAGCCCGGGGAAGACGTTCTCCAAGGGGAGGTGCAGGGTGCCGGTGACGACGGCATAGCGCGGCGGCTCGCAGCCGGTGAGCCGCTCGACGATGTCGTCGGTGAGCCGGTCGTAGGCCGCCCCGCCGATCCCGTGCACGAACACGTCGGCGACCAGCAACCGGGCGACGAGCGTGGTCACCAGGGCCCGGGGGCGGAGGCAGAGGCGGTGCTCCTCGAGCCGGGCCAGCGCGTCGACCCATTTCGACGGCGACGTCTCCGGGGTGATCGGCAGCTCGAGCCGGAGCGACTCGAGGTCGGAGAGCAGCAGCGTTCCCGCGGTGCCGGCGTTGGCGTACACGCGGCGGCGCTGCGGATCGTCGCGCGACCAGATCCACCACGGCACCTCGAACCACGGGCCCTCCCCCGGCCCGCCGTCGCGGACGACGAGGTCGGGGACGGGGCGGCCGTGGCCTCGGATCCGGTGGCGCCGCCGGTGCGCCGCCAGCGCCGCGTTGTAGGCCTCGTGGACCTCGCGGGCGCGCGACAACAGCCAGCCCATCAGCACCGACACGGTCGGGAGGCGGACCAACTCGCTGACCGGCAGCTCGAGCGTCTCCAGTCCGAGCCGCTCCTCCAGCGCGTGGCGCGCCTGGGCGATCGCCAGGCCGAGGCGGTGGCTTTCGGCGGCGCGCTCGACGACCAGCGGCCACCAGCGCGCGAGGATCGGATCGGGGACCAGCGGCCGGAGCAGGTCGGTGGCACGGCGGCCGAAGCTGGCGAAGGTGTCGGCGGCGACGACGGGGCGCTCCTCCCACGGCATCTCGGGGGCCTCGCCGTCGAACGGCACGTGCTCGAGGCGCGCGTCGTCGGGGGTGCCGAGCGGGAGCGGCACCGCGGCACGCGCGCAGCGGTCGGTGTCGACGACGAGGTTGAGGGCCGTGCCGCCGACCTGCCGCGCGTAGGCGTCGAGGGCGAAGTTCTTCAGCCACACGCCGGGGTGGAACAGGTCGGGCTGGTGGCCGGCCATCACGATCGGGCGGGCGATCCAGTCAGCGACGTCGGTGGGACGGTCGACATCGCGGTAGCTGGCGGTGTAGGTGGCGGCGACGGCGAGGACCTCGCGGCGCGTGGCCGCGATCAGCTCCCACAGCCGGAGGTCGCCGATCGTCGTGCCGAACGCCGCCCGGAGGAGGCGGTTGTTGTCGACGAGGCTGTCGATGCAGGCCGGCGAGCCGTCACCGGCCACCACCGGGGGATCGACGAGCCGGGCACCGTCGGCCTCGGGGGCGCGGTGGGCAGGGCGTGGGATCGGCATGCACAAGGCGCGGTCGCCCGCGTGGTCCCCCTCGGTCCGCTCCGGTCGGCGCCCGCCACCGGACGGTGGCCGTGGCAGCCACGCCACCGTGGCCGGCGTCGCGCCGTTCCCAGCCGGAAGTTCAGCAGTGTGCCGCCGCGAGCGGATCCTGGCTAGCGCGATTGGCCGCGGAGAGCGGCGGCGCGGCAGGAAGGCGCCAGCCGACTGCCGCCTCGGCGCGGTCGAGGACGGCGCGGTAGTGGGCGAGGCGCGTCTCGGCGTCGTCGAGAGCGCCGCCGAAGCTGCGCGAGAGGTCGAGGTACAGCAGCGGCACGGGGAGTTCGACGATCGACAGGCCCGCGGCCGCCGCCTGGACCCAGACCTCGAGCGGCATCGCGTAGCCCGTCTCGGTGATCGCCAGCGCCGCCAGCGCCCGCCGCGAGTAGGCCTTGAAGCCGCAGAAGGCGTCGGTGATCGACAGGCCGAGCCGGGCGTTGATCTCGGCGGTGATCGTGGCGTTGATCCGCCGCCGGGCCTCGGGGGGCTGGCTGTCGCCGGGGAAACGCCGCAGGTAACGGCTGCCGCTGACGATGTCGGCGCCGCGGACGGGATCGCTGGCCAGCGCGAGGAACTCGGGGATCAACCGCGGCTGGTGCTGGCCGTCGCAGTCGATCGTCACCAGCCCGTCCCACCCGCCGGCGAGCGCCTCGCGGAAGGCGGTCGCCAGCGCCGCCCCGTAGCCCAGGTTCCGCGGATGACGGACGACGCGGACGTCGCCGCGGGCCTCGATCCGGTCGGCGAGGATCCGCGCCGTCCCGTCGGTCGAGCCGTCGTCGACGACACACACGTCGGCGGTGTGGCGGAGGACCTCGTCGAGGACGCCATCGACGTGCGTCGCCTCGTTGAACACCGGCAGGGCCGTGAGGAACCGGGGCATGGCAGGTCCGCCGTGGGGGAATCGGAGGGGCGCGGGGGCGTCCGGAGGTGTTTGCCGCACCCCCGGGCCCGATCCCTCAAGTGTAGCGCCGCATTCCGGCCGGGCAACGAAATCAGCCCCGCAGCGGCAGCCACGGGAGCGGATCGCGGTCGGATCGGCTCTCCCGGCACTCGATGCCGGGCACGGCTGCCTCGAGACGGCGGCCGAGGGACCGCATCCCGAATTGCTCGCTCGCCTGGTGGCCGACGGCGACCACGGCCACGTCGGCATGGTCGGCGGCGAGGGCGTCGTGGAGCCGCAGTTCGCCGGTCACGAGCGTCCGGCAGCCGGCGGCGCTGACCAGCGGAAGACACTCCCCGCCGCTGCCGCACACGATCCCCACCCGCCCGGCCGGCCGGCCGGGGTCGCCGACCACGTGCGCGCCGCAGACGCCCAGGGCGCGGCACAGGCGTGTGGCGACATCGGCCACGGTCGTCAACGCCGGGGCATCGTCGGGCAGGCCGCCGCGCCCCGTGCCGACGGTCGGATCGACGGCGTCGGCCACAAGCGGCCGGACGTCGGCCAGGCCGAGGAGCGCGGCGAGCTGGTCGTTGATGCCGCCGGCGGCCGAATCCCAGGCGGTGTGCGAGCTCCACACGCCGATCCCCGCTCCGGCCAGGTCGAGCAGCAGGCTTCCGGGAAGGCTCGCATCGACCAGCCGGGCCACCGGCTTGAAGGGGAGGGGATGGTGGGCGACGACGAGGTCGATCCGTTCGGCGACCGCCTCGCGGACGATCGCCGGCGTGATCGACAGGCAGGTGAGGATCCGACCGATCGCCGGGCGCCGCGTCGCCACGAGCAGGCCGACGGCATCCCACGGCGCGGCGAGCCGCAGCGGCGCGATCGCTTCCAGGGCCTCGACGACGGTGGCCAGCGCGGGCATACCGGAGAGCATACAATTCGACGGCCTTCGTTCCCCGGGGAATGCTCCGTGAGCCCGTTCCGCCTGTGCACCGCCACCGTCCACCTCTCCGGTTCGCTGCGCTCGGCCCTGCGGCGGGCACGGACCCTCGGGCTCGACGGCGTCGAGATCGACGCCCGCAACACCCCCGGGGCCGACGCGCTGTCGAAGACCGGCCGGCGCCAGGTGCGGAAGTGGGTCGCCGACGAGGGACTCGCCGTCGCGGCGGTGGCCTTCCCGACGCGCGGCGGCTACGCCGACCCCGACCGGCTCGAGGCACGGATCGCCGCCACGAAGGAGGCGATGACGCTGGCCCACGATCTGGGTGCCGGGCTGGTCTACAACCATGTCGGCGACATTCCGCCGCCCGGTGCCGACGGCAGCCGTGACCCGCGCCGCGGGTTGTTGCTCGAGGTCCTCTCCGACCTGGGCGCCTGGGGGAGCCGCTGCGGGGCGCTGTTCGCCGCCGAGGTCGGGCGGGCCGCGCCGGCCGACGTCGACAGCCTGCTCGACGAGTTGCCCGACGGGGCGATCGGCTGCCACCTCGTCACCGGTGCGCTGGTCGTCAACCGCCACGACCCCGTTGCCGCGGTCGCCGTGCTCGGCGACCGGATCCTGCACGTCCATGCCACCGACGCGATCGCGGGGCCGATCGCCGGCCGCGGGCGGAGCGTGGTCCTCGGGACAGGCCAGGTCGATCTGCCGACGATCCTCGCGGCCCTCGACGACCATGGCTACCGCGGCTGGGTCGGCATCGAGCCGGTCGACACGGTGGGGACCGACACCGAGATCGCCGCGGCGATGCAGGCGATCGCCGCGGTGTGACCGCCGGGATGTCACGGGCATTCGTGTGCGGGGGCCTTCACGGCCGCAGCCGCCGCGTAAAAAACCGGGGCCCGCGGTCGGCCGCGGGCCCCGGTTGCGTTCAGAGGACGAGCTGCCGCCGGCTCACTCGTTGGCGGTGTTCTCGGCGCCGGCCTTCGAGCCCAGCGCCCCCCAGACGCCGAACGGGCTCGGCGTGTAGGCGTTGTAGGCGACAATGACACCCGTGTTGCCGGTATCGATGTTGTCGCTGATGAACCGCACCGACGCGTCGCAGAACGCCACGCTCACGCCACCGGGGTGGTAGCTCGACGGCGGGATCACGACCTCGTAGTCGTCGGCATTGGGGTTGAGCGTGCCGTTTTGCCCACCGGCACAGCCCGGTGAGTTGGGCGGCATCACCGTGTTGATGCAGACGCGTCCCGGCTGGCCGTCGGTCCACTTGCAGCCCCAGTACTGCTTGACGTTCGTGCCAGCGGCATAGAACTGGCCCGCCGCGACGGTCAGGCAGGAGTTGGGAGTCGTGCCGATCGCCGCCAACGATGCCATCCCGGTCTTGATCGAGACGGTGTTGGCGGTCGAGTAGCCCGTGTTGTTGCCGCGGACCCGCTCGCTGAGCAGGATCGTCTTGCTCGTCCCGTCCTTGATGTCGGCGATCGTCACGCCGTAGGGCTGGACCGGGGCCGTTCCCCGGTAGGCCGTCCGCGTGAACGCCCCGCGGCCAAATCCGGCAGTCGTCGAATTGCGGACCTGATCGCCTTGGCTGAGGGCGTAGGAGTGGGAGGCGGTCTGGTTGTCGTTTTCGGTGTCGACCGGGCAGATCAGCGCCCGGGGAGCGGTATTCCACACCGACCAGCTGGCGTAGGCATACGGGCCTCCCGCGGCCGCGATACCGGGCTCGCCGGCCATGATCTTGTTGTACATGTTCAGCTCCTCGATGAACGGGAGCATTTCGACGAACGCGCTGCGGCGGGCGGCGTTGTTGGCGCTCTGGGGGCCGCCACTCACCCAGCAGCAGGTGCCACCGGCCGACGACGGCAGGCACTTGGCGCTGTTTTCGTAATTGAGGCTCGCCAGCGCGAGTTGCTTGATCTTGTTGGTGCAGGCGCTGCGCTGCGCGGCGGCGCGGGCGGCCTGGACGGCCGGAAGGAGCAGGCCGACGAGCGTGCCGATGATCGCGATCACGACCAGGAGTTCCACGAGCGTGAAGCCGTGGCGGGGGTGCAGGGGCCGGTTCATGGGCTGGGTCCTCGGAAGGGATTCACGGACGGATGATGGATCGATCAAGACCAGGCAGTCGGACAGCGATCATGACGTGACGGATGGATGAATCGATTCACTTCGCCAACTCGAAATCGAACGTGTTGTTGCCACTCCCGACCGTTGCCTTGAGGCCCGATTCGCGGGGGTTGTTGAAACGGACGGGAATCAGGCTCTTGACCGGAGGCGGCTCCTTCATGCCCTCAGGCGGAATGTACTGCTCGGTATTGGCCGTGCCGACGGTGCTCCCCGCCCCCTCCTCCACCTTGATGATCGCCACGCCATAGTCGCCGGCGATGGCGCCGTCGCCGGCCGTGAACGTCGTCAGTGTGTACTGGCCGGCATCGTCGGTGATCCCGACCGCAGGCCGTCCACCGGCGACAGTGGATAGAAAGCTCACCGTCGCCTTGGGAACGGGTGTGCCGTTTATCGTCACCTTGCCAGACACCTTGATCGTAGGCGGGCGCTTGGGACCCGACGAGCAGGCGGGGACGACGAGCAGAGCGGTGGCCGAGGCCACCACGAGGAGATGTGACACGAGGAACCGCGACGCACGGGTGCCGACGGACGCAAGCATCGGGAACGGAGCCTTGGAGAACGGGGACTTCACGGAAAAGCGAACTTCGCGACCACGGCGACCGACCGGCGAGACGACGTCAGTTCTTCAGGTCGAAGACGGCCGGCGCGTTCTCGCCGTCTTTGACTTCGACCGTGAGGCCGGAGGACTTCGCCGTCTTGTACTTCACGGGGAGCAGTTCCTTGGCCCCCTTCACCACGGCGGTCACCGCGGTGGAGGGGTCGTAGTTGGGATCGTCGGCGGTGAGCGGACGACCATCGGGGAACGCCGTCTTCGCCACCGTCACCATGTATTTTCCCGGCACCGCTCCGTCCCGGGACTCGAACGTCGTGAAGTGAACCACGCCTTCGGCGTTGGTCATGCCGGAGGCAGCATTGCCCGAGCCGCCGTCGGGAGCGAGCACGACAGTGGCCCCCTCGACGGGAGCGCCGTCGAGCGTGACCTTGCCCGAAAACGGCACCCGCTTGGGGCGAGTGTCCGGGGCCTTGGCACACCCGGCGCCAGCCACGATGGCCACAGCGGCGAGCAGCGTGAAGCCCTGACTGAATCGACGCAGAAGAAGGCTCATTCGTTGTTCACCACCTCGCCGCCCGCCTTCGTACCCATCGCCCCCCACACGCCGTAGGGGCTCGGGCCCTGGGCGATGTTGGGAAGCGCCAGATTGCCGGTGTCAATGTTGTCGGAGATGAACCGGACCGACGCATCGGCCATGACCGCATTGGCGCCGCCGGGGTGGTAACTCGTCGGCGGAATCAACTGATGGGGGAAATCGTGCGTGTTGCCGCTGTTGCACGCCGGACCGTTGGGCGGGCTGATCGTATTGAAGCCGTTGAACGCCGGCCGGGCGAACATCCAGTCGCGCCCGGCGCGGGGCACGACGACCGCCGACGTGTAGGACTGGCCGGAGACCTGTGCCGAGCAGACGATTGGGCTGGTCTCGAACCCGGAGACGTTGCCCGCCTGTGTCTCACGGACCAGGAAGCTGTTGTCGCGGCCGCGGATCCGCTCCGACATCAGGATCGTCTTGCTGGTGCCGTCGGTGATGTCCTTGATGGCGGTGAAGTTCGGCTCGGTCGGGGCTGCGGGATTGACACCGCCGATCAGGCCGCGGCCGAAGATCCCGCGGGTGATCGTCGTGTCGGAGACGTTCTGGCAGATGTCGCCGACGCAGAACATGTAGTTCGTCGTGCCGCGGTTGGCGTCCCCGTGGAACGCCGTCGTCCGCCCGTCGGACGGGCAGCGGAGCGTGGGCACCTGGGCCATCATGATGTTGGTCGCGGCCGCAGCCGGGGCCCGCCACGGCTGCCAGGTGTCGCTGGCAGCCACCGGGAAGCTGGCGACCGATGTGCTCGTCAGCCAATTGACGATCGTGTCGTAGTAGGTGCCCTGCTCGTAGAACGGCAGCAGCGGGAGATTCCCGCTCCACCATTCGAGAATGTAGACGTACTGCGGGGCGATCCGTGGGCTCGAGATCTTCATGTCCTGGCCGCGGAGCGCGACGAAGTGCTTCCGCGAATCGTGGTAGGTCTGGTTGGCCAGGCCGAGTTGCTTGAGGTTGTTGGTGCAACGCGAGCGGTTGGCCGCCTCACGGGCCGCCTGGACGGCCGGAAGAAGCAGGCCGACGAGCGTCCCGATGATGGCGATGACGACGAGCAACTCGACGAGCGTGAAGCCGCGCGGACCGCGACGGTGGGAATGAGGCATCGGACGGCACTCCAGACGGGGGAACGATGGACGAGACGATGGATGGGAAAAATGGGAAACGTGATGAAAAAATGACCGGGT
>JAGWVR010000049.1 GCA_018970785.1 Planctomycetota bacterium
GTCGTCCACATCCAGAAGGAGGCGCTCGGGGCCCTGGTGAAGTACCACTGGCCGGGCAACGTCCGCGAACTGCAGAACGTCGTCGAGCGCTGCGTGGTGCTGGCGCCGGGCGACGAACTGACGCTCGACCTCCTCCCCCCGGCGGTCCGCGGCGGGCGGCCACCGGTCACGCTCCCCGGCCGCGGCGGCGACCTCGACAGCCTCGCCCGCGAGCTCGTCGAGCAGGGTTTGACCAACGCCGCTCCCGACGACGACACCCTCTTCGAACGGATCGTGAGCCGCGTGGAGCGCGAGCTGATCACCCAGATGCTCGCCGCCTGCGGTGGCGTGCAGCTCAAGGCGGCGGCGCGGCTGGGGATCAACCGCAACACGCTGCGCAAAAAGCTCGTCGAGCACGGCATGGACGGCGCCGGCGACGACGAACCCTGATCCGGCCGGGACGCGGCCCCCCTCAGGCTTCCGCCATCTCGCGGGCGTGGTAGCTCGAGCGCACCAGCGGCCCCGAGGCGACGCGGGCGAAGCCGAGCGACTCGGCCAGCCGCCCCAGCTCCACGAACTCCTCCGGCGGCACGTAGCGCTCGACGGGGAGCGAGTCGGCCGTCGGCTGGAGGTATTGGCCGAGGGTCAGGAAGTCGACGTCGTGGTCGCGGAGGTCGGCGAACACGTCGAGCAGTTCGTCGCGCGTCTCGCCGAGGCCGAGCATCAACCCGCTCTTCGTCTTCACCCCCGGGAGGCACCGTTTGGCGTCGGCCAGCAACTGCAGCGTCCAGGGGTAGCGGCTCTTGCGGCCGCGGACGGCGCCGTACAGGCGGGGAACGGTTTCGGTGTTGTGGTTGAAGACGTCGGGGCGCGAGGCCATCACGGTCTCGAGGGCCCCCGGCTTGCCGAGGAAGTCGGGGACGAGGACCTCGACGGTCGCCCCGGTCGCCTCGCGGACGGCGATCACGGTGCGCCGGAAGTGCTCGGCGCCGCCGTCGGGGAGGTCGTCGCGGGTGACGCTCGTGACGACGACATGGGCCAGGCCCAGGCGCCGCGCCGCCTCGGCGACGCGCTGCGGCTCGTCGTCCTCGAGGGCCTCGGTGCGCCCGCGCGGCACGGAGCAGAAGCCGCAGGGGCGCGTGCAGACGTTGCCGAGGATCATGAACGTCGCCGTCCGCTGCGACCAGCACTCGAGGCGATTGGGGCACTTGGCCGAACTGCAGACCGTCTCCAGGCCCAGTTCGGCGATCAGGGCGGCGGTCTCGCCGTGGCCCCCCCCGGGCTCGAGGTTGCGGCGCAGCCACGGGGGGAGGCGGCGCGCTCCCGCCGGAGGTGTCGCATCGAGCGACACGATCGGCAGCGCCACGGCAGCCGGACGGGCGCCGGCACGGGAATCGACCTGCTCGCTATCCGACACTGCGGCTCGACTCCTGCTGCGGCTCGGCGTCGCGCACCGGGAGGGGAAACCCGGCGTGGACGTGGGGGGCTCCGAACGCGAACGCGTCGGCGATCTGCTCGACCAGCGCGGCACGCGCGTCGGGGAGACGCACACGGCGGCCGAGGTCGGCTTCGACCGATCCCATCATAGCCCCGCCCCCGGCACCGCGCCCCGGCACCGTCCGCACCCGCCGCACCGTCTCCAGCGCCGGCGACACGTTGAGAAAGGCGCCGTGCCAGGAGACGCCGCGGCGGATCGCGATCCCGACGGCGGCCAACAGCCCGCTGCGGCCGAACACCCCCGCGGCCCGCGAATCGCGGGCGGTGCCGCAGCGGAGCGAGCGGATCGCCCCTTCGAGGCCGGTCTCGAAACGCTCGACGAACGGGCCGACGGCATGCCGTGCCAGGCCGACGTCCGGGAGCGCCACGAACAGCGCCGCGAACACCTGCCCGGGCAGGTGGACCACCGCCCCGCCGCCGCGACCGACGAAGCGCACGGCCAGCGACCGGGCCGCCAATTCCTCGTCGTGGAGTTCGACGTCGGACCGGCTGCCGAGGCGCCCGACGGTGATCGACGCGGCGAGCTCGCAGAGCACGAGGGTCGGTGGTCGGCCGTCGGGCTCCGACACTTCCCAGGCGAGCTGCTCGGCCATCCGCAGGTAGGCCTCCCAGCCGATCCGCCCTGCCATCCACACCGACAGCGAACGCTGCGGCGTGGGGCGCGGATCACGGCGGCGCGGGGACGGGGAAGGCATACGGCGGTTGTACCACGGCTGGTGGACGCCGCGACCGCTCAGTCCGCCCCGGCCGCGAGCGGCTGGAGGCGCAGGTTGCGGTAGCGCACCGTGCCCACCATGCCGCCGTGGATCTGCAGGGCGACCATCCCGCGCCGGGCCACCGCCGACTCCGGCTCGGGCTCCGTCCAGTCGACCGTCTCGACGCCGTTGAGCCACAGCCGGACACGCGGACCGGTGCAGCGGATCCGGTAGTCGTTCCAGCCGTCGCGCGCGGCGGCCAGGGCCCGGCCGACGACGTCGTCGGCCGGCTTGACGAGGATCCGGTTGCGCCGGCTCTCGTCGTACAGCGCGCCGAAGTACCCGGGGCCGATGTCGGCCTGGTAGCCGCTGACCTCGTGGTGGTCGGGGATCCGCCGCGAGCGGAACTGCACGCCGGCGTTGCCGGCGCGGGTGAAGTCGAGGCGGTACTCGAGACGCAGCTCGAAATCACCGAACTCCCGGTCGGTGGCGAGGAACTCGTTGCGCGGCACGGGACGCGAGCCATCCCCGGCGACGATCGCCCCCTCCTCGACGCGCCACGTCGTCGCCGTGTCGCCGTTCCACCCGGCGAGCGTGCGGCCGTCGAACAGCGGCTCGAACCCCGGCTCGGCGCCCCCCGCCGGTGCGGCGACCGGCAGCGCCACGAGGATCGCGACGGCCCACACGGTGTGGCAGCAGGGGACGGGCTTCATCGGATCCTCCTGGCGATGTCCGGGACCGGCGCGAATGCCGTGACGGCCGAGTATCGCGCGCCGCCCCCCGTCATGGCGACAACGACGCCACCAGTTCGGCCCAGGGCACGCGCCGCCAGGGCAGTGCTTCAGGGAGTTGGTCGGCACGCCGTGCGCCGCCGTCGGGAGTCGTCTCCAGCGCCTGATCGACGCACGCCGCGAGCCGCTCGCACCACTCCGGCACCTCGACACCCGAACCGCCGGCGAGCCCGAGGAACGACTCGGCACGCGTCTCGAGGGCCTCCCCGGCGGCCCCGGGGCGGCCCGCCACCGCCTCGGCCACCGCCGGTGCGACCAGGGCTTCCAGTTCGTCCTGCTCGAGGACGGCCGTGAACGGCCGCCGGAGCCGGTCCGAGACACTCGCCAGGCGCACGCCCGAGCGCGACTCGAGCTCCGCCAACCGGGTCACCAGGTCGGTGGCGGTGTCGAGCGTCTCGTCGCGCATCCGTCCGCGCCACGCCTCCGCCGCGGCGGTCGCGCCGCGGCGGGCGAGGACGCGGTGGGCCATGTTCACCGGACGCAGCGTCCAGGCGATCCGTTCGTACTCCGCCTTGAGCCGGAGGAACTCGAGCAGCACGTGGAGGCATTCGCCGCGGTCGGACTGCGTCGTGGTCGAGTTCCAATCGCGGTACTCGGCGTGGTTCTCGGCGACCGCCTCGAGCACGAAGCGGATCCGCGCCGCGGCCTGCCGCAGCGGCAGCACGCCCGACTCGAGATCCTCGAGCAAGCGCAGCGGGCGGCGCGGGGCCCCGTCGACGGGCTGCCCCCCTTCGCGGGCGTGCTCCTCGAGCAGCGCCTCGAGGTAGGCGGTCACCCCGCGGCGGAGCACGCCGCGCAGCGTCGCCGGCGCGAGGAGATGCTGGGTGAACAGGCCGGCGCCGTAGCGCTCGATGAAGTCGTGGACCGGCGCGAAGCTCTTCGGATCGCGGACGCGCTCGAGCACCGACAGGCGCAGCTGCCGGGCGTGCGTCATCCAGGTATCGAGCAGCCGCGGCACCAACAGCGCCAGCCCCTCGAGGATCCGGGCGGTGACGACGTCGGCCGGCGGCGGTGCACCGTCGCCATCGCCGTCGCCGGCGCTCTCGACGATCCGCTCGACCAGGGCGGTCGTCCCCGCCTCGAAGACGCGGTCGAACTCGCTCACGCTCGCCGGGCCCGGAGGGCGGCGGCTCTCCAGCGCCTTGGCCAACTGCACCGCGGCCGAACCCTCGGCGACCAGCCCGACGCGCGGCAGCGCGGCGGCGAGCCGCTCGAGGAGCCGCTCCCGCGACCGGGCCCGCACGACGCGCGCCGGGCGCCCTCCGCGCGACAGCGGGACATAGAGCACCGGCCGCCCCACCAACCGCTGCCGGACGCGCTCCAAGGCGTCGCGGACCGCCCCCACGTCGCCGGCGGCGAGCGCCGTAAACAGCCGCCCGACGGCATGCCCGCGCCGCTGCGGCCGCAGCATCCCGAGACGGGCTGCCACCAGCCAGCGGGTCTCGGTCGCCTGGACGGCGGCGTCGACGAGGCGCTCGACGGTCACGTCGCGCTGCCAGCGGGCGCGCTCGTCGTCGGCCGTGACGGTGCCGGGGACCACCGCCGTGTCGTCGGCGGCGACGACGTCGGCGGCGGCGACGAGCGCCCGGCCGAGCCGCTCGAGAAAGTGGCGCCAGGCGACGAGCGAGTCGTGCTCGAGCCGATCCTCCGAGGCCAGCGCCCCCTCCGCCTCGCCGCCGGCACCGGCGGGAACGACGATCGCCGCCGCCAGCGCCTGGCGCAGGAGCCGGCAGACGCCGCCGATCAGCTCCGCCGCCCCTTCCAGTTCGCCGAGGCCCGTCGCCGACGCCCCGGGGGTGCCGCCGGCGTCGAGCATGCCCCCCTCGTGACCGTCGTCGGCCGAATCGCGCCAGACCATCGATTCGTACGCCGCCGCGAGCCGCTCCTCGCCGTCGGCCGACTCGTCGGCGTCGCCGTCGTCGCCGCGCCGTCCGCGCCGCGGCGCCGCCCCGGCCTGTTCGATGCAGTCGGCGACGGCCGAGATGTTGGCCTCGACCAGCTCGAGGAAGCGCCGCACCCGGGCCCGGCCGCCGGGCGAGCGGTCAACGCCGGCCAGTGCCACCCACCGTCCCGCCGCGGCCAACCATTCGGTCCCCGAGCGTTCCACCGCCGGACCCTCGAGGAGCGACGCCCAGTGGACGAGCAACCCCATCGCCCCGTCGAGGTCGTGTTCGTCGAGGAGCTCGGCGGCAGCCTGGGCATGGCTCCGTGGCGAGGAGAACGACGCCATCTCGGTCCGCCAGAATCCCGGTGGCGGGGCGGCCGGTGCGGCACGGCGGCGGCGGCCGAGCGCCGCGATCACGTCGCGGGTCCCGTCGACGATCTCGCGGCCGCTGAGGTGCCTGACCCCCGACACGGTCGCGGTCGCGTGGCGGTCCCACCAGGTCGCGAGCCGTTCCAACGCCCCGGCGGCGCGGGCCTCAGTGGTCCGGTCGGCGGCGGCACTGGCGGCGCGCCAGGCGGCCGCCTGCCCCTCGAGGATCGATGCGGTCGTCGCCACGAGGTCGTCGACGCGCGGATCGGGGAGGCTCTCGCCGCCGGGGTCGTGGAGGGGAAACTGCCCGCCCAGGCCGAGGATGTTCCAGGGATCGACCAGCGCCCCGCAGGCCACGCCACGGAACAGCAACTCGACGGCGGTGTCGAGGTCGTCGAGCGCGGCCGCCGCCCCGGCGCCTTCGTCGTGCAGGTGGCGCTGGGCCGCCACCACGCACGCCGTGATCCGCGACAGCAGCCGGGCCGACGCCGCCGGCACCCGGGCGGTGAGCCGTTCGGCCGCGGTCGCCCGGCCGAGGCGGGCGAAGACCGCCGCCAGCGCCACTGCCTCGACCTGCCGTGCCCGCCGGCCCGCGAGCAGCGAATTGATGTGCCGGCGCACGCCGCCGAACGGCTGCCGGAGGCGGGCGGTCTCGCCGTCGAGGGCGCTGCGGTGGTCGGCGGGAAGCTGCCCGAGGAGCCAGCGGTAGAACCCATCGCGGTACTCGGCGATCCGCGGCAGCAGTTCCGCCAGCGGCATCCCCGCGTGCCGCGCCGCCGGACCGTGCCCCGACAGGCCGGCCGCCATCAGGATCACGCCGGCGAGGACACCGGCGGCCTCGACCTCGAGCTGGGCGGCGGTGCGCCCGTGGTCGGCACCGGCGGCCGACCAGGAGAGGATCCCGTCGAGCGTCGCCTGCTGGACCACCATCCGCCGGTAGCGCCCTACCTCGTCGATCCGGGCGGGATCCCACAGTCCGAACAGGTAGTTGGGGCGGCTGGCGGCCGGATGGAGGAAGTCGAACGCGCGCGGATCGATCGCCAACTCCTCCATCTGGCCCGGATCGAAGTCGGCCTGGCCGAGGAGCGCGGAGGGGGCGGAACCGAGGATCCCGACCGCGGCACCGACGAGTGTCCGGTAGCGCCCGGCGGCGGCCCCGGCCCCCGGCAGCCAGAGGGGCAACGGTCGGACCCGTTCATGGGGATAGGGAGCCGAGAGGCGCCCGTTCTCGAGCACGGCGACCGGGCGCCAGCCGACGTAGTCGTTGAGCCGGTCGATCGCGGCGGCGATCGCGGCGCTCCAACCGGGGGTTCCGCTCTCCGGCCATGGCCCCCCCGCCTCGAGCACGGCCTGCACGGCGGCCATGACGAAGTACGGGCGTTCGAGGCCCCCGGGGGGCTGGTGCTCGAGCAGATCGGCGTGAAACTCCCGGTACCCCGGGAGCACGCCGTCGCTCACCAGCCGCAGCACATTCCGGGCCTGCGTCGAATCGCGGAACGCCGGAGCCTCGCGCTCGAGGTCGTCGAGACGCCGTGACAGCCGGGCCGCCACCTCGGGCCACGCCGTCGGCGACTCGCACGCCGGACCGCTGCCGTCCCCTCCCTCGACGGCCGCGTACAGATCGTTCAATCCCCCCCAGACCGCAGGATCGAACGCTCCGGAACTGAAGTTGAGGTAGCCCAGGATCCGGGCGGCGACGTCGGGAACGGCCAGCGTGCACTCCTGCCGCGGCATCCCCGCGGCCCCACGAGACGGCCCGGCCCGGTCGTTCGTGCGGCGGGAGGGCGGACGGACGACCGGCATTCTACCGGCCGGATCGCCCGCCTGGCCGCGCCGCATGGGCTATCTTTGCCGGATGGTCCACGGCCCGGGCCGTGGACTGTCCGCCGAGCGCGGATGGGCGGCCGAGCGTGTTTCGCCGCCCGGGCACGACCACGCCCCCGACGCCGTGCGCCCGTGCCAGCGTTCCCTGGGGAGCCACCCGATGCCTGCCACCGCCCCTGCTCCGACCCGACGCCCCCGCGCACTGAACGCTCGTGGCAGGCATGCCGCCGCCTGGGCCGTAGTCCTGCTCGGCCTCGCCGCCGGCAGCGCCCCTGCCGGCTGCCTGCAGGGCACGCTCGCCGACGAACTCACCGCCGACCGTCTCGGCCTGGAACGTGATTGGCTCGTCCAGGTCCCGTTCGATTCGTCAGGGTACGGCGTCAGCCACGTCGTCGTCGGTGACGATCTGGTCGTCGTCCAGACCGGCGACGGGGGCGTGCACGCGATCTCCGCGACCGACGGCAGCGCCGGCGAACCGTGCCGCGGTGCCTTGCTGTGGTCGGCGCACGTCGCCACCGGCGGCCAGCCGGTGCCACCGGCGGGGATCGGCCGCGACCTCGTCGCCGTCACCGGCGGCCGGGGAATCGTCGGCCTCGAGCGCCGCACCGGCGCCGTCCGCTGGGAGCACCGCCTCCAAGGCTCGCCGATCGGCGGCACGCTCGTGCTTGGCGACTGGGTCTACCAACCGGAAGGGGCCTCCTCGATCCTCCGCCTCCCCGCCAACCCGCTCGGCAAGCCGGCCTCCGTCGTCGCCGCCGAGGCGGCAGCCAAAGCCGAACGCGAGCGGGCCAAGGGCAAGGGGAAGACGAAGCCGGCACGCGGCGAGCAGGTCGACGACACCGCCGCGTCGCGCGAGCCGCTGTCGCTCAAGGCGGGCGGCACCCTCGACCTCGCCCCCCAGGCGTTCGGGAACGGTCTCGCCTGGGTCACCCGCGACGGCCTGCTCGTCGCCCTCGAGCAGAACCAATACGGCTGGCAGCGTGCCGAATTTGACCTCGTCAGCACCCCGGCCGGCCCGTTCGTGATCGCCGACAAGGCGATCTTCGCCGCCACGACCGCCGCCGACCTGGCGCGGATCGAGTCGTCGGCCATCGGTGGCGGCGGGCTGCGGCTCGGCTGGCACGTCCGCCTCGACAACGTCCCGGACGACGGTCCGTTCCTCGTCGGGGACGTCGTCGTCGTCTCGCTCGGCGAGGCGGGGATGCGCGGGTTTTCCGCCGCGACCGGCGATTTGGTCTGGGAAACCTGCGTGCCGGGCACGATCGTCGCCGGCTGCGCCGGCCGGATCTGGTTCCTCGACCGGGCCGGCCGGCTGGCGAGCCTCGACGCCGCCACCGGCGCCCCGCGCGATCTGGTCTGCCTCGGCGGCTTCTCCGTGGCCGCACCCAGCCGCGTCGCCGACCGCCTGATCCTCGCCAGCCCCGACGGCGCGCTCGTCGCGCTGTCGCCGCGCGGGGCAGCCGCGCGGCGGGCGGCTGCCGCCCGCGAGTCGCTGCCGAACCCGGCGGCGACGCCGGTCGCCCCGACCCCCGAGCCCCCTGCCCCCGAGTCGCCGTTCGACACGCCTCCGGAGACCGAGCCGGACGATGCCATGACCGGAGAGGACGCGCCGGCGAAACCGGAGGAGGAGGATCCGTTCGCGGCCCCGGGCGACCGCTGAGGCGGCGCGCGGCCGCGGTCAGCCGCCGCGACGAGCGCCCCCGCTGGCCGGCACGCGGCGGCGCGGATCCTGACGCCACGCCATGGCCAGCAAGTCGTACAGCGTGTGGTCGAACCGCCACAGTGGATGGGGATCCTGGAAGAAACATTCGCTGGCGACGGCGAAGAACTCCGCGGGGCTGGTGGTGGCATAGTCGTCGAACGGCACCGCACGCCCCTCGTCGAGCACTTCCGCGTAGTGGTCGCGGCAGACAGCGAACTCCTCCTCCCAGCGGCCGTCGCCCCCGGTGATCGCGCCGTCGATCTCCCCGTCGAGTCCGTCGAGCAGGTGCGCCGTTTCGTGGATCACCAGCGCCCTGGCGCCGTCGCGCAGCCGGCCCCCGGCGCGGACGCGTGGCCACGAGAGGACCATCGCCCCGGTGGTCGAGACCTCCCCTTCGAGCGGTTCGCGCCATTCGATGTCGACGCCACTTCCGAGCGTCGCGCTGCGCGGCGCCTTGAAGTCGCCCGGGTAGAGGAGCACCGACCCGAGCCGATCGAACAGATCGACCGACAGCCCCAGCGCCGTCAAGGCCATCTGCCCGGCGGTCACCACCCGGATCTCGTCGTCGAGTTCGAGCCCGCTGCACCCCTCGAACCGTTTTTCGGCGAGGAGGACCGCCACCATGCCGCGGAGGAGCTGGCCGTCGTCGGGCGGCAGCCAGGCCACCTGGCGCACGCCGGCAACCAGGAGCCGCTCCCACTCGGCGGGAAACGGCCCCGCGGCGAGGGCACGACGCCGCCGGGACCTGAGCCAGGAAAAAAGCATCGTCGGGGTATCTCGGTCACGCGGTCCGTGGCGCCCGCGACAGGGGGGCGCCCACCGGCCGCGTCCCGCCTCGGCTCGTCGGCCGCCGAGCCCCGGGGCGGCACGCCGGCTCCGAGCGACGCTGCGACCGGTCAGGACCTCACGTCGCCCGGCGGCTGGACCTGGAACCCGTACCGGTTGAGGTCGAGCGCCAGGAAAATGCAGCCCACCGCGATCGCGATGAAGCTCAGGACCAGCATCGCCGTGTACACGTTGACCGGCGGGCGGGTCTGTGAATCGGCAGCCATGCGGTCCTCCGGACCCGTCGGGTGTCTGGTGATCGCCCCTCGAACCTGCCCTCGGCCTGGTGCTCAGGCCTTGAGGCGGGTGGCCACACGGTCGCCGCGCTGGATGACGCCGCGGACGAACTGCGGCACGACGACGGCCACCGAGCGATCGGGTTCGACGCTCACCACGCGCAACCGGCCGAGGTACTTGTCGTTGCGGTAGACCTCGACCTCATGGCCGGCCTGGAGGCCGTCGTCACCGCCGAGCGAGAGCTCGACCGAGTCGGCCACGACCGCGGTCACCACGCCGTCGATCGCCGGCACGCTGTCGCGCGGCAGGCTGTCGACCGAGAGGCCGTTTTGCTGGAGCAGCAGCCGGGCATTGGCGACCTGCTTCTCGAGCTGTGCTTTGCGCTCGTTGGCGATCGCCAGGAACGACTCCTTCTCGTGGAGCTCGCCGGCGAGCTTGGCGGCGCGGTCGACGTGCTCGTCGACGGTGGCCTGCATGTCGCGGATCTCCGTGCGGAGGTCGGCGACGACCTTGGTGGCGGTTTCCAGCTCGAGCCGCGTCTTGACCAACTCGGCCTGCGCCTTCTCGCGCTCCAGCTCGCGTGCTTCCTTCTCCTTGCGGAGGCTCTCGAGGTCCTTGTTCTTCTCCTCGAGCGCCGTCTGGATCTTGGCGACGACCTGGTCGCGGGCGGCCTCGGAGGCGGACACCTCGGCGGTCAACCGTGAGATCTCGGCGGTCAACTGCTCCCGTTGCTTCTGCGCCTCGGCGAGCCGGGCCTTGTAGCCGACCGTCTGCCCGGGCCGCGCCTGGTCGGCCGTGCGCAACACCTCGTCGCGCCAATTGGTGTGGGTCGAGTAGAGTGCGACGGCGAACGCCATGAACAGCAAGCTCATGACGAACACCGCGAACACGAAGATCTTGCCGATGATGTTCATGGGATCCCCGCTGAGGGCGCCCGACCACCCCACGGGGGCGGGTGCGGCGGTGCATGCCGTGCTGACGACCGAGAATAGTTGTGCATCGGCCGGGGGGTCAACGCGTCTGGAGCGGCCCGGGAGCCGCCGTTCCAGCCCCCCGCGCCGCCGCCGGATCCCGCCGCAGCCATTCCCGGAAACACCCGGTCAGGGCGACTGCCAGGATCGCCACGGTCACCCCGGTCGGCACACTCCCCCAGGTCAACCAGGGACTTTCGCGCCCATCGGTGGCCACCACGGCCCGGAGGGTGGCGGTCGCCCGGCGCGGGCCCCGGGCCCGGATCCGGCCGGCACCGTCGATCACCGCGGAGAACCCGGTGTTGGCGGCGACCACCAGCGGCGTCCGCACCTCGACCGCCCGGAAGACGGCGCTGGTGAGGTGCATGTCGAGCTCGCTCGACCCCCAGAACCAGCCGTCGTTGGTCAGGTTGACGAGCACGTCGGGGCGAGAGCCAGCGGCCGCGAGCCGGTTGACGATCGCGCGGATCGCCTCCGGGAGCGTGGTTTCGTAACAGATCGTGGGCGCGATCCGGCACCCCTCCAGATCGACCGCCACCGGCTCACGGCCGGCCGTCAGCCCAGCCGGGAGAGGGGTGAGCCGCTGCAGCCAGGGGATCCGGTCCGCCAGCGGGACGTATTCCCCGAACATCACCGGATACATCTTGTCGTACCGGGCCCGGATCCGCCCCGTGCCGTCGAGACACACCGCGGTGTTGAAATAACGGGCCCCGGTCGGGAGGCGGGGATCGACCTCCTGGCGGTCGACCCCGACCAGCCACGCGGTCCCGTAGCGCCGGGCGTAGGCCGCCAGCGCCGCGCGCCGCTCGGTCTCGATCGCCTCGCGGCATTCGCGCTGCCGCCGCTGGTCGAGCGCGGCCGACGGAGGTTCCGTGGCCGGTCCGAGGACGCGGTCGACGACGGCTTCGGGGAGACGTTCGGCCGGATCGATGTCGACCAGCCCGTAGCGCCACATCGTCTCCGGCCAGACGATCAGGTCGGGGAGCCGGTCGTCCTCGGCGAGGCCCGCGCGCGTCAAACCGTCGTAGTGGTCGAGCACCTCGCCGGCGGCTTCGGGGTCGTGCTTGAGCTCGGTGTCGATCGATCCCTGGACGAGGAGCACGTCGAGGCAGGACCGCGCCGCGCCGATCACCGCCGGCTCCGTCGCCAGCCGCCACCCGCCGTAGGCCAGCGCCAGGCCGAGCAGTGCCCCGGCACCGGCCAGCACCCCGAGCGTGCCGGCGGGGTGCCGCGCTGCCGCGCCGCACCCGGGCGGTGCCGGCAGCGCCGTCGCCAGCGCCGCGGCGACGGTCATCACCACGCCACCGACGCCACAGGCACCGAACAGGTCGGCCACCTGGAGGAGCGGTAGGACGCGCCATTGCGTATGGCCGAGGGCCCCGAGCGTGAACCCGCCGAGGATCCAGCCGCGCGCCTGCTCGAGGCCGACCCAGGCCACTGGCGCTGCCACCACCAGCCCCCAGCCCCAGGCTCCCGTCATGCGGCGGGCGGCGGCCACGAACAGCGGCAGCGAGCACCCCAGATACGCCGACAGCGCGATCCAGCCCAGCGACGTCGCCGGATGGGGCAGCCGCAGCCAGTGGAGCGTGAGCATCCAGTGGAGCCATCCCGCGGCGAACAGCGTGCCCCAGGGAATCGCCCCCCGGGAGCGGACCAACCACAGCCACGGGAACGGTGCCACCCAGGCCAGCGCCCACAGATCGGCCGGTGGCTGGACGAGGAACATGCTCACGGCGCCGGCGAGCGCCAGCCACCGCGCCGTCCACGGGCCGGTGCCGGCCGCATCGGCGGGAGAGACGGGAGCAGTCACGGGGCGCCCCCCGCAGCGAACCTGAACGCCGCCAGCACGTCCCCCGGGGCGACCACGGCGTCCTCGTCGACGCACTGGTGCACCAGCCACCCCGACACCGGTGCCTCGAGGTCGAGCGTCGCACCGCCGGCCACCAATTCGACGATCCGGTCCCCCTCGCTGACCGCGGCCCCTTCGGGAACGAGCCACAGCGACACCAGCACCTGCCCGTCGCCGAGGCCGAGATCGGGCACCACCAAGAGGTGCTCGGCCGGGGAGGTGCCGGCGGGTGCCGGATCGACGTCCATCGAGGTCTCTCCCGGAAACCGCCGGTGTCTCGCGCGGCCACCGACGTCGTTCGACCGGGCGGGCCGCTCCGCCACCGCCCCGGGCCACGGACGTCCCGGCCCCGGCCGGCTAGCGCTGCTCGCGCAGCCAGGTGAGGACGACGCGCCCCACCGCCGAGAGCGACTCGGCCGAGCAGCGGGCGGCGACGTCCTCGGTGGTGTGCCAGTGGGGATAGTCGAAATCGATGACGTCGCAGGTCGGGATCCGGGCGATGTTGCGCAGCGGCACGTGGTCGTCGTCGACACGGTACCGCGGCCGGGGCACGAACTGCCGCACGCCGAGCCGGGCGGCGACTCCCCACAGCGATTCGACGACCGGGCGGGTGTCGTCCCACTCGACGCTGTACTGCTCCTGCCAGATCGCCAGGTCGGCGTCGCCGACCATGTCGAGGAGCACGCCGCACCGGTAGCGGCGGACGTCGGTGCCGACGGGCCGGCCGGCGAGGTACTCGCGGGCGAAGTGCCGCGACCCGAGGAAGTAGGGATCGCGCGGGGAGACGACGCACTCCTCGGCGTCGAAGCAGACGAAGTCGACGCCGACCGGCCCCTCCAGCGCCGGCATCCACCGCGCCAGTTCCATCAGCACCGCGACGCCGCTGGCGCCGTCGTTGGCCCCGACGAACACCCCGCGCGGGTCGACCGGATCGCGGTCGGGAAAGGGACGGGTGTCGTAGTGGGCGGCCAGCAGGATCCGGTCCTTCCGGTCTGCGTGCCACTCGACGATCAGGTTCTCCATCTCGATCGACTGTCCGGTGCGCGGATCGCGGCCACGGAAGCGCTGCGGAACGACGGTCGCGCCGGCGGTCCGGAAGTGGTCGGAGAGCAGCTGGCGCTGTCGCGCCATCCCCGGCGATCCACTCGGCCGCGGCCCGAGGCCGACGAGGCCTTCGAGATGCGCCAGCGCCCGGGCTCCGGAGAAGTCGTCCGCCGTCGGCTCCGCGGCCCCGGCCACCAGCGCGACGGAGAACAGGGCGGCCGAGAGGAGCGGCAGCGGCGGGGCGGCGCGACGATGCATGAGCCGAGTGTAGCGGTCGGCGGAACGATCGATCCATGGCATCCCGGCCGCCCCCGCATGGGGCTGTGGAGCAGACAACCGTCGCCGGCTACATTCCAGTCCGCGGGGTCGCCGTGGCGGTGCCTATCGCCAGGGCCGGTGGTCGCAGCGGATCAGGGAGGGGCCATGCCGGGGGAGACGAGACGCAACTGCCACGGGTGGGCGATCTACCTCGCCCTCGGGCTCACGTGTGCCGGCGGCGCCGCCCGCGCGGGCGGCGGGCCGGAAAACGTGTTTCTCGTCGTCAATTCGACCAGCGGCGGCAGCATCGCCGTCGCCAATGCCTACGTGCGGCTGCGGCGGATCGCCCCGATCAACGTGTTCATGATCCCCTGGGAGGGGAGCAGCGAGGCGGTGTCGATCGGCGCGTTCCGCGACCAGATCCTCACCCCGATCCTCAAGACGATCGATGCCCGTCGGCTGTCGACCCAGATCGACCAGATCGTCTACTCGACCGATTTCCCGTGGCGCGTCGACTTCAAGGACGAACTGCCCCCGCAGATCGCCGCCAAGGACCAGTACCCGTCGGGATCGCTGACCGGGATGACGATGCTCTACGCCAACGTGATCGCCGGCAACTACGGCTATCTCGACGTGGCCAGCAACCATTACTACCGGCCGATCGACGGCGACGGGGTGCCGGTCACGACCTTCGGGTTCCGGAATTGGTACGGCTGGGGCCGGCTCGGCGAACTGTACGAGGCCGGCGGCACGCGCTACCTCCTGTCGACGATGCTCGGCGTGTCGATGGGACGTGGGAACAGCATCCGCGAGATCATCGCCTACCTCGATTCCGCCGCCACGGCCGACGGCAGCCGGCCGGCCGGCACGGTGTATCTGGTCCAGAACGGCGACGTCCGCAGC
This sequence comes from Planctomycetota bacterium, assembly GCA_018970785.1. GTDB lineage: Bacteria > Planctomycetota > Planctomycetia > Pirellulales > UBA1268 > F1-20-MAGs016. Next base: position 14,830 of record JAGWVR010000049.1, read on the forward strand.
ACGACGCGGAGCAACGCTTTTCCGGGCGTGGCGCGGGAGTTGACGAAGCTCGGGGTCGGCTGCGAGATCGTCACCGGCACGCTGCCGGTACGGAAGCGCGACGTGATCGGGGTGACCACCGGCGTCGCCGACTTCGACTGGTCGGCCAGCGGCAGCACGATCCTCCCCGGGGCGATCTGCGAGAACCTCACCAGCTACGGCGGGATCTTCACCGCCTCGTCGTTCCAGACGCCACTCTCCGTCTTTCTCCGTGCCGGGGCGGCCGGTTCGAGCGGCACCGTCACCGAACCGTTCGCCCTGCAGCCGAAGTTCCCCCATCCGGGGATCCACGTCCACTACGCCCGCGGCGCGAGTCTCGCCGAGGCCTTCTACCAGTCGATCCAGGCGCCGTACCAGATCCTCGTCGTCGGCGATCCGCTCTGCCAGCCGTGGGCGCGGATTCCCGATGTCGAGGTGGTATCGGTGCCCGACATGAAGGCGCTGACCGCCGGGCAGAGCCTGTCGGGCGAGGTCCTCCTCGAACCGCGGGCGGTGGCGACGGGTCCGGCGGCAGTCGACCGCTTCGAGGTGTTCGTCGACGGGATCCGCCTGGCACAGTACGGCAGCGGCGAGCGGTTTCCGCTCGACACCCGGTTGCTCGCCGACGGCTACCACGACCTGCGCGTGGTGGCGATCGAGTCCTCGCCGGTCGAGACGCAGGGGCGCGTGGTGCTGCCGATCACCACGTCCAACCATGGCCGCGAGCTGGTCCTGTCGGTCGATCCCAACCCGGTCGATCTCCGCGGGAACGTCCGCATCGCCGCCATCGGCAGGGGCGTCGACACGATCACCGTATTCGCCAGCGGCCGCGTGATCGGCCGGATTTCCGGACCGGACGGCGAAGTCGAGGTTCCGGCCGCCAAGCTCGGACTCGGCACGGTGACGCTGATGGCGATCGGCCGGGATGGCGCCGGGCCGACGCAGGCGGTCAACGCGATCCCGATCACCGTCGAGGTGCGCTCGGGACAGTGACCGCGACGGTACCGGGCCGCCGTCCGTGAACGCCGGCCGTCAGCGCCCGGGCGGCGCGGGTCCCGCGGGTGGAGCCACGGTGGCGCTGCGGAGCCGCGTCAACCCGTCGAGAAACTCCCGGCTGGTCGACTGGAGGACGAACACCTCGCCGTCGCCGGTCACGGCCGGCGACTGCCGGGCGGGGCGGACGATGCAGATCACCTCGGCATCGCCATGCCCGCGCACGTGTTCGAGGAGACTCTCCTCGGCACCGCTCAGCCGGGTCCCGACGAAGGCTGGGTCAGGGCCACCCGGGGCGGGCACGCCGGCCGCATCGGGCCCGGGACCGGATCCCGCCGTCGGCAGGGCGCCCGAGCGGTCGCGACGGTCGAACGCGACTGCCGGCATCTGGGCGGGCAGCGCGGGCACCGCCGCCCCCGCCGCCTCGGCGACCGCCTGGCTGGGGTACGACGCGCGGTACACGAACGCGAGTCCGGCCTCGTCGAGGTGCTCGTGGATTGCCGGAAGGGCGGCGAACAACCCCTGGTCGTCGGTCGGGTCGGCGGCGTTGCAGATGCCGATCAGCGTGCCGTCGAGGCCGAACAGACCGCCACCGCTGCGTCCCTGGACAGGTTGCCCGGCGACGAGCAGGTTGGCGGGGCCGAGGTATTTGTCGACGGCCGTGACGCGGCTGTAGCGGAGGCTCGCGTCTCGTCCGCCGTCGCAACCGACCGTGACGACGCCGGCGCCGACGGGCGTCACCCGGTCGCTACCGCCGACCCGGACCGGCTCGATCGGCACGTCGGTGAAGATGCTCACCAGCGCGACGTCGCGCTCGAGATCGTAGGCGATCACCTGCCCGGCGAGACCGCGCTGGCCACGCGGGCCGAACAGATCGACCTCGACCCGTCCGCGCCCCTTCGATTCACGGAACACGTGCCCGCAGGTGAGGATCAGCGCCTCCCCCTGGCGGCAGTCGACGACCGTGCCGGTGGCCCACGACACGCCCGTCGCCTCCTCGACGCGGAGCCGTGCCGTCGCCGCGAGCAGCCGGGCCTCGAGGGCCGCACGCTCGGCGGGGGGAATCGTCGCCTCGGCCGGTGCGGAGGACGCACGAGCGGGGCGCCCGGCCGACGACACCGGCACCGCGGCGGCGGGGGGGACGACGACCTGGGCCGGTGCGGCGGCCGGCCGCGGCACGCGCGCGTCGATCGCCAGCGGCCGCGCGGGGGCTTGGGCCGGGAGCGGGATGCCGGCGAGCTCGGGGACCGGCGCGGGAGCGGCGGGCGCCGCCTGGGGCGCGACGCGTGCCCGGGCCAGCAGGCCCTCGAGTTCGCCGCGCGACGTCGCGCCATTGATCCGGCCGACCTCCTCACCGCGGACGAGCACTACGTAGCAGGGCACACCGGTGACGGCGAAGCGGCGGACGAGATCCCCCTCGCGGTCGACGTCGACGTGGCGCACCGGCCATCCGGCGGCGGCGATCTCGGCGACCAGCGGCGCCATCGCCCGGCAGGGACCGCACCATGATGCGGCGAAGTCGAGGAGCACCACGTCGCCCGGCGCGGGCGGCTGCGCGAGGGCGGAGGGCGCCAGCGCGAGCAGGCTCAGCACCAGCGACAGTCCGCGGCCGAGCCGCATCACGCCACGCACGGGGCCGGAGGCGAACGCGTGCATCCGAAGCTCCGGGAAGGGCCGGGGGACACCGACGGGCGCGGCAGGCAACGGCCGGGCTGACGGGAGGGGGCGGATAGTGCCGGCGACCAGCGGCGCCGACAAGGCCACTTTCAGCCCTGCCGTGGGGGGCGGCGTGGCGCCGGCGTTCTCCATCCTCGCGCCGCCATTTCCCCCGCCACACTCCCTTCCTACAATCCGCGTTCCTCTCACCCCCTCGCGCCCGGCATGGCTTCACCCGCATCGCGCCGCATCCTCGTGACCGCGGCGCTCCCCTACGCCAACGGGCACATCCACCTCGGCCACCTGGTGGAGTACGTCCAGACCGACATCTTCGTCCGGTTCCAGAAACTGCGGGGGCACGACTGCATCTTCCTCTGCGCCGACGACACCCACGGCACGGCGATCATGATCCGGGCCCGTGCCGAGGGGCGCGGCGAGCACGAGGTGATCGCCGAGATGCGGGCGGCCCATCTCGCCGACTTCGCGGGGTTCGAGATCGGCTTCGACCACTACGGCAGCACCGACAGCGACGCCAATCGCCGGCTGTGCGCCATCGTGTGGCAGAGCCTGCGCGACCGGGGATTGGTCGCCGGCCGTGCCGTGGAGCAGCTGTTCGATCCGGTGGCCGGGGTGTTTCTCGCCGACCGGTTCGTCCGCGGAACCTGCCCGCGCTGCCGGGCCACCGACCAGTACGGTGACGCCTGCGAGAAGTGCGGCGCGACCTATTCGCCCGCCGACCTCGTCGATCCGCGGAGCACGCTCTCCGGTGCGACCCCCGAGGTGCGGTCGGCCGAGCACCTCTTCGTCCGGCTCGAACCGCTCCAGGAGTTCCTCCGCGGCTGGACGCAGTCGTCGGGTGCCCTCGCCCCGCAGGTCGCCAACTACCTCGCCGGCCACTTCCTCGGCGAGCCGCTCCGCGACTGGGACGTGTCGCGACCGGCGCCGTATTTCGGCTTCGAGATCCCCGACGCCCCGGGGCACTACTGGTACGTCTGGTTCGACGCCCCGGTCGGCTACATCGCCGCCACCGAGGAATGGGCGGCGGCCCGGGGAGGGTCGTGGCGCGACTGGTGGCAGGCGGGCGACGTCCCGCCGGCGGAGATCCACCACTTCATCGGCAAGGACATCACCTACTTCCACACCCTGTTCTGGCCGGCGATGCTCGCCGCGGCCGGCCTCACGCTGCCGACGAAGGTGCGGATCCACGGATTCCTCACCGTCAACGGGGAGAAGATGTCGAAGGCACGGGGGACGTTCGTCCTGGCGCGAACCTACCTCGAGCACCTCGATCCGGCGGCGCTGCGCTACTACTACGCGGCGAAACTGTCGGGAGACATCGACGACATCGACCTCAACCTCGACGACTTCGCCGCCAAGGTGAATGCCGACCTCGTCGGCAAGGTGGTCAATCTCGCCAGCCGGACGGCCCGCTGGCTGGAAGCGACCGGGCTGGCGGACCGGTATCCCGAGGACGGTGGCCTGTTCGCCCGCGCGGCCGCCGACGGCGCCGCGATCGCGGCAGCCTACGAGGACTGCGACTTCGCCCGGGCGATGCGCCTGATCATGGCCGCGGCCGATCGTGCCAACGCCTACGTCGACGCCGAGCAACCGTGGAAGCTCGCCAAGGCCGGCCCCGCCTCGGCCGCGCGGCTGCGCGACGTGGCGACCGTCGCCCTCAACCTGTTCCGGCAACTGGCGGTCTACCTCGCCCCCGTCCTGCCGCGGCTCGCCGCCCAGACCGGGAACCTGGTCGGCGGCCCGATCCGCTCGTGGGACGAGTCGCAGCAGCCGCTCGTCGGCCTGCCGGTGGCCCCGTTCACACCGCTGGCGGCGCGTGTCGATCCGGCCCGGATCGCGGCGCTGCTGGCCGCGACGACTCCCTCCCCCCCCGCCCTTTCACCCCCATCCACCGCAGGCGCACCGATGACGACCGATTCCGGAGCCCCCCTCGCCGCCGAGCCGCTCGCACCGACCTGCACGATCGACGACTTCAGCCGGGTCGACCTCCGCGTCGCCCGGATCGTCGCCGCCGAGGAGGTCGCCGATTCCCGCAAGCTCCTCAAGCTCACCGTCAGCCTCGGCGGCGACACGACGCGGACCGTGTTCGCCGGGATCAAGGGATTCCACGCGCCGGCGGACCTCGTCGGCCGGCTGGTCGTGGTCGTCGCCAACCTCGCCCCGCGGACGATGAAGTTCGGCACCAGCGAGGGGATGGTCGTCGCCGCCAGCGGCGCGGGAGCGGAGGGTGTCTACCTGCTCTCCCCCGATACCGGGGCCCTCCCCGGCATGCGGCTGCACTGACCGGCCGGCCGGCGGCGCTGCACCGTATAGTTGCCTCGGTTCCCCCGCCCGCCCCGTCCCTCCGGGAGGCTGTCGCCATGCCCCAGCGCACGATCCTGTTCGCCACCGATTTTTCCACCGCTAGCGACGCGGCGCTGCACCGCGCCGAGGCCCTGGCCCGCCAGGCGGGCGCGCGCTTGCTCATCGTCCACGTCGAGGAGCCGCCGCTCGCCTACGGGGGAGGCGAACTCTACTACGGGATCCCCGAGCCCGATTCGGCGCGGATCCAGGCGATGCTCGAGGCGGTCAAGCCCGCCGCACCCGACGTCCCCTTCACGCACCGGATGGGGATCGGCGATCCGGCGGCGGAAATCGTCCGGATCGCCGGCGACGAGGGGGTCGAATTGATCGTCATCGGCACCCATGGCCGAACCGGCATGCTGCGCCTCCTGATGGGGAGCGTCGCCGAGGCGGTCGTCCGCCGCGCACCCTGCCCGGTGATGGTCTACCGGGCACCCGTGCCGGCCACGGTGCCGGCCTGAGAGGAGCGCCCGGTGCGCGACGGCCCGCGTTCCGCGTCCGAAACCCGCGACCTGCTCCGCCGCCGCGCCGCCCTGCGCGCCGCGCTTCGCCGGTTGTTCGACGAGCGCGGCTTCGTCGAGGTGGACACGCCGGTGCTCTCCGCCGAGGTCGTGCCCGAAGCCCACATCGATCCGTTCGTCCTCCACCTCGACGGGCCCGGGGCGGCGCCGGCCTACCTCCAGACGAGCCCCGAAGCCCTGATGAAGCGGCTGCTGGCGCGGGGCGCGGGACCGATCTACCAGTTCGCCCGCGCGTTCCGCGCCGGCGAGCGGGGCGCCCGCCACGACGTCGAGTTCGTGCTGCTCGAGTGGTACGCCCCCGGCACCACGCTCGACGACTCGGCCGAACTGGTCGCGGCGCTGTGCACGACCGCGTTGGGAACGGCGGGCATCGAGCGGATCGGCTGCGCCGAGGCGTTCGGCCATCATGCCGGCGTCGATCCGTTCACGGCCACGCCCGCCGACTGGGAAGCAGCCGCGGCGCGGCTGGGCATCGCCGCCCCCCACGGCCACGCCCCCGACGGCGACGGCTGGTTCGAACTGCTGCTCGCCGAGGCGGTCGCCCCGCGGCTCGGCCACGACCGGCCGACCCTCCTCGAGGGCTGGCCGGCGAGCCAGGGGGCGCTGGCCCGGCTCGATCCGGCCGATCCGCGGCGGGCACTGCGCTTCGAACTGTTCGTCGCCGGCGTCGAGTTGGCAAACGGCTGGGAGGAGGAACCGTCGCGCGAGGAACTGGCCCGGCGGATCGACTCGGCCAACCGGACCCGCGCCGCCAGCGGTCGGGACCCCCTTCCCGTCCCGCAGCGGCTCCTCGCCGCCCACGGCGCCGACATGCCCCGGGGGATCGGCGCCGCCCTCGGGTTCGATCGCCTCGCGATGCTCGCCGCCGGTGCCGCTGGCATCGACGCGGTCCGCTGCTTCTCGTCGCGCGACGCCTGAGCGCGACGGGGGCCGGCCCGGTCACCCACCCGGGAGGCCGGAAGCGCGGGGGTCGGCGAGCTTGAACACCTGCCAGGAATCGTAGACCCGGCCTTTACGCGTCAGCGGCAGGCTGCGGAGGATCATCCGTGCCTTCACCTCGCCGCCCGTCGCGCCGCCGCACGGTCCGAGCGTGACAGCCGCCACCCACAACCGCGCATCCTCGGGCATCGTGCCCTCGATGACCACGCTCGGCGCCGCGCCAGGGCCGCAGTCGCGGATCGCCGCCACCACCGGATGCTTGGCGACCAGCGCCTCGAGCGGCTCGTCGAGGGATCCGGGCATCATCGGGCCACGGTCGATCGCGCCCGGGTCGAGCATCTTCGCCGCATCGGTGACGTTGCCCTGCTGGACGGTCGCCACCCAGTGCCGCGCGGTCGCCTCGGCCCGGCGACCGGCCACCCAGCGCCCGACCAGATGCCCGGAGATCGCCTGGGAAGCGAATCCGATGGCGAGGAACAATCCCGCCAGCGCCGCCCAGCGCCCGACCTTCGTGGCGCCGTCCCGGCCGACATCGGCCAGGGCCACCAGCGCCAAGAGCGTGGCCAGCAGCGGCACCACCCAGAACAGCGGACCGAGGAGGGCGATCGCCGACACGATTCCGCCGATGGCGGCGGCCACGGCCAGCCAGCTCACCGGCCGGTAGTCACCCGATTCGTCCACCACGGCCGCTACTCCCGGTTGACCCGCAGCCCCTCGGCTTGCTCCAGCGCCGCCCGGCGGTCGCCGTAGGCGAGGATGAACCGCGCGTCACGATCGAAAACGTCGGCCCGGTTCGCGCCGGGCCTGCCGAACGGACCGTGCTCGGTGGAAAACCGCGTCCAGGCGAGCCACTTCCTGTCGGGGGCGAACCCGAGGAACATCGTCGCTTCGGGGGTCGGCTGGACGAGATCGCGCGGCACCGCGGCGGTGTGGAGCGAGGCCGCGGTGAAGCAGACCATCAACCACCCGGCCATCATCCCGACCAGCGCGCTGCCGCCCAGCTCGACCTGCTTGACGAACTTGACCTTGGTCCGCGACAGCCGGTCGGTGACCTCGCGCATCACCAGGAGGACCAGCGCGAACAATCCCCACCAGGCGAGGAAATCGATCAGGTAGGTGAAGGTCGGCAGATGGCCGTCGGCGAAGTTCGCGACGACCGGGTACCAGGCGGTGGCCGCGGTCGTCGCCGCGAGGAGGTTGAGGAAAATCACCATCGCACTCCACAGCCCCTCGCGGACGAGCACGAGGGTGACGGCGAGGAACACGATCACGAGGAGGATGGTGACGATCATGGCTGCTTTCCGGCGGTTCAGGACTTCGCGGCGAACACGCGCTGCAACTCCTCGAGCCCCGTGACGTTCTCGAGCACCAACCGCAGCCCCTCGTCGCGCATCGGCTGGAGGCCGTCCTTCTCCGCCGCGCGGCGGAGCGTGGCGGCGTCGACCTTCTTGGCGACCGCCTGCCGCAGGGTCGGCCCCGAGGCCAGTTCGAAGATCGCCGTCCGGCCGAAGTAGGCGCTGCCCCCGCACAGCCGACAGCCGTGCTCGCTGGGCTTCTTGAGGAACGGCAACTCCTCGGGTGTCTTCTTCAGCTTCGCCAGCAGGTCGGGCTGCGGCACGAATTGCTCCCGGCACTTCGGGCACAGCTTCCGGACCAGCCGCTGCGACAGCGAACCGATCAGGGTCCTGGCAAGGAGGTCGGCGGGAACACCGGCGGCGACGAGCCGGGCGACGGCGTCGACGGCGTCGTTGGCACGCAGGCTGATGATCACCATCTGTGAGTCGTCGGCGAGCTCGAGCAGCTTGACCGCCAGATCCTTGTCGGTGAGGTCGCGGGTCACGATCCCGCGCGGGTACTCGCGCATCGCCGTCTCGAGGGCGGCCACCGGGGTCGTGCCCGAGCGGGCGTCGTAGCGGACCGGCTTGACGTTCTGGATTTCGCGCGGCGGGGCGGCGGCGTCCTCGATCGAGATGAAGTCCCGGAGGAGCCGGTCGCAGGCGAGGACGACGACGTCGAAGGTGGTCGACAGGCCGTTGCCACGCGGCGACGACACCAGCAGCACCCCCTTCTCCAGCGCCAGCAGCTCACGGAGCCGCTCGGCGATCGGCTTCGGGACCCCGAGGTCGTCGTAGCCCTTGAAGAGCAGTGCCGGGGACTCGATCTGGACGAGCATCTGCTCGCCGCCGGGGGCCGAGCGGACGGTCAGCCGGCAATTCCGCGGCTTGCCGTCGGACTGCACGGCAAAGGTCCCCGAGAGCTGGCCGCGCCGCTCCTTCGGCTCGTGACCGGTGAGCGTCTTGAGGGTGACGGCGATCGCGTCGGCCACCGGCCGCTCGAGCGGCGGGGCGTCGGCCCACACCTCGCCCGTCTTCCGCCCCCCCTTGCTCTTGAACACCCGCTGCGGCATCCACACCCCGTCGACCTCGTTGCGGAGGTTGACGACCGACGGCCCCCATTCGAGGAGCAGCGTCGAGGCCCGCGCCGCCACGGCCTGCTGGAGGATCTTCTTCGTCTCCTCGATCCCGGGAGTCGCCGCCGCGGCCTCGGAACGGGCCTTGTTCTCGGCCTCGTCCTTGCCCCCGACCGGCAGCAGCGTGATCGCCGGGAGGGCGTCGGCCGGCTCGTCGCCGACCTCCATGTGGATCCCGAACCGCCCCAGGACCCCGGCCAGCGCCCGGCGGGCATGGCCGACGGTGAGGATCTTCTCCGACTCCTTGAGCTTGGCGTTCCGCCGCCCGGCATAGACGAACAGCGGCACCAGCCAGCCCAGCCCCATCAGCACCTGGCCGATGATCGCCGAGGGCACGAGCCAGGCGACGAGGGCGGTGAGGAAGAACGGGAACGCCACCACCGCTCCCCAGAGATTGGGCTGGATGTTGCGCTTCGAGGCGTCGCGCGTCACCCAGTCGGAGGACGCGGTCCAGCAGAGGACCAGCAGCCACCACGTCACCAGGGGAAGGATCGCCAGCCCGCCGCCGGCCGGACGGTCGAGCCACTCCGGGCTGGGCACGGGCCAGCCGTCGTCGGCGCGGGCGATTCCGCCGCCGTTCACGGCCGCGTGGAGGGCGACGACCAGCGCCGCCGGCAGGCAACGGCCCCGCATCACGAGACACCGATCCCCTTGAGGGCCATCATCAGCGCCTCGCGGTTGGGGGCGATCTCGAGCGCGTCGTTGCGATCGATGAGCTGCTGATCGATGAGCGACTTGAGGCTCGCCGTGAAGTCCTGCATGCCGTCCTTGGCCGACTTGCGGATGTGGTCGGCGATCAGGTGCTCCTGCTCCTCGAGGACGTACTTGCGCACGAGGACGTCGAAGAACAGCACCTCGCAGATCGGCACCCGGCTGACGCCGGGGCGGATCGACTTGAGGAGCTTCTGGGCGATGATCCCCTTCATGTTGAAGGCGATCGCGCTGCGGATGGCGGCGTGCTCCTCCTGGGGAAACAGGTCGAGGATCCGGCCGATCGTGCTCGGGGCACTGGCGGCGTGGATCGTGCCGAACACCAGATGCCCGGTCTCGGCGGCGTGGATCGCCGTCTTGAACGTCTCCACGTCACGCATCTCGCCGACGAGGATGATGTCGGGGTCCTCGCGGACGGCGTGCTTCATCCCGATCTCGAAATTCTTGACGTCCTGGCCGATCTCCCGCTGGTTGATCAGGCACTTGTCCTCGGTGAACACGAACTCGATCGGGTCCTCGAGCGTGAGGATGTGCTTGCGGTA
>JAGWVR010000050.1 GCA_018970785.1 Planctomycetota bacterium
TCGGCGACGATGATGAACAAGGCGCTGGAATTGATCGAGGCCCGCTGGCTCTTCGACATCCCGGCTGAGAAACTGGAAGTGGTGGTCCATCCGCAGTCGGTGGTCCACTCGCTCGTCGAGTTCGTCGACGGGTCGGTGATCGCCCAGCTCGGCCCCCCCGACATGAAGATGCCGATCCAGTACGCGCTGGCCTATCCGGAGCGGTTTCCCGGCCCGGCGAAGCGGCTGGATCTCACCGCTCCCCTGGCGCTGCACTTCGAGCCCCCCGATCCGGAGCGCTTTCCGGCGGTGGGCCTCGGGCTCGAGGCTGCCGCCCGCGGGGGCACCGCCGGGGCGGCGCTCAACGCCGGCAACGAGGTCGCGGTCGGTGCGTTCCTCGCCGGCCGGCTGCCGTTCACGGAGATCGCGGTCCTCGCCGGGCGGGCGCTCCGCGAGCACCCCTACCAAGCCGATCCCACGCTCGACGACATCCACCGGCTGGATGCCTGGGCCAGACAGGAGGTCGCCCAGTGGATGAGTTCGTGAGCGGGACGCTGGCCGGCGGAGCCCTCGTCGGCGCGATCCCGGGCCTGCCGTTGCTGCGCTGGATCGGTTCCCATCCGGTCGAGTTCCTCCAGGTCACCCTCGGCCTGGGGTTCGTGATCTTCGTCCACGAACTGGGGCATTTCCTCGTCGCCAAGGCGTGCGGGGTGAAGTGCGAGAAGTTCTTCCTCGGGTTCGACGTCGGCGGCCTCAAGCTGGCGAGTTTCACCTGGGGGGAAACCGAGTACGGCATCGGCATCCTCCCTCTCGGCGGCTACGTGAAGATGCTCGGCCAGGACGACAACCCGGCCGCCGCCGCGGGCGAGGCCGAGCGGGCCCGCGCCACCGTCTCCGGTGACCTTCCCCCCGAGCCGGTCGCCGGCCCGCACCCGGCCTGGGATCCGCGCAGCTACCCGGCGCAGAGCGTTCCGGAGCGGATGGCGATCATCTCCGCCGGCGTGATCATGAACGTCATTTTCGCCTTCCTGATGGCGTCGCTGGCGTTCGGCCTCGGCGTCCGCGAGATGACCTGCGGCATCTCATCGGTCCGTCCGGGTGGGGCGGCCTGGCGGGCGGGGCTGCGCACCGGCGACGAGATCGTCGCGATCGGCGACCGCGAGAACCCCGTGTTCGCCGACCTGCAGAAGCGGGTCACGCTCGGCGACGTCGACCGCGGGGTGTCGTTCCGGGTGCGGAGCCCCGGCGCGGGACAGGTGCATGAGCTGCTCCTCCACCCCGACACCGATCTCGGGGTGCCGGCGGTGGGGATCGTCAATCCGTTCTCGCTGCGCCTCCCGGCCGAGCTCTCCGACGGGCTGCCCGGGTCCGCGGGACGCGCCGAACCGCGCCTCGAGGGGGGCGACACCATCCGCGCCGTCGATGGCGTTCCGGTGGCGACCTATGCCGAATTGATCGCGGTCCTGTCGGCACGAGTCGACCGGCCCGTCGGATTGGAGATCGAGCGCGCCGGGGAAGCCGGCACGGCGACGCTGACGGCCGTCGTGCCACCGCAGCGGCGGCTGACCACGGGCCTCGAGATGGAAGCGCTCGCGATCTCGGCGGTCCAGGACGGTTCGCCGGCGGCGCTGGCAGGGATCGAGCCCGGCGACCGGATCGTCGCCGTCGATGGCGGCGCGGTCGGCGACCCGGCGGTGCTCGAGGACCGGCTCCGCTCGGCGGTGGGGCGGACGGTGACGATCGAGGTGGAACGGGACGGAGCGACGCTCCCGGTCACGCTCGATCCGCGGTCGGTGACCTGGATCGAGGAGCCGCGGTTCCCGGCCAGCCCGCTGGCACTGTCGAGCGTCGGGATCGCGCTGCCGGTCGATCCGGTCGTGTCGCGCGTCACCCCCGGTGGGCCCGGAGCGCGTGCAGGGATCCGCGCCGGAGAGCGGATCGTCGCCGTGCGGTTCGTGCTGCCCGATGCCGCCGCGGAGGGTGGGGGAAACCCGCTTCCCCTCGGCCCCAAGCAGCTCACCTGGCCGTTCGTGCTGGCGGAGATGCAATTGGCGCCCCCCGGCACACGGCTGGCGCTCGAGGTCGCGGCCGCCGATGGGGCGCCGCCGCGGACCGTGGAGCTCACCCCCGAGCCGCTCCCCGACCGGTTCGTCGTCGATCGGGGGCTGGTGTTCGAAGCCCTCTACCGGATCGAGCAGGCGGGATCGGTCGGTGGGGCCCTGCGGCGCGGCGCCGTGCAGGCCGGCGAGGACCTGAGCCTCGTGTCGCGATTCCTCCGCAAGGTGACCAGCAACCAGATCAGCCCGCGCCTCCTCGGCGGGCCGATCGAGATCGCCAAGCAGGCGGGGCGGTCGGCGTCGGAGGGGTTCAGCCGCCTGCTGCTGTTCCTGACGATGCTGTCGGCAAATCTCGCGGTGGTGAACTTCCTCCCCATCCCCGTCCTCGACGGCGGGCATATGGTGTTCCTGGCGTACGAGTGGATCCGGGGCAAGCCGCCGAGCGAGGGGGTGGTGGTGGCCCTCAGCTACCTCGGCCTGGCCCTGATCCTCGGCTTGATGGTGTTCGTGTTCGGGCTCGACCTGGGACTGATCGCACGACGGTGACGCCCCGGCGCCGGCCCGGGGGACGACCTTCCCCCCGGATGCAGCCGTGAGTGCCCCTCCGCTCCCGCCACCGCGCGTTCCCGGCCGGTCCCGTGGGCCGTTGCTGCCGGGGTGCACGGACCACGCGTTTCCCCCGCCCGGTGTCGGAGTCGTGGTGTTCGACGTCGTCGGCACGCTCGTCGAGCCCTGCCCGTCGGTCGCCCGGGCCTACCGCGACACCGGCCGGGCCCATGGCATCGAGATCGACGAGGAGGCGATCCGCGTCGCCTTCCGCGCCGCCTGGCAGCGCCAGGAGGCGATCGACGCGGCGGCGACCCCGGCCCACGCCACCGACCGCCGCCGCGAACGGGAGCGCTGGCAGGGCATCGTCGCCGACGTGTTCGGACCAGTGGCGGCGCTGCCGGCGATCTTCGCCGACCTGTGGGACCATTTCGCCGACCCCCGCGCCTGGCGGCCGGTCGGGCGCGGCGTGGACCTCGTCGCCGCGGCACGCGGCGCTGGGCTGGAGATCGCGCTGGCGAGCAATTTCGACGAGCGCCTCCTCGCGATCGCCCCCGCCGTCGCGCCGCTCGACGCCGCGAGCCACGTGTTCGCCTCGTCGGAGCTCGGCTGGCGGAAACCGGCGCTGGAGTTCTTCCGCGCCGTCGAACGGCGCCTCGGCCGCCGTCCCGACGAGCTGATCCTGGTGGGGGACGACCCGCGGCTCGATCTCGCCGCGGCCCACCGTGCCGGCTGGCACGCCCGGCTGGTCGACGGCTGAGTCCGGTCGTGGGGCCGTCGCGCGAGGATGCGGCGCGGGCCTGCGCCGGGGTATCATCCGCCCCGAGGCCCCGTCCCCGCCCCCCTGGAGTCGTCGCATGTCCGCGTGCATCTCCCGCCGCACCCTGCTCGCCGCCGCCGGTGGCGCCGTCGTCGCCACCGGGTCGCGCCCCTCGTGGGCCGCCGCCGCGCCGCTCCATCTGGGGATCCAGATGTACTCGCTGCGGGGCTACAAGGTCGACGAAGCGCTCCGCCACGCCCGCGACCTCGGCTTCAAGTTCATCGAGTTCTATGGCGGAATGTTCCCCGTCGAGTCGACCCCCGAACAGATCGCGGCGATGAAGCGGAAGGTCGCCGACCTCGGCCTGACGATGACCGCCCATGGCGTCAACGGCTTCGGCGCCGACGCCGCGGCCAATCGGCGCGTGTTCGAGTTCGCCAAGGCGGCCGGGATCCCGATCATCTCCGCCGATCCTGCGCCGGAGTCGTTCGCCAGCCTCGACGAGCTCGTCAAGGAGTTCGACATCCGGATCGCGATCCACAACCACGGGCCGAAGCACCGCTACAACAAGGCGGTCGACGTCCTCCGGGCGATCGAGAAGCACGACGTCCGGATCGGGGCCTGCGCCGACCTCGGCCACTACATCCGCTCCGGCGAGAACCCGGTCGAGGTGATCCGCCTCCTCAAGGGCCGGCTGTACGGCATCCACCTCAAGGACTTCAAGGAGATGCAGGACAAGACCACCGGCGTGATCCTCGGCAAGGGGCATCTCGACGTGCCGGCGGTGTTCGCGGCGCTCGAGCAGGTGGGATTCCCGGCCGACGGCGCGCTGTCGCTGGAATACGAGGAACACCCGGAGAATCCACTGGCCGACATCCGCGAGTGCCTCGAGGTGGCCAAGGGGGCGCTGGCCGCCGTCTGAGCGGCATCGCGGGCGCGGCGGTGGTCGCCGCGCGGCCGGGCGCCGGTGAACGTGTCTGGTGACTGGGGGAAACGATGGCGCGCCTCGTGGCGGCGGTGGTGGTCGTGGCCGGTCTGCTCGTCGCGGCAAGCGGCCGGGCGGCGCCACCGGCGTTCGACGCGGCGCTGGACACGCTGCGGCAGGTCGACCACGAGGGGAAGGGGAACGCCGCCGCCGGGACGGCCTGGCCCGTCGTCGCCGCCGCCGGCGTCGAATCGCTGCCGCGCGTGCTGGCGGCGATGGACGGGGCCAACCCGCTGGCCTTCAACTGGCTGCGGACCGCGGTCGACGCCGTGACCGCCAGCGGCCGGCCCCTTCCCGCCGACGCCCTCGAGGCGTTCGTCACCGACACAGGCCACGATCCGCGCCCGCGCCGGCTCGCCTACGACCTGCTCCGCGGCACCGACGAGGCGCGGGCGGCGCGGCTCCTCGACGGGATGCTCGACGACCCGAGCGTCGAGCTGCGGCGCGACGCCGTCGCCGCCCTCGTGCGCCGTGCCGAGGCGGCCGGTGAGGCCGGCCGCGCCGACGAGTCGCGGGCCCTGCTCGAACGCGCGTTCACCGCCGCGCGCGACGTCGAGCAGGTGCAGGCGATCGCCAAGGCCCTGGAGAAGACGGGGGCGACCGTCGATCTGGCGCGGCATTTCGGCTTTCTCCGCGAGTGGAAGGTCATCGGTCCGTTCGACAATCCGGCGCTCCGCGGCTACGAGACCGCCTACCCGCCCGAGGCGGGGATCGATCCGGCGGCCACCGTCGCCGGCAAGTTCGGTCCGGTCGAGTGGCGGCCGGTGTCGACGGCCGACCCGATGGGGCTGGTCGACATCAACGGCGTCTATCCACCGCCGGCCGACGCCGCGGCGGCCGCCGCTCCCAAGGACGCCCCGAAGGAGGGTCTCAAGGAGGTCGTCGCCTACGCCGTCGCCGACTTCGTCGCCCCGCGCGGGCAGGCCGCCGAGCTGCGCCTCGGCACGAAGAACGCCTGGAAGGTGTGGCTCAACGGCACGCTCGTCTTCGGTCGTGACGAGTACCACCGTGGGATGGAGGTCGACCAGTACCGCCTCCCGGTGACCCTCGTGCCGGGGCGGAACACGATCCTCGTCAAGCTCTGCCAGGACGACCAGCGCAAGCCGTGGACGACGGAGTGGGAGTTCCAGTTGCGGGTCTGCGACAGCGTGGGGACGGCCGTCCTCCCCGCCGACCGATGACCGATGCCGCCGAGGGGGCCGTGATGAAGACGCTGTCCGCGATCGCCGTGCTGCTGCTGGCAGCGACCTTCCCCGCCCGGGGGCAGGGCGCCGACTGGCTCACGTTCCGCGGCCCTGGGGGGGCGAGCGTCGTCCCCGCCGGCGCGCTGCCGACGGAGCTGTCGGCCGAGGCGATCCGCTGGTCGGCGCCGCTCCCCGGCAGGGGGCTGTCCGGGGTGCTGGTCGTCGGCGACCGGGTGTTCGTCACCACCAGCGACGGTCCAACGCAGGACAAGCTCCACCTCGTCTGCCTCGACGCCGCCACCGGCAAGCTGCTCTGGGACCGGCAGGTGCTCGCCACCGGCCGGACGATGTGCCACTCCAAGACGAGCGTCGCCGCCCCGACGCCGTGCAGCGACGGCCGGCAGGTGTACGCGGTGTTCTCCTCGAACGACGTCGTCTGCACCGACCTCGACGGCAACCTCCGCTGGATCCGCGGGATCACCTACGACTATCCCAACGTCAGCAACAGCCTCGGCATGGCCAGCTCGCCGCTGGTCGCCGGCGACGTGCTCGTCGTCCCGGTCGAGAACGACAGCGAGAGCTACACGATCGGCCTCGACGTCGCCACCGGGGCCAACCGCTGGCGCCTCGACCGCCCCAAGGGGGCCAACTGGACGTCGCCGGTGGTGCTCGCACCGGGGCTGGTGGCGCTGCAGTCGAAGACCGGCGTCGACGCGATCCGCGTCGCCGACGGCAGCACCGCCTGGCGCTACGCCGACGGCGCCGACACGGTGGCGTCGAGCTGCCTCGCCGACGGCGTGCTCTACGTGCCGAGCAACGGCGTGACGGCGCTGGCGCTCGACGCGGCCGATCCGGCCGGCCAGCCGCGGCAGCTGTGGCGCAACAACCAGCTCGCCCCGGCGACCGCCAGCGGCCTCGTCGCCGGCGACGCCGTCTACTCGCTCAACCGCGGCGACGTCCTCACCGCCGGCGAGCGGGCGACGGGCAAGCGGAAGTGGCAGCTCCGTCTCCAGGGGCCGTTCAGCGGCACGCCGGTGACCGATGGGGCCCACCTCTGGGCGGTCAACGAGGCGGGGCTCGTGCAGGTGGTGAGCCTGGGCGACACCGAGGGGAAGGTGGTCTCGACGCTCGACCTCGGCGACGAGATCCTCGCCAGCCCCGCCGTCGCCGGCGGCAGCATGTATGTCCGCAGCAACACGAAGCTGTACCGCGTCGGGAAGTGACCGCCCGTCAGGCGGCGGTCACCGAGCGGCGGGTTGCGCCGCCTCCCAGCCGCGCAGCCGGCAGTGGAGCTGGGCGATCTTCCCCATGAAGTGGTCCATCCGGTGGGTCGTCGCCGCCGCGACGAGGTGACGCTTCGCGGCCGCGTCGTCCCCCTCCGCCTCGGCGAGAAGGCCGAGGTAGAGATGGGCGTAGCAGAGCTGGTTGCGCCGCGCCGAGTCCGGGCCGGCAGCGGCGGCGGCGAGCACCGCCTCGGCCGAGCCCGTGCCGCGGTACAGGTCGAGTACTTCCTTCATCGGCACCCGCGCGTCGCTTCCCACCGGCAGCAGCATCTTCCGCGCCGCGGCGATCCCCTGCTCGCGGGCGACGCAGGCGAAGTGCCAGGTGACGTTCTCGACGTCGGCCGGATTGACCTCCTTGTGGCGCTCGAATTGGCGCCGGCCGTCGGCGAAGCGGTCGGCGTAATACAGCGCCAGGCCGCGCTGCCACAGCTCCGGCTCGATCTCCGGCCGCAGGGCCACCAGTTCGTCGAACAGCTCCGCCGAGCGCTTGGGATCGCCGGCGAACAGCTGATCGACCGCGGCCGTGAACACCTCGCGCGGGTCCGCGGCGGACGCGGGGCGTGCGGCGAGCGCCACCAGCAGCGGCAGGGCCGCCGCAAGCTGGCGGCGGGGGACCGGGGCAGTGGATCGACAGAAGCGCCGGGTCGTCATGGTGCTGCTCCGGGAGCGGGGGACGGAGGATGGCCGAGCGGGCGCACGAGGGTCAGGAGCATCGTACAGCCCAGCACCGCCAGGACCGCGGTGAGCGTGAACGCCGCCGGGGCGCCGTGCCGGTCCCACAGCCACCCGGCGACGAGGCCGGCGACGAGGCCCATCAGCCCCTGGACGAGCGTGTACCAGCCGAACGCCGCGCCGACCCGGTGCGGCGGCGACAATTCGGCGACCAGCGCCCGCTCCGCCGGTTCGACCAGCCCGTAGGCCGCCGCCACGGCCACGATCGCCACGAGCGTCGTCGGGATCGCCGTCGTCAGCGCGAGGCCCACGTGGGCAGCGCCGAACAGCAGCCAGCCGGCCGCCAGCGTCGTGGTCGCTCCGAGCCGCTCCATGAGCGGACCCGAGACGCGCGCCGCGGCGCTCTTGACCAGCCCCACCGCGAACCAGACAGCCGGCACGAGCCACTGGCTGACGCCGACGTCGGCCGCCCGGAGGAGATAGAACTGCTCGCTCGCCGCCCCCAGCGCCCAGACCGCCACGGCGCCCAGGAGGAGCGTTTGGCCACGCGACAGTCCGCCGGCCAGCGCCGTCTTCGCCGCCAGCGGCGTGCGCGCCGGCGGGTCGTGGACCACCGCGGCGATCACCGCCAGTGTCACCAGGCCGGGCAGGAGCGCGAGGAGGAACAGCGTCCGCTCGCGTCCCGGAAACAGCACGAGAAACGTCATCGCCACCAGCGGTCCCAGCGCCGCCCCGAGATGGTCCATGGCGCGGATGTGGCCGAACGCCCGGCCGCGCAGCGCCGGCCCGACCAGATCGGTCACCAGCGCGTCGCGCGGGGCGGAGCGGATCCCCTTGCCGAACCGGTCGGCGCTGCGGACGGCGAGCACCCCGGTGGTCGAACCGACCACCGCCATCAGCGGCCGCACCAGCGCCGACACGCCATAGCCGGCGAGCACCAACGGCCGGCGGCCGATGGCGTCGGACAGCGCCCCCGAGGGGAGCCGCATGACGGCTGCCACGGCGTTTGCGATGCCGTCGATCAGGCCGACGGCCAGTGCCGTGCCCCCCAGTTCACGGGTGATGAACGCGGGCAGGAGCGGGTAGATCGCCTCGCTCGACAGGTCGGTGAGGAAACTCGTCCAGCCGAGAGCGCGAACGGTGGCCGGCAGGCGGCGCACGTCGTCGGGAGTGTCCATGCAGGAGTCGCGGGAATTGCGGGGATTCGGGCCGGGGCGGTTCGGAGGGCTGCCGGGGAGTGGCAAGCGGCCGCGGCTACCGGCCGGCGGCGCGCCAGTCGCGCCACGTCCAGGCGAGCATCTCGGGGAGCACCATCCCGCCGTGCTTGCCGTTGTGGGCGCCGACCCCGCCGATGAACAGGTGGTCGTAGCCGGCGAACGCCAGGGCCTTCTGCATCTGCAGGTTGCCGAGCCACCAGTTGCCGTGCTGGTTGTCGAGATCGTTCTCACCGGCCTGGAGGGCGACGCGGATCGGCTTGGCCGCCCCCTTCGTCTTCCGGACGAGCGCGGGGTAGTGGTCCCCGCCGCGGATGTCGGTGAAGCTGCCGACGTGCGAAATCACCTTGCGGAACAGATCGGGCCGCTCGAAGGCCACCGTGAACGCGCAGATCCCCCCTGACGAGATCCCGCAGATCGCGCGGCGCTCGGGGTCGGCGGTGAGCCGGACCCCCGCGGCCTTCAATCGCTCGTCGCCGGCGGCGAGCGACAGGATCACCTCCTCGAGGAACCCGGCGTACTGCGGTGACAGCGTGTCGTATTCGACACTCCGGTTGTTCGGCGCGGGCTGCCACCCGGGCTTGTCACCGGGCAGCGTCCCGCCGGAGTGGCCGGGATCGACGAAGATCGCCGCCACCGGTGGGATCGTCCCGGCATGGACGAGGTTGTCGATGACGATCGGCGCCCGGAACTGCCCCTGCTCGTCGACATAGGCGTGACCGTCCTGGAACACGATCACGGCGAGCCCCTCGGCGCCGACCGTTTTCAGGATCGGCTCGGCGGGGAGGTGGATCCACACCCGGCGCATCGTGCCGGGGAAGATGGCCGACGCGCTGTGGACGACCATCCGCGTCGACCCGGCGGGCACACCGGGGCCGCGGGCCGTGCTCGTCGGCGTGAGGACGTAGTCCTTGTCGTGGTCGACGACCGGGGGCTGCGCCGGCAGCGCTGCGGCCAGCACGCTCGCGCAGGCCAGCGCACGCAGGGCGGAGGGTAGGAACGCCGGGAGCCGGACATCGTTCACGGGGGTGCTCCGGGAGGGACGGTGCGGGCAGTCAGGATATCGCCCTCGTCGTGCCCCGCCGCTGTCTGGACCAGGGGCTCCGGTATTCCTCGCCAGGGCTGCCGTCGTAGGGCACCCCACCCCAGGTGAGGCCGGAAAAAAAGATTGACAAGCCGATTCGCTGCGAGTAGGGCTCGTAACCAGTGGACTAATTCGCTTCGCTTTCACGCTTTTTTCAGGAACCGCTCCTGCAAGCATCTGATCGCCGCCGGGTTTTCTTCGGTGTGCGTCTTGCAGGATTCTTTCGGTTCCATCCAGCGTCGTCTCCGTGCGACGTGATCGTCTGATCGGCCCTCGAGTCGATCAATTGATCGATCGCCGGTGGGCGTGCCCGTAGGGTCGATGCGCCGGGAGTGCGGCTCCCGGGGTTCGTCCGCGCGGGAATGACGAGCGGGTGGTTCCTGCCGGTCGATGACCGGCGTCTCCTGCGCCGACGTCGCGCCGTCGCCGAATCTCGTCGGTGATGCGGGTGCGCGCGGGTTCATCCCCACCAGCCCATCCCGATCCATGGATCCGCCCCGCGCCGCCGCGGGTGCGCGCGCCCGCACGGTCGAGAAAACCGTGCGGCGGTGCGCGACCGCAGCGCCCCATCGCCGCGCAGCCATGCGTTACCCCCCCCGGTGCAGGCACGCCCGCCGCGTCACCGCTCAGGGCGGTGCGACGGCGGTCGCATCGACCGCCCGGCCGCGCCGCCGTGCCATTTCCGTCTCGTTCGTCGTCTTCCCCAGCCTGTCCGGTGTGCCCGGACTCATTTCCAAGGAGTGCTGTCAATGTCGCGCTTCACGCCGTCGGTCGTGGTCGGTCGTGTGCTCACCGGGTGCGGGTTTCTCGCCGTCGTCGCCGCCGTGATGGCCGGTTCGGCGGCGCTGGCCGGCGTTTCTCCCGTGCCGGAGATCGACCCGATGTCGCTCGGCAGCGTGGTGAGCGTCGTCGTCGGAGCGCTGGCACTGCGCGAAGGGGTCGCGCTCAAGCGCCGCGGGCGTGGGTGAGGCGGGCGGCACCGCATCCGGTGCCGACGGTCGTTCCACGGTTTGCTCGAGGGTTCGTTCAACGATTTTTCGTGGAGTCTTTTTTCTTCCTGCCCGGAAAGCCGGGCTCAATCCCAAGGAGTGTTTCCATGTCGCGCTACACGCTGTCGGTCGTGGCCGGTCGTGTGCTTTCCGGGTTCGGGTTCCTCGCGGTCGTCGCCGGTGGCTTGGCTGGTTCGGTGGCGATGGCAATTCCCCCTGCCGGTGTGCCCGAGATCGACCCGATGTCGCTCGGCAGCGTGGTGAGCGTCGTCGTCGGGGCGCTGGCGATCCGCGAAGGGATCGCTCTCAAGCGCCGCGGGCGTGGGTGAGCGCCGCACGCAGGGGCCGGCGAGGTGACGACCGCCGCGGGGGCCGGTGCGCCCCCCGGCGGAGAGGGCGCGCGATCGTATCGCTCGCCCGAGTGGACAAAGGCCAGGGGTGGCTTCGTCCAAGGAAAGTCAGCGCTCGCTCCCCTGGTCGAGGACCGCCATGAAGGCCTTCTGCGGGATGTCGACGCTGCCGATGCTCTTCATCCGCTTCTTGCCTTCCTTCTGCTTCGCCCACAGCTTCTTCTTGCGCGAGATGTCGCCGCCATAGCACTTGGCGGTGACGTTCTTGCGCATCGCCGAGATCGTCTCGCGGGCGATGACCTTCGTGCCGATCGCCGCCTGGAGGGCGATCTCGAACATGTGGCGGTCGATCTCGCCGCGGAGTTTCTTGACGATCGCCCGGCCACGGCGGTCGGCGTCGCGGCGGTCGCAGATGATCGACAGCGCGTCGACCTTCTTGCCGCCGACGAGGATGTCGAGGCGGACGAGGTCGGCGGGGAAGTAGCCAACGAGCTCGTAATCCATCGTCCCGTAGCCGCGGGTCACGCTCTTGAGCTTGTCGTGCATGTCGTAGATCACCTCGGCCAGCGGCAGGTCGAAGGTGAGCATCGCCCGGGTCGGCGACAGGTATTCGGTCTTCAGGTAGGTGCCGCGGCGATCGGTGCACAGCTGCATGATCGGCCCGATGTGCTCGACCGGGACGAGGAAATTGGTGCGCACCACCGGCTGGCGGAACTCCTCGATCTGCCCCGTGTCGGGCACGTCCTGGGGGTTGGTGATCTCGATCGTCTCGCCCGTCGTCTTCTTGATCTGGTAGGTGACGTTGGGGGCGGTCTGGACGAGGTCGAGGTCGGCCTCCTGCTCGAGGCGCTGCTGGATGATCTCCATGTGGAGCAGGCCGAGAAACCCGCAGCGGAACCCGAATCCCAGCGCCTCCGAGCTCTCCGGCTGGAACTCGAACGACGGGTCGTTGATCGCCAGCTTCTCCAGCGAGTCGCGCAGCTCCTCGAAGTTCTCCCCCTCGGAGGGATAGAGGCCGCAGTACACCATCCGCTGCGGCGGCTTGTAGCCCGACAGCGCGGAGGCGGCCTCGTCGCCGGGGATCGTCACCGTGTCGCCGATGTGGACCTGCTTGACGTCCTTGATGTTGCAGACGAGGTAGCCCACCTGCCCGGCGACGAGCTCGTCGCAGGCGCGGCGCTGCGGCACGAACTGCCCGATCTCGAGGACGTCGTGGGTCACGCCGGTGCGGAGGAAGCGGATCTTCTGCCCCTTGCGGATCGTCCCCTGCACGATCCGGACGTAGGTGATCGCGCCGCGGTAGCTGTCGTAGTGGCTGTCGAAGATCATCGCCTGGAGGACGGCGGCCGGGTCGCCGGCCGGCGGCGGGATCCGCTCGATGATCGCCGCGAGCAGGTCGTCGATGCCGATCCCCGTCTTGGCGCTGGCGCGGATCACCTCGGCACCGTCGATCGCCAGGCTCTGCTCCATCTCGGCGAGGACCTCGTCGACGCGGGCATGGACGAGATCGACCTTGTTGATCACCGGGACGATGGCGAGGTTCTGGTTGATCGCTGCATAGGCGTTGGCCACGGTCTGCGCCTCGACCCCCTGGAAGGCGTCGACGAGGAGCACCGCCCCCTCGCAGCAGGCCAGGCTCCGCGACACCTCGTAGTGGAAGTCGACGTGGCCCGGGGTGTCGATGAGGTTGAGCTCGTAGGTCTTGCCGCCGTGGCGGTATTCCATCCGCACCGCGCGCGCCTTGATCGTGATCCCGCGCTGCCGCTCGAGCTCCATGTCGTCGAGCATCTGCTCCTTGAGCTGGCGCTTGTCGACGGTGCCGGTGCGCTCGAGGAGCCGGTCGGCGAGCGTGCTCTTGCCGTGGTCGATGTGGGCGATGATCGAGAAGTTGCGGATCTGCTTGCAGTCGATGGCCATGGATTGATTCTACCGCGGAACGGATCGCTCAGCCGGCGGCCGGGCGGGCGAGACGCTGGTGCTCGAGACGGGCGATCCCCGCGGCGCCGACGTAGCCGGCGTCGCCGCCGAGCAGCGCGAAGCGGATCGTGGTCCGCTCGGCGAGCAACGGGAAGGTGCGGCTTTTCACCTCGGCGCGGATCCGCTCGAGAAACGCCCGGCCGACCGGGTGCTCCTCGCCGCCGAAGGTCATCGCGCCGCCGAGGAGGACGGCATCGGGATCGACGGTGTGCATCAGCGTGACGATCCCGATCCCCAGCCAGCGGGCGACTTCGAGGATCAGGTCGAGGGCCACTCCGTCGCCGGCGGCGGCCTCGCGCGACACCAGCAACGGCGTCAGCTCCGCCCCGCCGGCCACCGCCCGCGCCAGCGACCCGCCCGGCGCGAGATCGAGGACCTGGCGGGCGCGCTTGAGCAACGCCTTGGCGCTGCAGTAGGCCTCGAGATGCCCCGGCATGCCGCACGGGCACACGCGCGCCTCGGGGGAGGGGTCGACGAGGTTGTGGCCGCACTCGGCGCCGTGGCTGTGGGCCCCCTCGAGCGGCTCGCCGGCGATCACGATCCCGCCGCCGATCCCGGTGCCGAGCGTGAGCAGGACCGAGCTGCCGAACTCCCGCGCCGAGCCGATCCAGAACTCTCCGTAGCCGGCGGCGGTGGCGTCGTTGGCAAACGTCACCGGCAGGCCGCAGGCCCGCGACACCGCCTCGCGGACCGGGTAGCCGTCGAACCCGGGGAGGTTCCCGGCGCGGATGATCGTGCCCGCTTTGAGGTCCTGCGGACCCGGTGTTCCCAGGCCGACGCGGGCGATCGCCGCCGGCGCCACGCCGGCCATCCCGGCCACGGTGTGGACGCCCGCGCCCATCCGCCGGCAGACGTCGTCGGGGCCCTTGCCGACGAGTGTCGGCTCGGTGTGGAAGGCGAGCGTGCGGCCGTCGTCGTCGACGAGTCCGACTTTGATGTTCGTGCCCCCGAGGTCGACGCCGGCGAACAAGGGCTGTTTCGCGGCTGCCGCCGGGATCCAGTCGGCGCGGTCGGGCATCTGAGGGCTCCGCAAACACCATGGCCCTGCCGGGACCGCCGGCAGGGCCATGAATATATGTCGGCGTTCGGGCCGACGGCGGTCGAGGGTTCCCCGAAGCGGGGCTGGCCGTCTCAGGAATCGGCCGGGAGCCGGCTGGTCTCGACCGACGGCGTCGGCCCGGTGCAGGCCTTCATGAACTCGACCAGGTCGGCCTTCTCCTCGGCCGTGAGCTTGAGGGGGCGGATCTTGTCGCTCAGGTGCGGATTGGGGTGGCCGCCCTTGTCGTACCACTCGACCACCTCTTCGAGCGTCGCCAGCGAGCCGTCGTGCATGTAGGGGGCGGAGAGGGCGACGTTGCGGACCGTCGGCGTCTTGAACGCCCCCTTGTCCTTCTCGTCCTTGGAGACGACGTACCTCCCGAGGTCGGGCTCGGGCTTGTCCATCCCGATGCCGATGTTGTGGTACTTCTCGTCGGCGAGGTTGGCACCGACGTGGCAGGCGGTGCAATTGCCCTTTTCGGTGAAGAAGATCTCGCGGCCGCGGCGGGCCGACTCGCTCATCGGCGTCGCGGCCGCCGCCTCCTTGGCCGCGGCGAAGCGCTTGGCGAGGTCGGGATCGTCGGCGATGTCGTCCTCATCGAGGGCGGCGAAGGGGCGGAGTTGCTCGCCGTAGTCGTAGGGGGACGGCGCGGTGACGAGGGCCCGCTCGAAGGCGGCGATCGCCTGGCCGACCCGGGCGATCGAGACTTCGCCGAAGATCTTCTCGAACTGCCGCTTGTACACCGGGATCTCGCCGAGCCGCTTGACGACCCCCTCGTGGGTGAACCCCATCTCGATCGGGTTGGCGATCGGGCCGACCGCCTGGGCCTCGAGCGAATCGACGCGTCCGTCCCAGAACTGCTTGCCGGAAAGGATCCGGTTGAACGACACCGGCGAGTTCCTCCCCCCCTGCTGGCCGCGGATACCGACGCCGGTCTTGGTGTGCGCCGAGTAACCCTCGGCAGGGTTGTGGCAACTGGCGCAGCTCACCGTCGCGTCGGCGGACAGCCGCGGGTCGAAATACAGTTGCCGGCCGAGCTCGATCTTCGCGCGGGTGAGCGGGTTCTCGTCGAGGCCGGTGATCTGCGCCGCCCCCTGTGACAACCCCAGCGGCAGGATCGGCTCGAGCTGGACCGAGTTTTTCGGGTCGGCGAGCCAGGCGTCGATCTGGTCGAGCGTGATCGGCCCCTGGCCGGGAACGCCGGCCGTCAGCGCCGGGTCACCGAGGAGCACCTGTTCGCGGGTGGCGGCGGCGCTGGCGACGGCAGGCTCGGCAGCGACTGGCTGTTGCGTGGCGACTGGCTGGGCCGCTGCCGGCTCGATCGCTTTCGGCGCCGCGGCGGGCGCGGGAGCCGCGACCGGTTCGGCCGGGGCAGCGGCGGCCGGTGCCGCCGGACCGAGATCGCGCCCGGCGACCGCGATCGCCTCGTCGGCCGCGACCTTGGCCTCGTCGCTGGCCACCTTGCCGGCATCGACGGCCGGTGCCGTGGGAGCCGGCCGGACCTCGACCGACTCGACGACCGCGACACCGCGCGTGCCCGGGGGGGCCGCGGCCGGCTGGCAGCCGACGAGCGCCCAGGATGCGATCACCGTCAGGCAGGAGCCCGACAGCCGGGACACGACACCTCGATGGCAGCACAACATCGCACGCCTCCACGCAACTGGGCTGGACCGAAACCGCGACGGCCAGGAATTCTAGCGGACCGGGAAACCCCGGGGAGCAGCCTCCCGGGGCCGTTCACTCGCCGAGCAGATCGGCGGTGGCCAGCCATTCCAGTTCGCCGGGATGGCCCGGACCGTCGTCGAGACGGACCGACGCCACTGCCCCCTTCGGCATCCGGATCGCCGCGGCGCCGTCGCCGATCGACAGCGCCACCAGCCGGCCGACGCACGGGGCGTGACCGACCCAGGCCACCTGCCGGGCGTCCTGGGCGATCGTCCAGTCGACCAGCGCCCGCCAGTCGGACCCGGGGGCGAGCGCGGCGACGACCTCGATCCGGGGCGCGCCCCCGGCGCGCTCGGCGAGGATGTCGGCCGTCTCACGGGCACGCAGGAGCGGGCTGGTGGCGATGACGTCGACGGCCAAGCCCCCGGCGACGAGTCGGTCGACCAGCCGGGCGAACCGCTTCCGCCCCTTGCGCGTGAGCGGGCGCGACGCGTCGTCACCGCTGGCCGACACCTCCGCGGCCCAGGCGTGGCGGATGATCGCAAGACGGGTGGTGAGCGTGGGCATGGCGGGAGTGGGAGCGGCGGTCGGGTATGAACCCGGCAGATTGTCGTCGCCGTGCCGAACGCCTGCAAACGGCGCCCAACGCCGGTCAGGAGCGACGCCAGATCGCATCGGCGTCGAGCCCCGCCGCGCGCACCGCCGCTGCCGCCTCGTGCCACCAGCGGCGTGCGTCCACGGGGTACCCGGCCGAGGGGGCGAGCCCCGGCTGGAGCCCGGACCAATGGGCGTTGAAGGCGGTCATCGCCAGTTCGCGGACGTACTTGGCCGTCATGCTCGCCAGGGCCACCGGCACCTGCTCCTCGCCACCGACCGAAAACGCGATCCGCAGCCGCGCCCCCGGCACCTCGTAGCGGCTCACCCGGGCGCTTTCCTCGAGCGCCCTGACGAGCCCGGCGCCGAAGTGCGCGCCGACCAGCCCCGCGTAGGCCTTCCGGCCGCCGTGCCGGTCGCACTCGACCTCGGCGGCCTCCGCAGGCGCTGCGGCGCGGAGGCCGGCGGCGAGCTCGAGCGTGGCCCGCGAGAGGATGTCCGACTTGTTGTTGCCGGCGGCCAGCAGGGCGTTGAACTCCGCCGGCTGGATCACCCGGCAGCGCAGCGCCACGAGGCGCACGCCCGCTGCCGGCAGCGTTGCCGCGACCGCCGCCGTGAGCCGACCGAGCCGGTCGCCGGCGACCGCCACCGGCACCCGCAGGGCGAGGACCCGCGGCCACACCGGCGCCTCCGCGGCCGCGCTGATCCCCAGCCGGTCGGCGAGCTCGCGGCCGTCGGCCGGGGGGTGGGGTCCCGGTGCGGTGGCGGCCCCCGACACGGCGCGAGCATCGCACGCCGCCAGCGCCGCCAGCACGCCCGCCTCGAGCCCCGCCAGACCGTGCCCGGACTGGTAGAGCCGCTTCGAGTCGCCCCACGGCGGCGCGCCGCCGATCGCACCGGCCACGGCGGCGTTGGCCCGCGCGAGCCGGTCGGCGGCGGATTCCCCGGAGGAGTCGTCGACGAGCCAGGCCGTGGCCGCCACGACCAACGGCCCGAGGTTCGGCCCGTAGCCGGCTTCGTCGGTGCCGATCACGAGCGTCATCGGCCGGCGCCCGGATGCTGGCGGCAGTATTCGTAGATCGCGATCGCCGCCGACGTCGCCGCGTTGAGGCTGTGGGGAAGCCCGGCCATCGGGATCTCGGCGACCCGATCGAGCCGCGCCAGGACGTCGTCCTCCAGGCCAAGGCGCTCGTTGCCCACCACGAGCACCGTCCGCGCCACGAACGGGAATCCGAACAGGCTCTCCGATCCGGTCGTCTGCTCGAGGCCGACCAGTTGCCAGCCCTCCGCCTTGAGCCGGTCGAGCACCGGCGGCAGCGAGCGGCGGATCTCGAGAGCCACCTGCTCGGCACCGTCGCGGGCGATGCGCGGCTCGAGGCCCGCGGCGCCGCAGGCGATCACGCGGCGGATGCCGAAACAGCCGCACGTCCGTACGATGTGGGACAGGTTGACGTGGCTGCGCATCGCCGCGCAGGCCACGACCAGGTCGCGGGGTGCCGCGAGGACGTCGGGAGGGCGGTGGCGGATGTGCTCGAAGCGCGGCATCGGTCGGAGCGGAAGGGGCGTCGCGGGGGCCGCGCCATTGTGCCGCCGCGTGGCGGCCGCGGGCAGCCGGAGCGCCGGCCTGCGGGCGGCGGTGGCGGCCATGGTCATGGCGCTGGCGGGATCTCCCGGGGCGTTCGCCCAGCCGGCGGCGGCGCCGGCCGGAAAAGCCCAGCCCTCGGCCACCGCCAAGGCGACGATCGTCGCCGTCGATCACGCCGGCCTGATGGCGGCCGTCGCCCGCCACACGGGGAAGGTGGTCGTGCTCGACTGCTGGAGCACCTCCTGCCCGCCGTGCGTGAAGGAGTTTCCGCGCCTCGTCGCCCTCCAGGCGAAGCACGGCGACCGCGTCGTCTGCATGTCGCTGTCGCTCGACTACGAGGGGCTCGATCCGGTCGACGCGCTCGTGCCGCCGGTGCTCCGCTTTCTCCAGGACGTGAAGGCCGGTGGGGTGATCAACCTGATCGCCACCGAGGAGGCCGACGCGATGTACAAGAAGCTCGAGCTCGACAGCGTGCCGGCGGTCTACGTGTGGAAGGCCGACGGCTCGCTCGCCCGGCGCTTCGACGAAGGCGACGCCAAGGCCCGGCTCGGGCGGCCGTTCACCTACGACGACGTCGAGGCCGAGGTGAAGGGGCTGCTGGCGGAGTGACGCGGCGGCTGCCGGTGGGCCGGCGGCCGCCGTTGCCCGGGCCTGCCCGGGTCCGTAGCCTGAAGGCTTCCCCGCTCGCGCCCCCGGAGGCAAAGCCCGTGACCGCCCCCCTGCTTCCCGCGCCAGCCAGCGACCGCCCCCGCCCCGGCGACGTGATCCGCAACCCGCTCGGGATGCAGCGCGAGACGGTCGAATCGGTGGTGATCGCGTTCACGCTGGCGCTCCTGTTCCGGGCGTTCGAGGCGGAGGCGTTCGTGATCCCGACCGGGTCGATGGCGCCGACGCTGATGGGGCGCCACAAGGACCTCGTCTGCTCGGCCTGCGGCGACGACTACCGCGTCGGCTGCAGCGCCGAGGAGGACGAACAGTCGCAGGAGTTCCGCGCCCGGCTGGCCCAGCTCGAGGCCGAGGCCGATGCACTCCGCGACAAGGCCCGCTCGGGCGACGAGGCCGCCGCCCGGATCGCGGCCCGCAAGCTCGACCAACTCGAGTCGCGCGGCGGCCAGCTCGAGCAGCTGCGCACGCGGCTGGCCCGGAAGCTCGTCCAGGCCTCGCGCTGCGGCAACTGCGGCCACGTCATGCAACTGGTCGAAGACACCCCCACCGGCGTCGCCTACGACCCCGCCTACCCGTCGTACAACGGCGACCGGGTCCTGGTCGACAAATTCTCCTACGACTTCCGCGAGCCGCGGCGCTGGGACGTGGTCGTGTTCAAGTATCCCGAGGACGCCAAGACCAACTACATCAAACGGCTCGTCGGGCTGCCGGGGGAGACGGTGTCGATCGTCGGCGGCGACATCTGGACGACGCGCGACGGACAGACGCCGCAGATCGCGCGCAAGCCCCCTGAGCGGCTCCTCGCGATGCTCCAGTGCGTCCACGACACGCGCCACGAGGCGGCGGCGCTGCGCACGGCCGGCTGGCCTTCGCGCTGGACCGACTGGTCGGCCGCCGGCGCCGCCCCCGGCTGGACGGCGGAGGGCACCGGCTTCCGCAGCCGCCCGACCGGCACCGCCACGCTCCGCTACCGCCATCTGGTCGCCTCCCCCGACGACTGGGAGGCGGCCGCGGCCGGCAAGCCTGCCGGCGCGGCGACGCCGGCGCTGATCGACGACTTCCAGCCCTACAACGCCGTCGCCACCCGCCCCCACTGGGTCGGCGACCTGGCCGTCGAGGCGCGCCTCGAGAGCCGAGCCGAGGGCGGCACGGTGAGCCTCGACCTCGTCGAGGGGGGCGCCGTGCACCGCTGCACGATCGACCTGGCGACCGGTCTGGCGGAGCTGTCGCTGCCGGGCGCCGCCCAGCCGGTGCGCGGCACGACGCCGGTCCGCGGCCGCGGTCGATGGAACATCCTCCTGGCCAACGTCGACGACGAGCTCACGCTGTCGGTCGACGGCCGGCGCGTCGCCTTCGACGGGCCGACGCGCTGGAACGTGGCGATCGACACCGCCGAGCAGGCCCGCCCCGACGACTCACCTCGCCAACCCGGCGACGAGCTTCCCGGCGACCTGGCGCCGGCGGGGATCACCGCCGTCGACGCCGACGTCACCGTGCGCGACATCCGCGTGCTCCGCGACGTGTTCTACATCGGCGCCCGCGAGTACCTCCCCCACACCGGTGGATTCACCGAGGGGCGGCGGCTCGACTTCCCCCTCGAGGCCGACCAGTTTTTCGTCCTCGGCGACAACTCCGCCGCCAGCAAGGACAGCCGGCTGTGGCTCGAGGGGCATCACGTCGACCGCCACCTGCTGGTCGGCCGGGCGCTGGCCGTCTTCTGGCCGCACGCCGTGTCGCCGTCGTGGGCGGTGCCGCTGCGGTTGGGGAGCATCGAACTGCGCCTGCCGGCGTGGCCCAATTTCGGCCGGATGCGCTGGGTGCGGTAGCGGCTACGCCTACCAGCCCGTGGAAAAAGTGATCAGCCGCCGGATGCGGCCGACGGCGACCCGGGAAACCCTCGGCGTTTCCCGCGGTCGCCGCAGTGGACAAAGGCCACGGAGGGCTTTGTCCACGGGCAGCTACCAGATCGGCAAGCACGAGGTGACGATCAGCCAGTACACGGCGTTCCTCAATGCCGGCGCGGCCAGTGATCCCTTTGGGCTTTACGACATCAGCATGGGATTGCAGGAGAACACCCGGGGGATCACGCAGAGCGGACCGAGCGGGTCGTACAGCTACGCCGTCATCGGCAGCAGCGGCGACAAGCCGATCACGTTCGGTCGGTGACGCAGTCACCGGGTTACAGCCCGAGCCAGAACTACCTCTCCGATGTCGGGGCGTTCTCGAACAGTGCGTCGTATTACGGCACGTTTGACCAGAGTGGGAACGTCTGGGAGTGGAACGACGGCTGGACGACCTCCCGACATTCCCATTACAGGGCCGGCGAAGCCCCTCCGCCGTCGCCCTCGCATCGGCCCGTCACCCCTGGCTGCGGGTCGATGCGAGGGCAAAGGCGCGGGGGGCGTCCCCCTCGGCAGAGCCCGAGCGGAGGCTGCGCCCGCCGCGATGGCCCACGGACATGCCGGAAGGATCCGGGACGGTAGGATGACTGCGGCGGGCCGTGCACCGCTGGAAGGCCGAGGGTTCCGATGGCGACGATCGTCTTCGAGGATTCGCTCACGATCCCGGCGTGCGAATCGCTGCCGGTGTTTCGCGCCTGGACCCAGTCCGACACCTTCCCCCGGCATGGCCGGATCGACTGGGTGCACGGGAGGATCGAGGTCGACATGTCGCCGGAGAACCTCTTCAAGCACGGCACGATCAAGACCGAGATAGCGGCACGGATCTACTCGATCGTGAGGCACGACGGCAGCGGCGAGGTGTTCATCGACCGGACGCGCGTCACCTGCCCGGAGGCCGATCTGTCCGCCGAGCCGGACGTGGTGTTCGTGAGCGATGGCGCGATCGACGGCGGCCGCGCCCGGTTCGTCGCGGCGGCGGGCGGTGGCCCGGCGTCTTTCATCGAGGTCGAGGGAGCCCCCGATCTGATCGTGGAGATCGTCAGCGACGGCTCGGTCGCCAAGGACACGGAGCGGCTGCCGCGGGCGTATCACGCGGCCGGCGTCCGCGAACTGTGGATCGTCGACGCGCGCTGCGGCGCGCCTCGCCTCGACCTCAACGAGCACACGAGCGCGGGCTACGTCCGCCGCCCCGTCGACGATGCGGGGTTCGTCCGCTCGCCGGTACTCGGGTGCCGGGTCCGCCTCCGCGCGACGACCACGGCCCGCGGGCTGCCGAAGTACGACCTCGACGTGGCCGCGCTCGAGTGATCGGTCGGACCGAGCACCACCCGCGCGGTGGTCGTGTGCCACCCGGGGATTACATGGTGTGACGGCAGTCGCGCCGGAGCCTGGCCGAACGGCGCCACAGGCCCGCGCGACTGGCCCCGCCGTGGCCCCGGGCACGCCGCGGCCCGGCGCCCGGCGGGGGCGAAGGGCGGAAAGGCCCGTCCGTCCGCCGGCCAACTGCGATTGCCCCGGAGCGGGAGCGTCCGGGAAGATACGGCAGCGCCAGGCCGCCGCTGCCTGTGCCGGACGAGGGACCGTATGCCGCTGCTGAGCGTCCAGGGACTGGTGAAGACCTACGGCCGCCGGAGGGTGGTCGACGGCGTCGATTTCCACGTCGAGGCCGGCGAGATCGTCGGCCTTCTCGGCCCCAACGGCGCCGGCAAGACGACCAGCTTCCGGATGACCTGCGGGATGGTGATCCCCGACTCGGGGCGCGTCCTTCTCGACGACCACGAGATCACGCGCTGGCCGATGGCGAAGCGCGCCCGCGACGGCGGGATGGGCTACCTCGCCCAGGAGCAGAGCGTGTTCCGCAAGCTGACCGTCGAGCAGAACCTGCTGGCGATCATGGAGCTGGTGGGGATGGGGCGGGCGGAGCGGCGGCGGCGCTGCGAGGAACTGCTCGAGCAGTTCGACATCGTCCGGATCCGCAAGTCGCGTGCCCACTACATCTCGGGGGGCGAGAAGCGGCGCCTCGAGATCGCCCGCTGCCTGGTGACCGAGCCGCGGATCATCCTCCTCGACGAGCCGTTCACGGGGATCGATCCGGTGACGATCCATTCGATCCAGAAGATCATCGTCGGGCTGCGTGACGGGGGGATCTCGATCCTGATCACCGACCACCGCGAGCGCGAGACGCTGGCGATCACCGACCGCAGCTACGTGATCCGCGCCGGCAAGGTGCTCTGCCATGGCACGGCGCAGGAGGTCCTCTCCAACCCCGACGCGCGGAAGTTCTACTTCGGCGAGGCCCCCGTCGACGTCCCCGGCGCCGTCGAGGCGGCGTAGCGGAGCGCGGGCGGCACCTATTCAGGGGGCTGGCACCGGCGTACGCTGGGGACTTCGTCCCGATCCGCGCGACGGCGTCGCCATGGCCAACGCCTTCTTCGAGCAGCCGATCCTCAATTCCCCCTACGTCGCCCCTGCGCGCCATTGGGAGCTCGGCAACGACGGCCAGCCGACGCAGCGGATCGTCGACGCGCGGCGCAAGGCCGAGTTCGTCACCCCGATTCCGAAGCCGAAGAAGCGGAAGGGGAAGAAGGAGCAGCAGGCCGATTTGCCACTCGGCGACGACACCGGCCTCTCGACTGCCAAGCAGCAGTACGAGTCGATGTCGATCATCAACGAGATCCGTAGCGCCGTCGCCACGTGGCGCGAGAAACTCAAGCCGAGCGAATGGGGCGTCACGCCTGAGACGGCCCGTCTCCTCAAGCACTGGCGTTCGCATCAGTTCGCGGGCGTCCGCCCCTTCTTCTGCCAGATCGAAGCGGTCGAGACCGCCATCTGGCTCACCGAGGTCGCTCCGCACACTGCCGCCGGCAAGCGGATCCTCGAATACCTGGCGCGGGCCAATGAGGATGCCAACCCCGGCCTCAATCGGCTGGCCCTCAAACTCGCCACCGGCGCCGGCAAGACCACCGTCATGGCGATGCTCATCGCCTGGCAGACGGTCAACGCCGTCCGCCGCCCCGGCAGCAAGCACTTCACCCGCGGCTTCCTCATCGTCACGCCGGGACTCACGATCCGCGATCGGCTCCGGGTGCTCCTCCCCAACGATCCCGACAACTACTACGGCACCCGCGAGCTCGTCCCGAGCGACATGCTCGAAGACATGCAGCGGGCCAAGATCGTCATCGCCAACTACCACGCCTTCATGCTGCGGGAGCGGATGGAGGTGTCGGCGGGTACGCGCGGTTTCCTCCAGGGCCGGGGTGAGGAGCTCCAGACCAAGGAGACCGAGGGGCAGATGCTCCAGCGCGTCATGCCCGATCTCATGGGCATGAAGAACGTCGCGGTCATCAACGACGAGGCCCATCACTGCTACCGGGCCAAACCCGGCGACGAGGACGACGAGGATCTCAAGGGGGACGAGCGCAAGGAGGCCGAAGACAACAACGAGGCCGCGCGCGTTTGGATCTCGGGCCTGGAGACGCTCAACAGCAAACTCGGCGTGAGCCGGGTCTTCGATCTTTCCGCCACGCCGTTCTTCCTCCAGGGCTCGGGCTACGCCGAGGGCACGCTCTTTCCCTGGACGATGAGCGATTTCTCCCTCATGGATGCGATCGAGTGCGGGATCGTGAAGTTGCCCCGGGTGCCGGTCGCCGAGAACATCCCCGGCGACGAGATGCCGATGTTCCGCACCCTCTGGGAGCACATCCGTGCCGACATGCCGAAGAAGGGCCGCGGCACCGCGGGCGCGCTCGACCCGCTCAAACTCCCGGCCCGGCTCCAGACGGCGCTCCAAGCCCTCTACGGCCACTACGAGCAGACGTTCAACCTCTGGCGGGAGAGCCGCATCGAGGTGCCCCCGTGCTTCATCATCGTCTGCCAGAACACCGCCATCTCGAAACTCGTCTTCGACTACGTCTCGGGCTTCGAGCGCGTCGAGGCGGATGGCTCGAAGACGGTCATGAACGGCCGGCTCGCCCTGTTCCGCAACTTCGACGACGACGGCAAGCCGCTCTCCAAGCCGAACACGCTCCTCATCGACAGCGAGCAACTCGAATCGGGCGGCGCGCTCGACGCCGGTTTTCGCGCGATGGCGGCCCCGGAGATCGAGCGCTTCCGCCGCGAGATCGTCGAGCGCACCGGCCACCAGAAGGATGCCGAGAATCTCTCCGATCAGGATCTCCTCCGCGAGGTGATGAACACGGTTGGAAAGCCGGGCACCCTCGGCGGCAGCATTCGCTGCGTCGTCTCGGTGTCGATGCTCACGGAGGGCTGGGATGCCAACACCGTGACGCATGTCCTCGGCGTCAGGGCCTTCGGCACCCAACTCCTTTGCGAGCAGGTGATCGGCCGCTCGCTCCGCCGGCAGTCGTACGAGCTCAACGATAAGGGCCTCTTCAACGTCGAATACGCCGATGTCTTCGGCATCCCCTTCGACTTCACCGCCAAGCCCGTCGTGGCTCCCGTCCAGCAGC
>JAGWVR010000004.1 GCA_018970785.1 Planctomycetota bacterium
AGCCGCCGCTGACGGCCGACCCGTCGAGCGTGGCTCCGGCGGCGATCGCGATCGTACCACTCGACGCGATGCTCGCGCTCGGTCCGAGGGCGAGCTTGCCCGCATACACGACCGTTGGGCCGGTGTAGGTATTGGCGCCCGTGATCGTGGTCGTCCCGGTGGTCGCGACGAGCACCGCCAACGAGCCGCTCATCACGTTGGGGAAGGTGGAATTGCCGCTGTGGGTGAATGCCACGGCTCCCCCTCCCTGCCCGAGGCCGCCGTCGTTGCCGGTGACCGTGGCCGAGCTCTTCAGGAATCCGGCGGCGGCGGTTCCGGGAATCGTGCCACCGATGATCAGCACGCCTCCCGGGCCCAGCTGCACCGACCCGGTATTGGCCGACCCGCTGTTGGCAAGCTGGATCCTGTTGCCGCTGCCGAGAGTCGAACCGCTGACCACGATCTCGGCGCCGGCGCCGGCGACATTGAGGAGGCTGCCACTGCCGTCCACGACGACGGAGTTGTTGGAACTGCTGCCGCTGAATCCGATCCACAGGTTGTTGCCGGCACCGGCGACGGTCATCGTGCCGCCGTTGGAAACCGTCAGCGTGTTGTAATCTCCCGCGCTCCCGACGCGGACCGTGCCGTTGGCCGTCCACTGCGAGCCGGCGCCCGAGACCGTGGCCGAGTTGCCATTGGCGCCGACATCCAGCCCGATCCGCGTCTGACCGGTGGTGGCGACACTGCCGTTCTCGACGACAAAATAGTTGGCGTCGCCGGCGCGGCCGACGATCAGCGAACTGGTGCTCGAGAACGTCGCTCCGGTGAGCTGGACGAGGTTGTTGGCGCTGTCGGCATAGACTCCGATCTCGGTACCGACGGCCCCCTGGACGTTGATCGAACCGGACGAACCGGTGACGCTGTTGGCCCTGCCAGAGACGCCCACGATGAGACTGTTGCTGGCGGTGACCGTCCCCCCGGCGAGGATGACAGAGTTCGTCTGCGCGGTGTTGAACGTGCCGACGGCGAGATTGTTGGCCGCAAACGCCCCGCCGGTCTCGACGCGAAGGGCGTTGTTGATCCCGTCGTAGCCGACAAAGAACGTGTTGGCGATGCCGACCGACGCATCCCCCGCGACGGTCAGCGTGCCGCCGACGTCGTTGGCACCCGTGCCGATCGCCCCGTTGGGGCCCGACACCGCCAGCGAGCCGCTCACCGTCAGGGCCGACGCGGTGGGGTCGGAAAACATGTAGAGCTGATCGGAGAACGCCAGCGTCGCCGGTGCACTCGACGAGAGCGTGTAGGTCGATCCCGCCCACACCTGGACCTGACTGGCGACGTTGGCGCCCGTCAGGGAGATCGTCGTATTGCTGGCGCCGCTGACCAGCTGCGCGTTGTCGGCCGACGTCGGCACGCCGTTGGTCCAGTTCCCTGACGTTCCCCAGGCCGAGCCGGTGGCGCCAGTCCAGGCGGTGTCGGCGGCACGGCTCAGCGGAGCGAGCGCCACGCTCGTGGCAAGGACGATCACGGCGACGCCGCCGCGCGTGGCGCGGCTCCCCCGGGAAAGACGGCTCGAAAAGGACGTGGGCATCAACGGCTCCCTTGAAGAAACGGAGAGGAATTCCAGTGACTCAGTGAACGAAACCGAAAGCGGATCGAAGGCGGCAATCGAGTGGAGCGCACGACCGGGACCGTCCCCGCGCACGCTCGACCAGTGGCTCAACTCATGGGGTTGTCCCCGCGCACGGAGGCGGCCACCCCACGGGCTGTCGCGAGCGATCACGCGATGCCGCCGGGGACGGCGTCGGCGCGAGGGACGAGTGCGGCCACGACAGCGCTCCTGGCGCAGTCGGTCCGGCGGGCAGACGCGCCCGCAGCGGGGAAAGGCGACGACGGATCATCGAGGGCTCATGGCATGGGGCAGGACGCCGCCACTACCGGCACCCGCGCATGCATCCGCGACGAACCACCGCCTCCGCCGCCGACTCCCCTCTCGGCGCGGCAGTAAGCGTCGATCACCGCACCCCGGCCGATCCGCCCGCACGACCTGCCGGCAGCCAGTGGCGGCCAAAAGGTCAGGAGCACGAAATCGAAAGGGCGGGGCACGTCCGGTCCGCCGACACGCACGCTCACACCGTGAACGACGAATCAGCGACCAACCGCTTCACACCGCGACGAGACGGGCACTTGGCAACGGCCTTTGGGCCGAGGCAAACGCTTGTGCGGGTGCTTGCAGGAGCGGTTCCAGGACTTTGCGAAATACCCGTCCCTGCGAAAACCGTGGCAGGTACGACGGGCGAGTGAGAAATATGACCAAAAGCCTTCGGAGCGCCAACCCCCTCCGTGGAACGATTCGCGTGCCGTTCCTTCCCGTGTTTTTCACCGGGAACCCCGTCATCCCAGATCCCAGGCGCCGGTGAACACCGCATAAAACCCGAGCAACGCGTTGGTCGTGGCGTGGGCGACGATCGCGTCGACCAGTTTCCGCCTGTGGTAGAGAGCCGCGGCGAAGGCGACGCCCGCGAGCGTGGCCGGAAACCAGAGTTGCGCCCCGTGGAACAATCCGAATGCCAGCGACGACCCCACAAACGACAGCCAGGTGAACGAGCCGATCGGCACCTGCTCGGCATCCTCGGAGATCAGCCGCCGCGCGAGGAACCCGCGGAAAGCGAGCTCCTCGGCGATCGGGGCCAGGATCATGTAGCCGATGAATCGCATCAGCAGCCACGCCGATCCCCAGCCGAGCCCGAGCTGGGCCGGATCGAGGCTGGCAGCCGTCTCGGGATCGGATGGCGCAAGCAGCATCCACATGACGCACGTCAGCCCGCCGAGCGCGACCGCCACCGGCGACAGCGTCGCCTCCCGCCAGCGGAACTCGTGCCGCAGGTTCCACAGGACGGCGGCGATCGCGATCACGCGGAGCGGATACCCCTTGCTCAGCGTGCCTTTCTCGGCGAACAGCTCGGTGAGGATCGTCGAAGCGAGCATCGCGAGGAACGGAAACAGGCAGGCGGCCACCGTCGGACCGTAGGTCGGCGCCGTGGCCGACGCCGCTCGGACAGCCGCGGCTGTCGCCGCCGTCGAACCCGGAACCCCGCCCGTCGCGTGTTCGTCCTCGACCGGTAGCGTGAAAAACGGCATCCGCGATGCGGCGGCGATGATCCCCAGACCGACGACGAGAAACGCCACCCACCCGGCCTGCGAGTGGAAGCCGTCGACGGCGATCGTCGGGGAGATCCAGATGCCGACGAGGATCAGGGCGGCGATCCGCACGATGTTCGAGAGGAAGATCAGGCCGATTCCGAGCGGAAACAGGAGGAACGAGTGCGGGAACCGGTGCAGCCGCCGGAACCACCACAGATAGCCGGAGAACAGGAGGATGATCAGCGTGATCCCCTGGTAGCCACTGCAGCCGGCACCCACGAAGACGTTGAAGTTCTCGGTGCCGATCGTCAAGGCATCGGGACGGACGATTGGCGCGCCGGCGAAGGGGGTGATGAGCTGCTCGACGAACCAGACCGTCGAATCGCCGGTGACGTACCAAAAGGTCTCCGCGACCGTCGTCCCGAGCCGGATCGCCGCCAGCACCGCCGCTGCGGCCCCGGCCGCAGCGAGCGCCGTACGCCGCGCGCGGATGCCCGCGGGGAGCAGTCCGGGAAGCGTCGCCAGCCAGGCCGCGACGAGCCCGCCGCCGATCCACCGCGCCGCATCGATTCCGAACCGGGCCTGCGGCACCCCGCCGTTCATCGCCAGCAGGAACGCCACCAGCGCCGCGAATGCCGCAGCGTGGACGGCGAGGCGGGCCAACGGCAACCGCGCCAGCCGATAGGCGTCGGCGTGCGAGCGCGCGTGAGCGAACAGCAACCCGCCGGCAGCGAGCACCGCGACGAGGATGTCCTTGCGGAGCCAGCGGGAATCACCGAACGCCTCGGGAATCCGCAGCACCTGCTCCCCGAAGCATCGATCGAGAACGGCTACCTCGAGGGCCAGGCCTGCCGCCAGCAGCGCGACGGTTCGCCAGGGGCGCGGAGGAGCGGAAGTGGACGTGAGTGCGGAACTCGCCATCGGCGGACGCCCCTGGGGAAGGACGCTGTTGTCGGCGACGGGCCGCGATCGATCAACCGGGGTGGCACGGTTGCCGGGCGCGGCGGCCGGCGGCAGCGGAGACGTGTCACCCGAGCGTGGAACGGCGGGCGGCGACGGCTGTCTCGTACACCCGCTCGTGCCCGTCGGCCATCGCCTCGGGGGAGTACCAGCGCCGGGCGTGCGCATGGGCGGCCCGCCCCAGCCGCGTCGCCAGGGCGGGATCGTCGGCGAGCAGGAGCAGCCGGGCGTGGAGGTCGGCGGCGTCGCCGGGGGCGTGGAGCAATCCGCGGGCGGTCGCCAGGTCTTCGCCGACGTATTCGGGAAACGCCCCGTGTCGCGGGGCGACCACCGGCAGTCCCGCGGTGAAGGCCTCGAGGACCGGGATCCCCTTGGCCTCGGGGTGGACCGTCGGCATCGCGAACAGATCGACCCCCGCCAGCAGCGCGAGCTTTCCGCCACGGTCCACCTGCCCGCGCCACTCGAACCGGTCGGCGATCCCCAGCGCCCGGGCGCGCTGCCGGCACCCGTCGAGATACGGGCGCTCGGCCGCGATCGTCGCCCCCGCGGCGACGAGGCGCACGTCGTGCGTCGCCGCCAGCATCGCCACCGCGTCGACGAGGATCGCCAACCCCTTCTCGGGGCAGGCACGGGCGAGGTACCCGACGCGCAGCGCCCGCCCGGCGCGCCGGGCGACCAGGTCGGGGGGCTCGGGCGGATACCCGTCCGGATCGACGCCATGGGGGACGACCGCGATCCGCTCCCGCGGCACGGCCAGGGCGTCGGCCATGAAATCGGCGTAGAAGCGATTGAGGGCCACGAAGGCGTCGACCTCGGCGGCACGCTGCCGCAGCAACTCCCAGACACGCGCGCGGTGCGGCTCGGGAAGCTGGTCGATGAAGATGTCCTCCCCGGAGAGGCTGCAGACGACCGCCGCGCCGGTGGCGGCACGGACCCGCCGCGCCACGCCGAGGAGGAGGACGTTGGAGAGGTGGACCACGTCGGGCCGCCCGCCGGTCACCGAGCCGGCGGCGAGCAGCGCGGCGAGCCGCTCGACCTCCTTGCGCTGGTGCCCTTGCTCCCCCTCCAGCGACGAGACCGTCAGGCCTCCGAGGTCGGCGGCCTTGGTCGCGCCGGTGCGTCCCGACAGCCAGGCCAGCAAGCGCCGCGAGTCGAACAGCCGGTCGACGAGCGCCGGCGTGTGCCGGAACAGGGGAACGTGCTCCTGGAGCCAGACGTTGACGCCCCCCATCACGATCGTCGGCGCGGCGACGTTCTCCTCGTCGGTCGTCGTCGGCACGTAGGCCGGGAGCAGGACGGCGTCGCGACCGCGCTGCCGCAGCGCCCGGACCAGCGCGTTGTCGTGGAGGCAGGAGCCGCAGATCCTCCCCCCGGCGCCGGCGGTGACGTGGACGATCTTCATCCCCACCCTTTCAGGCCCGGCCGCGGCCGTCGAGGTGCACGAGCACCAGCGCCAGATCGGCCGGCGTGATCCCGCTCACCCGGCTCGCCTGCTCCAGCGAGAGCGGCCGGACCTTCTCCAGCTGCTCCCGCGCCTCGGCGCGCAGATGGGGAACGGCGCCGTAGTCGAGGCCGGCGGGGATCGGCCGGTCGCCGAGGCGCCGCCGCCGCTCGACCTGCTCGCGCTCGAGCGCCTC
Source organism: Planctomycetota bacterium (assembly GCA_018970785.1). Lineage (GTDB taxonomy): Bacteria > Planctomycetota > Planctomycetia > Pirellulales > UBA1268 > F1-20-MAGs016. The sequence goes on from JAGWVR010000004.1 coordinate 5,721, forward strand.
GTAGCCGGCATAGCGGATGTCGGTGACGACCTGGGTGACGATCGCCTCGGGAACCGCCGCCAGCGCCGGCGCGACCGCGACGCAGTCCGCCCAGCCGAGCTCCGGACGGCGGAGGAGGTCGAGGAGCCGCACGCCCCCCGAGCGGTGCGCCGCGAGCACGGCGCGGACCGCGGCGATCGCCCCTTCCGTGGTCCGCAGGCGCTCGGCGCGGACTGGATCGACGAGCCCCGCCGCGATCCCCACCGGGGTCATGCGCCGGTCGGCGTTGTCGTGGCGGAGGGCGATGCGGTGCTCGGCGCGGCTGGTGAACATCCGGTAGGGCTCGTCGACGCCGCGCGTCACCAGGTCGTCGACGAGGACGCCGACGTACGATTCGTCGCGACGGAAGACGAGCGGGGCGCGGCCGGCCACCGCCAACGCCGCGTTGGCCCCGGCGACGAGCCCCTGGGCGGCCGCCTCCTCGTAGCCGGTCGTGCCGTTGATCTGGCCGGCGAGGAACAGTCCGGCCACCGGCTTGCTCTCGAGCGTCGGCCCCAGTTGGTCGGGAGGGCAATAGTCGTACTCGACGGCATAGCCGTAGCGCATGATCCGCGCCCGCTCGAGCCCCGGGACGAGGGCGATCATCGCGTCCTGCACGTCGCGCGGCAGGCTGGTGGAGATGCCGTTGACGTAGATCTCGTGGGTCTGGCGCCCCTCGGGCTCGAGAAACAACTGATGGCTGTCGCGCTCGGCGAAGCGCACGACCTTGTCCTCGATGCTCGGGCAGTAGCGCGGCCCGCGCGAGCCGATCTGCCCGGTGTACATCGGGGCGCGGTGGAGATTGGCCCGGATGAGATCGTGGACCGCCGGCGTGGTGCGCGTGATCCAGCAGGGGAGCTGGTCGCGGTCGATCCGCCCGGTGAGGAACGAGAACGGCTGCGGTGGATCGTCGCCGGGCTGGACCTCGAGCCGCCGGAAATCGATCCCCCGCGCCGCCAGGCGGCAGGGCGTGCCGGTCTTGAAGCGGCCGATGCGGAATCCGGCGCGGGCCAGGGCCCGGCTGACGCCCGACGTCGTCCCCTCCCCCGCCCGGCCGCCGGCCGTCCGTGCCTCGCCGGTGTGCATCACCGCCTGGAGGAACGTTCCGGTGGTGAGCACGACCGCCGCCGCGCGGTACTCGGCGTCGCCGCGCACCGAAAGGCCGACGACCCGCCAGCGCGGGCCGCCGTGGAGGGGGGCGGCGACCGGCTCGAGGAGCAGGTCCTCGACCGTCTCCTGGCGGAGGTCGAGGCCCGGCGTCTCCTCGACGATCCGCTTCACCTCCTGCTGGTAGGCGCGCTTGTCGGCCTGGGCGCGCGGCCCGTGCATCGCCGGGCCCTTCGAGCGGTTGAGGACACGGAACTGGATCGCCGTCGCGTCGATCGCCCGCGCCATCACGCCACCGAGCGCGTCGACCTCGCGCACCAGCTGCGCCTTGCCGACCCCGCCGATCGCGGGATTGCAGCTCATCTGGCCGACCGTGTCGCAGTTGGCGGTCAGCAGCACCGTCCGCGCGCCGGCCCGGGCGGCGGCACAGGCCGCCTCGACGCCGGCGTGGCCCGCCCCCACCACGAGCACGTCGGCGTCGTAACGGCAGCCCATCGCTCAGCTCCGCGGCGGCGGCTCGATCGCCTCGACGCCGTCGAGCTCGGCGGCGCCCGCGGCGTCTCCGCGGAGCACGATCTGCCAGCGCCCCTCGTCGCCGTCGAGGTGCCAGCGCCCCGCCAACCCCCCTTCCCCGTCGTACATCCCGACATAGTGGACGACGTGGGCATTGCGGTAGCGCTTGACGATCGCCACCGCGCCGCGCGCGTCGATCGTGCCTTCGAGGGTGAACGGGGCGACGAGGTCGCGCCCCTGCCCGCGGACGACCCCGGCGGAGATCGACAGCGAGAGCGGCTCCATCGGCTGCCGGCCGCGGTGCTTCTGCTCCCACCAGCCCTGGGCGCGGCGGCCCGCGCCCGCAGCGCCCGACTCGTGCCCGTTCATCGCGATCTGCTCCTCACCGGGGATTCCCGAACCCTCCCCGAGTCTGCCAGACGGCACGCGGCGTCGCCACGCTCGGGACGGGCGGCGGCCAACCCCTTCAGGCCGCGGCCCGCGCGGGGGGCTCGAGCTTGAACAGGGCGAACAGCTCGGCCACCGTCAGGCCGCTGGCCGCCGGCGAGCCGGCCTCCGAGAGGATCGTGTCGGAGAGGTCGCGCTTGCGGCGCAACACCGTGTCGATCCGTTCCTCGATCGTGTCGAGGGCGAGGAACCGGGTCACCGTGACGGCGCCGGCCGCGCCGATCCGATGGGCGCGGTTGATCGCCTGATCCTCGATCGCCGGGTTCCACCAGCGGTCGAAGAGGAACACGTACTGGGAGAATTGGAGGTTGAGTCCGACCGCCCCGGCGCCGTAGGAGAGGAGGAGGACGCCGTGACGCCGGTCGTGGCGGAAGCGCTGGATCGTCTCGTCGCGGACCGCCGTCGACAGCCCGCCGTGGTAGACGAGGGCGCCGAACCGCTCGAGGTGGCGCTGGATCCGGTCGAGCGTGCCCACCCACTGGCTGAACACCAGCGCCTTGCGGCCGCTGGCATGGATCTCCTCGAGCTCGGCTTCGAGGCGTTCGAGCTTGGCGCTCTCGCCGGAATGGGTGTCGAAGTTGCAGATCTGTTTGAGACGGAGCACGAGCTCGAAGACGTGCTGGATCGCCGCCTCGCAGCCCATCCCCGCCAGCCGCAGCACCCCCTCCTCCTCGGCCAGCCGGTAGGTCTCGCGCTGCTGGGCGGTGAGCTCGATGCCCTCGTCGCGGTCGAGACGCGGCGGCATGTCGGTGAGCACCCGGTCCTTGGTGCGGCGCAGCACGTGGTCGGCCACGGCGCTGCCGATCGCGCGCGGGTTCATCCGCTCGTGGAGGTGGCCCGGGGCGACGTATTCGAACAGCCCGACGATGTCGTCGGCCGAGTTTTCCACCGGCGTGCCGGTGAGGGCCCAGCTTCGCCCGCGGCGCAGGGCGCGGACGGCCTGGCTCGTCTGGCTGGAGCGATTCTTGATCCGCTGGGCCTCGTCGAGGACGACCAGATCGAACGACAGGCCCAGCTCGGCGACGAGATCCCGGTCGCGGACGACGACCTCGTAGTTGGCAAGCTTCACCGGCACGCCGGGAAGCGACCACTGCCAGCGGCGCCGGGCCGGATCCCCCTCGATGACCGCGACGAGCAGCTCCGGCGCCCAGTCGGCCAGCTCGCGCGCCCAGTTGGAGACCAGCCCCTTGGGGCAGACGACGAGCACCTGCCGCGCCTGCCCGGTGCGCACCAGGAGCCGCAGCGCCGAGATCGCCTGCATCGACTTGCCCAACCCCATCTCGTCGGCCAGCACGGCGGCGTGCCGCGGCACGAGGAAGGCGATACCGTCGAGCTGGAACGGGAACGGCGTCCGCGGGAAATCGAGGTGGCAGGTGTCGAGGAGCGTCTCGAGATCGGGCTGGAGGAGATAGAAGAAGCGTTCCGAGAGCTTGACGACGTCGCGCGGCGGGGCGATCCGCGTGCCCCGCGCCCGGGGTGGCCGCGGGGCGGCGGGCCGGGCCGGCACCGGCGCCACCGGGGGCGGCGGCGGAGCGGGTGCCGCGGCGGCGAAGGGAAAGCTCCGCACCGTCACCGCCGGCAACCGGTCGGGAAGCGCGAGCGAGTGGACCACCGGGCGGGCGTCGAGCACCGGCACCGTCAGCACGGCCGCGGCCGGCAGACAGGGCTCGTGGCGGATCACGGCGGCCGCGGGGAGGGCGAGGGCGGGCGCGGCGAGGCTGCGCAGCGACGGCCCCGGCGGGGTGGTGGGAAGTTGCATGCCGGCGCGATCAGTGCCGCTGTGCTTCGTCGATCGCCGCGCGGATCCGGCCGAACGGCTCGTGGAGATCGACGGCGCGGGCGAGCATCTCGAGGGCCTCGCGCCACCCGTCGTCGGATTGTGTCAGCGGCGGCACGACCGCGGCCCCGCCGAGAACCATCGTGCCGGGACGATCGCCGTCGGGCGCGGTCACCAGAGCAACCGGCAGTTCCGTCTCGGTGCGGACCGCGAGCATCGTCTCGAGGTCGGTGACCACCAGCCGCGGGGTCACCGTCGCTCCGCCGAGGAGCGCCGCGCCGAGATGCCGGCCGTGGAGCTGCCCGGGGAGCGTCGCCCCGTAGAGGATCTGCTGGGCACGCGACACCTTGACAGGCGTCGTGCAGTGGAACTCGATCGGCCGACCGCAGCCGTCGACGAGCAGGTAGCCGCCGAGGCAGCCGTGGGTGGGGGTATCGACGGCGGTGAGGAACCCGATCACCGGGTCGTCCGGCCGCTGGTCGAGGGCCCGCTGCATACCGGCACGAATCCTCCGTACGCCGGCGGGTTACCTTCCCGCCTGCCCCTGTCATCGGGTCGGCGGGAACCGGTCTTGAATGCCCTGCCCGGAGCCGCCCCGTCGGCCGGCTGGGCCATCCGGATGGCTTACCGGCCGGCGCCGGGCGCGTCGCGGAGGTGAACTGGGGGAACCCTGACGCCTGCCATGACGGCGGAGGGCGTTACAATGGAGAAGCCGGCCCGCCGGCGTCCGCTCGGCACGAAGGGACACGCGATGCAGGATCCGGTCACGGTCTTCACCCAACTCGACATCTCGTCCGGGACGGTCGCGTCCGGCCAGACTGGCACCGCCGCCTCGCCCGGTGGCGACGAGGTGGTGAGGCTGCTGCGGGAATTGGTCGCGGCCCAGCAGAAGACCACCGAGCAACTGGGTGAAATCGCCGGCTTCCTCGCCCAGCAGCAGCGCCAGCGGCTCGCGGAACTGAAGGCCTGGAAGGACGCCAATCCGGAACTGTCGCGTTCCTGCCGCCTGGCAGCCGAATCGCTGGCCCGCGTCCACACCGAGTTTCTCGGCAGCATTGCCCGTGAGGCCCGGGAAAACGCCGAGGATTTCGCCGACAGCGAGTTCGCGCTCGGCGAATTCATCGACCGCTACGGCCCGCGGCTGGCGCACTTCAACGGCGTGCTGCAGTTGTTCGCCCAGCTCGGCGGACCGCAGTCGCCGGCCAATCAATCCGGCTCCTGACGGAGCGCCGCCCCTCGTTCCGCTGCCCCCGCCGCGTTCGTCGCCCCACAAGGAGCCCCACGATGGCGTCCCCGTCTTCGGTCGCAGACAAGCCCCCCGTGTTCGCCGTCGCGACTCCCGCTGCGGTCGCCGAGGCCCGCACGGCCCTCGACGCCCACGTCGTCGAGATGATGGCCTGGCATTTCCACGAGTCGACCGGATGCCCGTTCTGGCTCGACTACGCCCGCTCGCTGCCGTTCGACCCGCTCAAGGACGTCAAGGGGTTCGCCGACCTGCGGAAGTTCCCCCCGTTCGAGGACGAGTGGCTGCGCGGGGGTCCGGTGCGGCGCTGGGTGCCGAAGGGACTCGCCGACAAGCCGATGTACGTGTTCGAGACCGGCGGCACGACCGGAGTCCCCAAGTCGCGCGTCAACCATCGCGATTTCCGCACCGACTACGAGATGTTCAGCGACACGCTACCGGAGGAGTTTTTCCCGCGTGGGGCCAACTGGCTGATGCTCGGGCCCTCCGGGCCGCGGCGACTGCGCCTCTCCATCGAGCACCTCGCCCAGCACCGCGGCGGGATCTGCTTCTGCGTCGACCTCGACCCACGCTGGGTGATCAAGCTGATCCAGAAGGGCTGGATGGAGCACCTCGAGGCCTACAAGCAGCATTGCATCGACCAGGCGATCACGATCCTCACCGCCGGCCACGACGTGAAGTGCATGTTCACGACGCCGAAACTCCTCGAGTCGCTCGCGCTGGCGCTGGAGAAGCGCGGGACGACGATCCACAAGATGGGGATCACCGGGATCTTCTCCGGGGGCACCGAGTTCACGCCGCAGTGGACCCGGTTCGCGGTCGAGGAATTGCTCGACGGCGCGTACATGACGCCGACCTACGGCAACACGCTGATGGGATTGGCCGCCTCACGGCCGGTGATCCCCGCCGACGGCTACACGATCGCGTACTACGCCCCCCAGCCGCGGGCAGTGATCGAAGTCGTCGATTTCGACGATCCCGACGCGGTCGTGCCGTACGGAGGCACCGGCCGTGTCCGGCTCACGACGCTGACCCACGAGACGTTCATCCCCGGGTTCCTCGAGCGCGACGAGGGGGAGCGTGAACTGCCCTACGCGAAGTATCCGTGGGACGGGATCAGCGGAGTCCGTCCGTTCCGCGCCCTCGCCGCTTCGACGACCGTCGGGGTCTACTGACCCGGTATCGCACTGCCCCCGCGGATCGGCGGCGACACCCGGCGGGAGCGCCGGGGTGGCCGTCCGCCGACCGTTCTCCGATCGTCCCGCACCGCTTTTCCCTGGAGCTTTCCGATGCATCTCCCCGCGTGGCGGTTCGGCAAACCGTACGAGTCGATCGAGCGGACGACGCTCGTCCATTTCCTCAGCGGTGAGCCGGTCGCCGAGGTGAGCCAGGTCGGGGGAGCGCTCGTCGGCCGCGACCTCGGCAAAGCGGCGCGGGCACGGGAGGCGTTGCTCGCCTTCGAACCCGAGGACATCGTCGAACGGCTCCAGACGGCCGGCAACCTCTACGCCCATGGAACGCTCTCCGTCGGCGGCACGCCCCAGTCGCCGGCCGATTTCGTCCGCCAGCAGTCGGCGACCACCGGCCTCCCCGAGTCGCTCTGCCGGGCGAACATGCAGAAGAACCTGTTCGTCCTCTCCAACATGGACCGGATGCTCGACGCGCTGTCGCGCGGCTTGCCGCCCGAGATCCTCTGGAAGGGCTGGGGGCGCGAGCAGCGCGGGGTGGTGGTGAGTTACCAGGCCCAGGCCCCCGTGCTCGGGCTGGTGCTGCCGAGCAACTCCCCCGGCGTCCACACCCTCTGGCTGCCGGTGATCGCCTTGGGGGTCGGCCTGGTGATGAAGCCCGGGGGCCAGGAGCCCTGGACTCCCTACCGGATGGCAGCGGCGATGGTCGAAGCGGGGATCCCGGCCGAATGCATCGGCCTCTACCCGGGCGCCACCGACGTCGGGGCGGCGATCCTCGCCAGCTGCCGTCGGAGCATGATTTTCGGCAGCGCCAAGACGGTGGAGCAGTACCGTGGCAATCCACGCGTTCAGGTGCACGGCCCCGGGTTCTCGAAGATCCTCATCGGCGACGACTGCGTCGACGACTGGGAACGCCACCTCGACCTGATGGCCGAGAGCGTCGCCGCCAACAGCGGCCGGGGCTGCATCAACACCTCGGCGATCTGGGCCAGCCGCCACACCGAGGCGATCGCCGCCGCGCTCGCGGAGCGGCTCGGACCGATCCCGGTCAAGCCCCCCGACGATCCCGACGCGAAGCTCGCCGCGTTCACCGTGCCCGGCGCCGCCAAGGCGATCTGGGGCCAGATCGAGGCCGGCCTCAAGGCCCCCGGCGTGTCCCATGCCACGGCCCCCTACGGCGAGCGCTTCGTCGAGGGGGAGCGCTGCGGCTGGCTGCGGCCGGTGGTCGCCCACTGCGACTCGCCCGATTCCGAGATCGCCAAGGCGGAGTACATGTTTCCGTTCGTGGCGGTGGTCCGTTGCCCGCAGGAGCAGTGGCTCGAGCGGATCGGGCCGACGCTGGTCGCGACGGCGGTCACCGACGACGCCGCCCTCCAGGCTCGGCTCGCCGACTGCACCGACATCGACCGGCTCAACCTCGGGCCGATCCCCACCACCCGGCTCGACTGGCTGCAGCCGCACGAAGGCAACATCATCGACTTCCTCTACCGTTCGCGGGCCCTGCAGGTCCCCGCGCCGGCGGCCGCGGCCACGGCGTGAGCGGTCCAGGGCACGAGGCCGCAGGAACGCCATGCACCCACCTCCCCCCTCCGCCGCGTCGCCGCTTTCGGGCGCCCCGACTGCCTTCGAGATGCGGGCCCCGACACGGCTGGTGGTGGGAGCCGGGACGCTCGGCCGCCTGGGGAGCCTCGCCACCGAGCTCGGCGCGAAGCGCGTGCTGGTCGTCAGCGACCGGGGTGTCCAGCGGGCCGGTCACACCGCCACGGGCCTGGCGGCTCTCGAGGGAGCGGGGCTGGCGACGGCCCTGTTCGATGAGTTCACGGAAAACCCCGGGAGCGGTTCGGTGGCGGAGGGCGCCGCCCGAGCCCGCGAGTTCCGCCCCGACCTGATCGTCGGCCTCGGCGGCGGCAGTTCGATGGACTGCGCCAAGGGGATCAACTTCCTCGTCTCCTGCGGCGGGCGGATGCAGGATTACCGCGGACGCCACACCGCGACCGGCCCGCTGCTCCCGTCGATCGCCGTCCCGACGACGGCCGGGACGGGGAGCGAGACACAGTCGTTCGCCCTGGTCACCGACGACGACACCGGCATGAAGATGGCCTGCGGCGATCCACGTGCCGCGTTCCGGGTGGCGATCCTCGACGTGGCGCTGACCCTCACCCAGCCTGCACGCGTCACCGCGCTGACCGGGATCGACGCCCTGTCGCACGCCGTCGAGAGCCACGTCAGCCGGGCGGCGACGCCGGCTTCGCGCGTCTTCTCGCGCGCCGCGTTCGCGCTGTTGGCGCACGGTCTGCCGCGTGTGTTCGCCGACCCGGCCGATGTCGCCGCCCGGGCCGACGTCCAATTGGGGGCCGCCTGGGCAGGCCTGGCGATCGAGAACTCGATGCTCGGCGCCGCCCACGCGCTGGCCAATCCGCTCACCGCGGCCCACGACGTGGTCCACGGCCAGGCCGTGGGGCTGATGCTCCCGCACGTGGTGCGGTTCAACGCCGCGGCCGGTGCCGACGGGTATGGCGAACTGGCAGCCCACCTCGCCGACGAAACCGGACCGCCGACGGCGGAGCGCCTCGCCGTGTGGCTCGAGTCCCTCGTCGCACGTTCGGGGCTCGCCTGCCGGCTGGCCGACCTGGGACTGGCGACCCCCGACGTGACCGCGCTGGCGACCGCCGCAGCCGGACAGTGGACGGCGGGGTTCAATCCGCGTCCCGTGGCGACCGCCGACCTCGCCCTGCTCTACGAGGCCGCCCGATGACGTCGCCTGCTCTGCGGCTGTGTGTGACGGCCACCGCGCTGGCCCTGCTGATCCCCGTCGCGCGCGGCGACGACACCGAGGCGCCGGCCGACGCCTGGCCGGTGTTCCGCGGCTGCCTCGCCGGCACCGGGCGCTCGGCCGCGGAACTCGCGCTGCCGCTGGCAGAACGCTGGCAGCGGTCGCTCGGCAAGACCGCCGTCGACGCCACGCCGGTGATCGCCGCCGGCACGATCTACGTCGGCGACCTCGACGGCACGTTCCACGCCCTCGCGTTGGCCGACGGCCGTCCGCTGTGGACCGTGAAAGGGGAAAACGGCTTCCCGTCGGCGGCGGCGGTCTCGACCGACGCCGCGGTGCCGGTGGTCGTCGTCGGCGACGGGGCGGGAATCGTCCGTGGGCTCGACCGCACCGACGGCTCGGAGCGCTGGCGTTTCGAGGCGGGGGGGGAGATCTCCGGTGGCCCGACGATCGTCGCCGCCGACGACGGGCCGCGCGTGCTGATCGGCTCGCAGGACGCGACGCTGGCCTGCCTCCGCCTCGCCGACGGTACGGAAGTCTGGCGCCACCAGATCGGCGATCAGATCCGCTGCTCGCCCACGGTCGCCGACGGATTCGTGCTGCTGGCCGGTTGCGACGGCAAGCTCCACGCCATCGACGTCGCCACCGGCACCGAGGCCTCGGCCGTGGCGATCGACGGCCCCACCGGCACGACCCCCGCGGCCGTCTCCGGCCGGGCCCTGTTCGGCAGCGAAGGCGGCGTGTTCTTCGGCATCGACGTCGCCGCCGCACGCGTCGCCTGGCAGGTCGATCCCACCGGCAGCCCGCAGGCCTACCGCTCCAGCGCCGCGATCGCCGGCGACCTGGCCGTGGTCGGGACGCGCGGCCGGGCGCTGGAGGCGTTCGCGATCGCCGACGGATCGCGCCGCTGGCGCCACCCGATGCGCGGTCGCGTCGACGGCTCGCCGGTCGTGGTCCGCGTCGCCGGCGGCGGCAGCGCCGTGATCGCCGCCGATTCCGCCGGGCGGATCGTGGCCCTCGATGCCGGCGGCGGGCAGGAACGCTGGCAGTTCGACGCCGGCGTGGCGTTCACCGCGTCGCCGGCCGTCGCCGACGGGGTCCTCGTCGTCGCCGACGGGGAAGGCACGGTGTGGTGCTTCGGCGCGGCCGCCCCATGAACGCAGCGTTCGATCCGGAGCGGTTCCGCCGCGAGGGGAGGGCGGTGGTCGACTGGCTGGCCGACTACTGGGCGACGCTGGCCGACCGCCCGGTGAGCCTGCCGGTGGAACCGGGGGCGGTGCGCCGGCAGCTCCCCGCCGCGGCCCCCGAGACGCCCGAGCCGCTCGCCGCGGTCCTCGCCGATCTCGATCGGGTGATCCTGCCGGCGCTGACCCACTGGCAGCACCCCGGGTTCTTCGCTTACTTCCCGGCCAGCACCGCTCCGCCGTCGATCCTCGGCGAGCTGCTCGCCGCCGGGCTCGGCGTCCAGGGGATGCTGTGGTCGACCTCCCCGGCCTGCACCGAGCTCGAGACCCACGTCCTCGATTGGCTGGCAGACCTGCTGGGCCTGCCGGCGCGGCTCACCAGCCGCGGCCCCGGCGGCGGCGTGATCCTCGACTCCGCGTCGAGCGGCGTGCTGGTGGCGCTGCTGGCGGCGCGGGAACGCGCCACCGCCGGGCTCACCAACGGCGCCGGCATGGCGGCCACCCCGGCGCCGCTGACGGTCTATGCCAGCGCCGACGCCCACTCGTGCGTGGAAAAGGCGCTCGGCATCGCCGGCCTCGGCCGGGAGACTTTGCGCCGGATCGCCGTCGCTGCCGACGGCGGGCTCGACGCCGCCGCGCTGAGCGACGCGCTGGCCGCCGACGCCGCCGCCGGCTGCCGCCCCTGCCTCGTCGTGGCGACCGTCGGCACGACGGCGCGCGGGGGCATCGATCCGGTGTCGGCGATCGCCGCCGCGGCCGCGCGCCACGGCGCCTGGGTGCATGTCGACGCCGCCTGGGCGGGCACGGCGGCACTGTGCCCCGAATGGCGTGCCGACCTCGTCGCCGGAACCGACGCGATCGACAGCTGGGGCACCAATCCGCACAAGTGGCTGCAGGTCAACTTCGATTGCCACTGCCTGTGGCTCGCCGACCGGGCTCCGGTGGTGCGCGCCTTGTCGGTGAAACCGGAGTATCTGCGGAACGCGGCCACCGAGAGTGGCGCCGTGATCGACTACAGCGACTGGCAGGTGCCCCTGGGGCGGCGTTTCCGGGCGCTCAAGCTGTGGCTCACGCTCCGCCTCACCGGAGCCGAAGCGCTGCGCGGGCGGATCCGCGATCATGTCCGCTGGGCCGGATGGTTCGCCGAACGGGTGGCAGCCGACGACCGGCTCGTTCTCCTCTGCCCGCCGAGCCTGGCGCTGGTCTGCTTCGCCGCGGCCGGCGGCGACGCCGCCACCGCGAACCTCCTCGAGCGGATCAATGCCACCGGCCGCGTGCTGATGAGCCAGGCGCGGGTCGCCGGGCGAACGGCGATCCGGCTGGCGGTCGGCTCCCCCACCACGCGGCGCGAACATGTCGAGGGGGCGTGGGACACCGTCGTGGCGGGCCTGAGCCGGATGCCCGACGGCGCCCCGGACCGCCACGGGTGACCGGAACGCCCCAGGATGCCCCTTCCTCGGCCGGCTGGAGCGGCGTCTGGTCGCCCCAGGGGGCCCAAGACGGCGGGTTTTGGGGGAGATCTTCCGCCTGCCGCCAAGTGTCGCACCCCAGGGCGGCGCGTTTTTCGATAGATCACGCCGGAGGAGCGCGCGGCCGCCGAACCACCGCCTGCGAGCGGCGTAGTATTCGGTGCGACCCAGGGCGCCGGCGCGCGGGGCAAGGCCCGCCGTGCCGGAAACCATCCGTCCGGGCGAGGAGACTGAACCATGGCACGCAAAGACGCCCTCGTGAACCTGCGGACGATCCTCGTCCGCCGACGGGATGCCCTGCGCAGTGCTCTGGCAGGCGACCTGTCGTTGCTCAAGGAGCTGCGCAGCGAGTCGCCGGGCGACATGATCGATGCCGCGCTCGATTCGGCCCAGGACGAGATCAGTTCGCAGCTCGCCGAGGTGGAGAGCCGCGAATTGGCCCACATCGAGAACGCGCTGGAGCGGATGAAATCGGGCGAGTACGGGCTCTGCGAAGTCTGTTCCTGCAAGATCCCGATGGCCCGTCTCCATGCCCTGCCCTACGCGACGATGTGCATCGCCTGCCAGCGCGACAGCGAGCGGACCGGATTCCGGCCATCGCGCGAGGAGGCCGAAGACAGCTTCGCCGGCGACGTCGAACTCGACGTCGGCTAGCGGGCGCCCGGCGGTCCGACCGTCGGGTATGCTCGGCCGGCCCACGACGACGAGTCCCACGGAGCCGGTCATGTCCGCCTGCAGGCCTCTGGCTTCGCTTCGCCACCGCTCCGTCGTGGTGCTGGCCATCGCCGTCGCCGCGACGGTGAGGACGTCGGTCGCCGACGAGCCCCCGGTGATTCCGGATGCGGTCGGCGGCACGGGCGTCCCGCGTGTCGATCCGGTCCGCCCCGCGCGGCTTTCGGCTGCCGAGCGCGAACGGCTCTACGGGCAGGTGGCCCGGGAGGCCGAGTACCTCGAGCGGCAGGGGGCTCAGCTCCGCCGTCTCACCCTCCTCCTCCGGCCGACGGTCGTCCACATCGACGCCCGCAAGCCCGCGCTCCGTCCGCGGGCGGGCAAGGCGAGCGAGGAGGAGGCCGGCTCGGGAGTGATCACGTCGATTGCCGGACGGACGGTCGTGATCACCAACCGCCACGTCGTCAACCGGGCGGAGCTCGACAACATCATTATCCGCCTCGACGACGGCCGTGAACTTTCGCCGCGGCGTCTCTGGTCCGATGCCGGCACCGACATCGCGGTCCTCGAGATCGCCGGCACCGAGCTCGAGACGGCGCGGCTGGCGGCGGGAGACACGGTCGAGATCGGCGACACCGTGCTGGCGATCGGCAGCCCGTTCGGGCTGTCGCACTCGGTGACGATGGGGATCGTGTCGGCGAAGGGGCGCCGCGATCTCGAGCTCGGCGACGAGCGCGTCCGGTTCCAGGACTTCATCCAGACCGACGCCGCGATCAATCCGGGCAACAGCGGCGGGCCGCTGGTCAATCTCCGCGGCGAGGTCGTCGGCCTCAACACCGCGATCGCCAGCAACTCCGGCGGCAGCGAGGGGATCGGGTTCGCGATCCCGGTCGCGATGGTCGAGTTCGTCGCCCGCCAACTGGTCGAGAACGGCAAGGTGGCGCGCGGCTACCTCGGCGTCGCCCTCGACAACTCGTTCAACCGTCAGACGGCGGAGCGCCTCGGCATGGTGCGGCCGGTGGGGGCACGTGTCACCGGCGTCACCCCCGGGTCGCCGGCCGACCTGGCCGGCCTGCTGGCCGACGACGTGATCCTCGAGTTCAGCGGACTGTCGGTCGAGGATGACGATCATCTGGTCAGCCTGGTGAGCACCACGCCGACCGATCGCGAGGTCGATCTGGTCGTCTTCCGCGACCGCGGCCGTGTGGCGCTGCGCCTCCGCGTCGCCAGCCGCGACCAATACGAGCCGCGGTGACCGCCCCGCTCAGGTCGCCGCGGCGGCCGCCTGGAGACCGCGGATCAGGAAATCGACGACCCCGGCGGCATCGCATCCCGAGACGATGTCGGCGGTGGGGCTGCCGGTGCGGGCCTGGCGGCGATCGATGACGAGCATCCCGGCGGTCAATTCGCCGCTGGTCTCGACGTCGGCGACGACCGCCGTCCGCTCGAACAACGCGGGATGGACGACCGACGCCAGGGCGACCGTGCCGGGGAGCGTGATCCCCTCGCTGCCGAGCACCTGCCGCTGGGCCCGGTAGGCGTGCGGCAGCATCCGCCGGACCAGCTCGCCGCCCCGCGAGCTCTCGTCGGGGAGCTGGTCGAGCAGGTCGAACCCCAGTGCCACCTGCCCGATCGTCTCCAGCGGCACCAGAACCTTGGCCACCGGTTCGCGGATCACCGCGCGGGCGGAGAGGGGGTCGGCGGCGAAATTGGTGTCGGCGACGGCTGTCGCATCGCCGGCGCCGCGGAGCGTGCCGCCACAGACCACCACCTCCTGGAGCAGCTCGACGAGCGTCGGATCCCGGCGGAACGACCGGGCGAGATTGGTCAACGGGCCGAGGGCGACGAGCGTCACCTGCCGGGGATGGGCCCGGACCGTTTCGGTGATGACTTTCTCGGCCACATGGCTGCCGTGGAGCGACACCTGGGGCAGGTCGATCCCGCCGAGGCCGTCGCTGCCGTCGAGACGGTAGGGCCAGGGGGAGAGTTCGACGTCGGCCGGGGCACTGCCGAGGCGCGGCAGCCGAGGGGGATCGAGGAAATTGACGAGAGCCTGGAGATTGGCCGTCGCCTGCTCGTGACCGACGCACCCTGCCGTGGCGGTCACCGCGAGCACCTCCAACCGTGGGTCGAACAGCGCCAGCGTCAGGGCGAGGGCGTCGTCGATCCCGGGGTCGATGTCGAGAATCACCTTGCGGGCCACGGCTCAACTCGCTCCAGGGGACGATGGCCGGTGTAGGCTGACGGACCGCGGCGACCGGCCGACCGAGTGGTCCGTGGACGATGCCCTCCGGGGCCGAGACATCGTATGCGAAACCGACGGTCGATCGTTCCCGAAGGCCTGCGGAGGCTCACCCCATGAGCGCGGCGGGAGATCCCGGCGCCGTGGCCCTGGAACGCCTTTCCGCGGGCCTGACGCCGTCGCGGCAGGAGGTCCACGATCTCGTCGCCGCCGTCTTCGACCGGCGCGCCGACCTCGACACCTTCGGCCGCTGGCTGTCGTCGATGGCTGACCGGACCCCCGACGCCGGCGCGATCGCCGGTATCGCGGCGGCGGTCCGTGAACGGATGGTCGCGGTGCGCCACGGCCACCCCGTCGTCGCCGACACCTGTGGCACCGGCGGCGACGGCGCCGGGACGTTCAACATCTCGACGGCCGCCGCGCTGGTCGCGGCAGCGGCCGGCCTGCCGGTCGCGAAGCACGGCAACCGCGCGGTTTCGAGCGCGACCGGGTCGGCCGACGTGCTCGAACGACTCGGTGTCCGCGTCGGCTGCGGACCTGCGGTGGCTGCCCGGTGCCTCGACGTCGCCGGCATCTGCTTCTGCCTGGCACCGGTGTATCACCCGGTGATGGCCCTCGTCGGCCCGCTGCGAAGGGCGCTGGGTCGGCCGACGCTGTTCAACGCGATCGGCCCGCTGTGCAATCCCGCCGGGGCGACCGTCCAGGTGGTGGGGGTGGGCCGACCGGAGCTGCGCGAGCCGCTGGCCCACGCCGCGGCCGACCTCGGGATGCAGCGCGTGCTGGTCGTGTCGGGGACGCTGCCGGCCGGGCACGCCTGCGACGAGGTGAGCGTCTTCGGGCCGACGGATGTCGTCGAGATCGCCGGCGGGGAGCAGCGCCGGTGCCGTTGGGAGCCCGAAGACTTCGGCGTGTCCCGCCGCGGCGCCGAGGATCTCGGTAGCTTGCTCGTCGATGGCCCCGCGGCCAGCGCCGCGGCGATCACCGCCGTCCTCGCCGGCGTGCCGGGGCCGGCGCGCGAGACGGTGGCCGTCAATGCCGGAGCCCTGCTGTGGGCCGCCAGCCGGAGCGCGACCCCCGCCGAAGGCTACAGGATCGCCATCGGGGCGATCGACTCCGGCGCCGCCGCGCGGACGTTGGCGGCCCTGGTCGCGACGTCGCAGGAACCCGATCCGGTGAGCCCCGCATGAAGCTCGAGGTGATCCAACCCGACGCTCCTCCCCCCGGGCCGGTGGCAGCTGGCGCACCGCTGCCCCCGTGCTGCGCCCGTCCCGGCGCCGGTGAACTCGGCTGGCAGTGCCCGATGCATCCCGACGTCACGGCGTCGGCCTCCGGAAGCTGCCCGGTGTGCGGGATGGAGCTGGTCCCGATCGGTCAGGCCTCGACGGCGGCGGACGACGCTGCCCGGGCCCGGCGCCGGCTGGTCGTCTGTGCCCTGCTCGGCGCCCTGTTGATGACGGTGTCGATGACGGGGATGGCCGGCCACGCGCTCGGCATGACCGACGGCATCGTCGGCTGGCTGGCGGGGACGACCGGCAACGTCCTCCAACTGCTGCTCGCCGCACCGCTGGTCCTGTGGGGTGGCTGGCCGATCCTCGCCGGCGGCTGGGCCGGCTTCCGGCGCGGCCGGCCGACGATGTTCTCGCTGGTCGGTCTGGGGATCATTGTGGCGTTCGTCGCCAGCGTCGTCGCCACCGTCGCCCCGGGGCTGTTTCCGCCCGCATTCCGCCGCCACGACGGCAGCGTCGAAACGTTCTTCGAATCGGCAGGGATGATCGTCGTCCTCGTGCTCGCGGGCCAGGCGCTCGAGTCGCGTGCAAGGCGCGGCACCGGGGCCGCGCTCCGCGCGCTTCTCGACCTCGCCCCACCGACCGCGGAGCGCCATCCCGGCGGCGAGACGGTGCCGCTCGGCCAGGTACGGCCGGGCGACCTCCTCCGCGTGCGCCCCGGCGGGCGGATTCCCACCGATGCCACGCTGCTGGAGGGCACGACGACCTGCGACGAGTCGCTCCTCACCGGCGAGCCGCTGCCGGTGGCGCGCGGGCCCGGCGACAAACTCCTCGGCGGTGCGATCAACGGTCCGGCAGCGCTGGTGATCCGCGCCGACACCGCGGCCGCCGGGGCACTGGTGGCACGGATCGCCAGGCTCGTGCGCGAGGCACAATCGCGGCGGGCGCCGATCGAGGCCCTTGCCGACCGGGCCGCGGCGGTGTTCACCCCGGCGGTGCTCGGGCTCGCCCTGGCCACGTTTCTCGGCTGGGCCGCGTTCGGCCCGGAACCGCGGCTCGCCCTGGGCCTCGTGTCCGCGGTCAGCGTGCTGGTGATCGCCTGCCCCTGCAGCCTCGGATTGGCGACGCCGCTGTCGATGACCGTCGCGATCGGCCGCGGGGCGCGCGAGGGGATCCTCGTCCGCAGCCCCGCCGCCCTCGAGTCCCTGGCCGCCACGACGCTGTTCACGTTCGACAAGACCGGAACCCTGACCGCCGGGGCGCCGCGTGTCGTCGGCTCGCTGGCGGTGCCCGGGGGGGTGCCCGCGGCGCACTCCCTGCCGGGCATGGTGGCGGCCGTGGAGAAAGCGAGCGAGCACCCGCTGGCCAAGGCGTTCGCCGCCGCCGCCGCCGGGGAGCCGATCCCACCGGTGGCGGATGCGACCGCCGTGATCGGGCGCGGGATCCGGGGGCGGTGCGGCGACCACGCCGTGGTGGTGGGAACCGCCGGCCTGCTCGGTGACGACGGGATCGAACTGTCGCCGCTGCAAACCGGTCCGGCCGCCGCGTGGGTGGCGGACGCCACCGCCGCCGGGCAGACGCTCGTGTTCGCTGCCGTCGATGGCCATCTCGCCGGTGCCTTCGCGATCACCGATCCGCCCCGCGACGACGCCGCCGACGTCGTCGGCTTCCTGCGGCGGCGCGGCGCGGGGATCGAGCTGCTCTCCGGCGACCGCCCCGCGGCCGCCGAGCATCTCGCCCGTCTGGTGGGGATCGAGCGTGTCGCCGGCGGACTGTCGCCCGAGGACAAGGCGGACCGGGTGACCGCCCTGCGCCGGCAGGGGCATCGGGTGGCCTTCGTCGGCGACGGGATCAACGACGCGGTCGCGCTGGCCGCCGCCGACGTCGGCCTGGCCATGGGGGAAGGCGCCGACGTGGCGATCGAGAGCGCCGACATCACGCTCCTCTCCGGCGGGCTGGCGGCAGTGCCCCGCGCGGTCGCGCTGGCCGACGCGACGATGGCCAACGTGCGGCAGAACCTCGTCCTCGCGACCGTCTACAACCTCGTCGCCCTGCCCGTCGCCGCCGGCCTCCTCTACCCGCTGCTCGGGCACGTCACCAGCCCGATGCTCGCGGCGGCGGCGATGAGCATCAGCTCGCTGTCGGTGATCGCCAACGCCCTGCGGCTGCGCCGCGGGGGGCGATAGGCCGGGTGGCCTCAACCCCGCTCCAGCCCGGTCAGCGGCACCGTCAGCCCGTCGTGGGCCAGCTCGATCCCCGGCGGGAGCCGTGCCGACACCTCGGCGTGGCCGAGCTCGTGGGACAGGTGCACCAGCAACGTCCGCCGGGCCCCGATCGACCGGGCCGTGTCGATCGCCTCGGCGAGCGAGAAATGGGTCGGGTGCCGCGTCGGCCGGAGGCAGTCGAGGACGAGGACGTCGAGGCCGGCCAGGAGCGGCCGCGTCGCCGCCGGGATGTCGTTGGTATCGGTGCAGTAGGCGACGTCGCCGAACCGGAAACCGAGGACGTCGAACGGTCCGTGGCGGAGGCGGAGCGGCACGACGCGGGCTCCCAGCACCGTGAACGGTTCGGTCGAGATCGACTCGAGGGCGAGCTTCGGAACGCCGCCCCCGGGAGCGGGGATCGCCGCGAAAGCGTAGTCGAAGGCGAGCCGGATCCGGGCCTCGACCCGCGGTTCGCAGTACACCGGCACCGAGCGGCCGGAGTGGAAGCAGATCGGGCGGACGTCGTCGAGTCCGTAGACGTGATCGACGTGGTCGTGCGTGTAGAGAATCGCGTCGATCGTCGTCAGCCCGGCGTTCAGCAGTTGCTGGCGGAGATCAGGCGTGGTGTCGATCAGGAGCGTGCCGGCGGGGAGGCCCAGCGCCACGCTCGTGCGGAACCGCCGGTCGCGGGGATCGGGGCTGGTGCAGGTGGGGCAACCGCAACCGACGACGGGGACGCCCACGCTCGTCCCGGTTCCGAGAAACAGCAACTGCCCGCCAATGTCGCGGCCAACCGCACGGGGCCGTGGTGTGGCTCGGCCAGACCGGGAGGAGGGCGTGGCCATCATGGGGAGCAAGTCGGCCAGCGGCCGATGAGCGGAGCGGCGGAATGCGACCGCATGCTACTCGATCGGGTCGCGCGGCAGACCGGGCGAGGATCGCCTTGACCAGCCGCGGCCGAAACCGTGACAATTCCCCACAGTGCCGCTGGATCGGGAAAACCTGCCTTCCTGCCATCCGGCTGCCCGCCCCTCGATCGTCCCCGACGGTCTCCAGAACCCGGCGCCGGCAGGCGGCGGAGACCGGCCACGTCAGCGTCGGGACCACCCGGCCCGTTTTCGCCCCCGCGGACCCGTTGATCCCGTCATGGAATTCCTCGAACGCCTCTGGGAGACGGTCGGCAACGCGGGCTCCGCGGTCGAGCACCGTGTCGAACGGCTGCTGACCGGACTGTTCGGCTCGTCGAACGCGCGCTACCTGCGCCGGCTGGAGCCCAAGATCGAGGCGATCAACTCGCTGGAGCCGAAGTACCAGGCGATGAACGACGCCGAGCTCCGCGCCCAGACCGTGGAGTTCCGCCGCCGGCTCGCCGCCGGGGAGACGCTCGACGACCTGCTCGTCGAGGCGTTCGCCGTCTGCCGGGAGGGGGGCCGGCGGTTCCTCGGGATGCGGCACTACGACGTGCAGCTGATCGGCGGGATGGTGCTCCACTCGGGGGCGATCGCCGAAATGATCACCGGCGAGGGGAAGACGCTCGTCGCCACGCTCCCGGCCTACCTCAACGCCCTGGAGGGCAAGGGAGTCCACGTCGTCACGGTCAACGACTACCTCGCGCGCCGCGACATGGAGTGGATGGGGCCGCTGTACATCGGTCTCGGCCTCACCGTGGGCGCGATCCAGTCGCGGATGGAGACCGACGAACGGCAGAAGTCCTACGCCTGCGACATTACCTACGGGACCAACAACGAGTTCGGCTTCGACTACCTGCGCGACAACATGCGCCTCGCCAGACGCGGCGATGACCGCTTTCCCGCGCACGTCCAGCAGAGCCAGGGTCCGCTCCACTACGCGATCATCGACGAGGTCGACAACATCCTCGTCGACGAGGCGCGGACGCCGCTGATCATCTCGGGTCCGGCCCATGACGACGTGCGGAAATACGCGCGAGCCGACCAGATCGCTCGGCAGCTCCAGGCGGAGGCCCATTTCGAGGTCAAGGAGAAGGAGCACACCGTCGCCCTCACCGAGGAGGGGGTGCGCCGCGCGGAACGGCTGGCCGACGTCGAGAGCTTCTACACGGCCGGCAACATGGAGTGGCCGCACCTCATCGACAATGCCCTCAAGGCCCATCACCTCTACAAGCGCGACGTGAACTACGTCGTCCAGAACGGCGAGGTGGTGATCGTCGACGAGTTCACCGGCCGCCTGATGCCGGGCCGGCAGTGGTCCGACGGGCTGCACCAGGCCGTCGAGGCGAAGGAAGGGGTGCGGATCAAGGAGGAGTCGCAGACCCTGGCGACGGTCACCCTGCAGAACTTCTTCAAGCTCTACGACAAGGTCGGCGGCATGACCGGCACCGCCATGACCGAGGCGAGCGAATTCTGGAAGATCTACAAGCTCGACGTCATCGCCATCCCCCCCAACCGCGGCCTCAAGCGGATCAACCATCCGGACGTCATCTACCGCACCGAACGCGAGAAGTGGATCGCGGTGGCCGACGAGGTCGAGCGGATCCACCGCTGGGATTCGGTCCTCCTCGCCGACGGCAGCTTCCACATGGGCCGGATCGTCGGCGAGGACGATCGCGAGATCCGCCTCGAACTGAAGCCGGAGGGGGAGCGGCGCGGCGGCGACGTCGAAACCCTGCCCCGGGGCAAGATCCGTGAGCTGCAGCGACGCGGCTGCCCGGTGCTCGTCGGAACGGTGTCGATCGAGAAGAGCGAGCGGCTCTCGGCACTGCTCGAGAAGCGCGGCATCGACCACCAGGTGCTCAACGCCAAGCACCACAAGCGCGAGGCGGAGATCATCGCCCAGGCGGGGCGCCTCGGCGCGGTGACGATCGCCACCAACATGGCCGGACGCGGCACCGACATCATCCTCGGCGGCAACCCGGAAACGCTCGCCTGGGCGAAGCTCCAGGATCGCTACCCGACGCGGCTCGATGTCCCGAAGCACGAGTGGGACGCGCTGGTCTCCGAGATCTCCCAGGCCGAGAACATGAAGGCCGAGGGGGAACTGGTGCGGTCGATGGGAGGGCTGCAGATCATCGGCACCGAGCGCCACGAGGCGCGGCGCATCGATCTCCAGCTCCGCGGCCGCTGCGGCCGGCAGGGGGATCCCGGCTCGAGCCGGTTCTTCCTGTCGCTCGAAGACGACCTGATGCGGATCTTCGCCGGTGAGTGGGTGAAGAACGTCCTCACCCGCCTCGGGATGCAGGATGGCGAGGCGATCGAGAGCCGGATGGTGACCCGCCGGGTCGAGGCGGCACAGAAGAAGGTCGAGGAGCGCAATTTCGACGTCCGCAAGAACCTCCTCGAGTACGACGAGGTGATGGACGAGCAGCGGAAGCGGGTCTACGGGTTCCGCCAGCGGATCCTCGAGGACGCCGACTGCCGGGATTTGATCCGCGAGATGGTCGGGCGCCAGATCGACACCAACATCGGCACCCTCCTCGACAAGGACTACGGCTCGCAGAGCTTCGCCGCGTGGGCGGCCTCGCAATTGGGCTGCGAACTCGACGCCGCCGACTTCCGCGGACTGTCGCCCGCCGAGGCGGAGCGGGTCGCGAGCGAAGACGCGGTCCGCCAATCGGAGGTGCAGATCGCCGAGGCGGTCGAGGAAAACCTGCCCGACGGCGAGGACGAGACGGAGTGGAACTGGGCGGCGTTGGCGGCGTTCGTCAACACCCGTTGGAAGCTCGGCGTCAACGACCGCGAGCTGCGCAGGATCGGCCGTGACGGCGTCACCGACATGCTCCAGGAGCGCACGGCGGCCGCGATCCGGGCGATCGATCTCGCCGAGGGCGCGAGGTTCCTCGCCGATGACTTCGGGGTCCGCAGCGCCTGCGGCTGGACCGAGTGGCGCTTCGGGATCCAACTCACCCCCGAGGAGATCGCCGACCTGCAGCGCACGGGGGGTGATCCCGAGGCGTTCCGGCGGAAGGTCCGGGCCAAGGCGCGCGAAGTCTACGACCGGCGCGAGATCGAGTATCCGGTGCTCGGAGCGCTCGGTCATTTCTCACAGCGCCAGCCCGACGGCGTCCGCCGCATCGACCTGGCCGGATTCGTCGCCTGGGCCCGCGATCGGTTCGGCGGCGATCTCGACGAGCAGCGCCTCGGCTCGGGTGACCCCGACACGGTCGTCGGCGAGGTCTTCTCCGCCAGCGCCAGGCGCCACGGCCGCGGCGACGACGGGCGCGACGAGATGAAGCGGATGGAGCGGGCCGTCGTCCTGCAAACGCTCGACAACGCCTGGAAGGACCACCTCCTGGCGATGGACCACCTCCGCAGCAGCGTCGGACTCCGGGGCTATGCCCAGGTCGATCCGAAGGTCGAGTACAAGCGCGAAGGGATGCGGATCTTCGAGTTGATGTGGAACGGCATCGACGAGCGGGTCACCGACCTCGTCTACCGGATCGAGCAGGTGGATGACGACGACGTCCGCAGCGCGTTCCAGGAGACCGCGGCGATCCATGCCGAGGCCGCCCGGCCGACCGCCCCGGTCGAGCCCGCACCGTCGCTGCCGGCGGGGGCCCCGGCGCCCACCGACGCAGGCGGCGAGCCGGCCCGGCTCGAGCCGATCCGCAACCTCGCCGCCAAGGTGGGGCGCAACGACCCCTGCCCGTGCGGCAGCGGAAAGAAGTTCAAGAACTGCTGCGCCAAGTCGAGCGGCGTGGCGGCCGGGTGACGGCGCCGTTCCGGCCGCTGCCACACGCCCGTGAT
The DNA here is from genome assembly GCA_018970785.1 of Planctomycetota bacterium. Classification (GTDB taxonomy): domain Bacteria; phylum Planctomycetota; class Planctomycetia; order Pirellulales; family UBA1268; genus F1-20-MAGs016. Next base: position 28,501 of record JAGWVR010000004.1, read on the forward strand.
CGTTCCGGCATGCTGCTCGATGTCGTCTATCTGCTGGTCGCGCTGCTCATCCTTCCCTGGGTGGCGTGGCGGAGGCTCTCGGGAGCGCGCCCCGTCGCCGCCCCGTGGGTGCGGTTCACCGGCGCGATCGCACCGCTCCCCGATCCGGCCGGGCGGCCGCGGATCTGGCTCCACGGCGTCAGTGTCGGCGAGGTGCAACTGCTCGCCGCGCTCGCTGCCGAGATCGGGCGACAGGCCGAGGCCGCCGGGTGCCCCGTCGATTGCGTCGTCTCCAGTTCGACGACGACCGGGCTGGAGGTCGCCCGGAAGCGTTTCGGCACGGACCGTGTCTTCCCCTGCCCGCTCGACTTCTCCTGGGCGGTGGAGCGGGTCATCGACCGCTCCGCCCCCGCGTTGATCGTCCTCGGCGAACTGGAACTGTGGCCGAATCTTCTCGCGCGGGCCTGGCGCCGTGGCATCCCGGTCGTCGTCGCCAACGCCCGGATGAGCCCGCGAAGTGCCGCCGGCTACGGTCGGATCGCACCGGTCGTTCGGCGGATGCTCTCCCGGGTGGCGGTCGTGGTGGCCCGGTCCGCCGACGACGGGGCGCGGTTCGCGGCGCTCGGGGCGGGGCGGGTCGTCGTCGCCGGTTCACTGAAGTACGACGGCGTCCGCGGTGACCGTGACCATCCCGACATCCACCGGCTGCGATCGCTCGCCGGCTTCACGCCCGACGACGTCGTGTTCCTCGCCGGAAGCACGCAGCATCCGGAGGAGGAACTGGCGCTGGCCACCTACCGCACGCTGGCGCCCCGGCATCCTCGGCTGCGCCTCGTGATCGTCCCGCGGCACGTCGAACGGGCGCCGGCGATCGCCGCGCTGCTCGATCGCGCCGGCGTCCCCTGGCAGCGGCGCAGCCGCCTCGACGCGGGTCACACCACCCCCCCCACCCGGGTCCTGCTCGTCGACACGACCGGTGAGTTGGCCTGGTGGTGGGGTACGGCCACCGTGGCGTTCGTCGGCGGCAGCCTCGACGGTCACCGTGGCGGGCAGAACATGCTCGAGCCGGCGGCCTACGGGGCAGCCGTCTGCTTCGGTCCCCACACGCGCAACTTCGCCACCGAAGTGGCGGCGCTGGTGGCCGCCGACGCCGCGACGGTGGTCGGCGACGGGAACGCGCTGACCGAGTTCGTGGGCCGTTGCCTCGACGATCCTTCGTGGGCCGCCGCCCGCGGCGCCGAGGCCCGGGCGACGGTCGCGGCACATCGTGGCGCGACGGCCGTCACCGCCGCGCTCGTCCTCGAAAACCTCGCCGCCGGCGGCGCGGGGGGCGGCCGTTGCCGCTCCCCGGAAAACCGTCCATAATCTGGCCCGCGGGGTCGGCCCACCGCACTGCGAATCCACCATCACGACGAGGAACCGGACGTGTCACGAGGGAAGTACCTGTTCACCAGCGAGTCGGTCAGCATGGGTCATCCGGACAAGCTGGCGGACCAGATTTCCGACGGGGTCCTCGACGCCTACCTGGCCCAGGATCCGCGCAGCCGCGTGGCCTGCGAAACGATGGTGACCACCGGTCTGGCGGTGATCGCCGGCGAGATCACCTCCCGCGGCACGATCGACTACCAGAAGGTCGTCCGCGACGTGATCCGTGACGTCGGCTACACCGACGACGAGATGGGGATCGCCGCCGACACCTGCTCCGTGCTCGTCGCCGTCGGCAAGCAGTCGGGCGACATCGCGATGGGCGTCAACGAGGACGAGGCGAAGGGCAAGGACATCGGCGCCGGCGACCAGGGTCTGATGTTCGGCTACGCCTGCAACGAGACCCCGGAGCTGATGCCCCTGCCGATCGCGCTCTCCCACCGGATCCTCAACCGGCTGACCGAAGCCCGGCAGGAGAACGAGGTCGACTGGCTGCGGCCCGATTCGAAGAGCCAGGTGACCGTGGAGTACGACGGCGACAAGCCGGTGCGGATCGACACGATCGTCGTCTCCACGCAGCACGCTCCCCACGTCACCAATGACGAGATCCGCACGTTCATCATCGAGAAGATCGTCAAGCCGCTTCTCCCGCGGGACCTCGACACGTCGTCGATCACCTACCACATCAACCCCACCGGTCGGTTCGTGGTCGGCGGTCCGCACGGTGACTGCGGCCTCACGGGCCGGAAGATCATCGTCGATACCTACGGTGGATGGGGACGGCACGGCGGCGGCGCGTTTTCCGGCAAGGATCCGACCAAGGTCGACCGCAGTGCCGCCTACATGGCGCGGCACGTCGCCAAGAACATCGTCGCCGCCGGCCTCGCCGAGCGCTGTGAGGTGCAGCTGGCCTACGCGATCGGCGTGAGCGATCCGGTCAGCGTGCACGTCGACACCGAGGGCACCGGGGCGATCGCCGACGAGCGACTGTGTGCGGTGGTCCGCGAGTTCTTCCCGCTCACGCCCCGGGGGATCATCGATTACCTCGACCTGCGGCGGCCGATCTACCGCAAGACCGCCGCCGGTGGCCACTTCGGACGCGACGGCTTCAGCTGGGAGAAGACCGATCGTGCCACGGCGCTGGCGCAGGCGGCCCGATCCGGTGCGACTGCCGCTCCGGCGCGGTGACGAAGGGGCCGGAACGAATCGAGTGATCACAGCCGAGGGATGCCCGCCGCCGTGACTGACTCGATCGGGTTCCGGCGAATCTCCCATCGGTCGGCCGGTGCTGACGACGTCAGTGCCGCGCTCGCCACCGGCGCCCTCGCGCTGGCCGGGGTGCTGCCTGTCGCATGCGCCGCAGTGCTCGTCGTCCGCCGGTTGGCGGGAGGCATCCCGGGGGGTGGGCGCCCCGTCGGATTGCTCGCGGTGGCGCTGACCGGCGTCGGATTCGTGGTTGCCGCCGACCTGATCGCCCGGGCAGCCGCAGGGCGATCCGGAGAGAGGGCGCCGGGGATGGCGTGGCAACCGCGCGCCGCACGGATCGCCCTGTGCTGCGCGGTGGTAGCACTCACGCCTCCTTGGCCGTGGCGGGGGACGGCGTGGCCAGCGGTGGCGACGGCAGGGGCCGCGATGACGGCGGCGCTGGTGCGGGTGCCGCGCCGCCGCGCCGTGGCCAGGACCATCGCCGAGCCCGAAGCACGCCATCGTGCAACGCAGGAGCCACGCGGGGCGCGCGCTGTCGGTGGTGGGCCCACGCTGCCCCCCGCCGGGGCCTCCGGTGGAGCCCTCTCCCAACGGCTGGTGCGTTTCCATCGAGCGGACTCGATGACCGACCACATCGAGGGGACGGTGGTCGTCGTCGTCCCGCCGGGGGAGCGCTCGGCACCGACCCATGTCGCGTTCTGCCCGCCCTTCTCCGTGAGCCCGCTGATCACGATCGCCGCCGTCGAAGCAGCGACGGAAGCGGAGGCCGATGCGGTCGAAACGCTCCCCTGGGGCACCCGGATCGAGTGCCGCCTCGAGGATCCGGCCGACGACCCGGTGGAGGTCGTCGTCTCGTTCACGGTCGACGGACCGCTGCCCTCCTCCGGACGATCCGCCGCGGCCCCCGTCACACCGGATCCCTGAGGCATCGGCGTCCATGGCCCGCTGGCCGCAACGACTGTGGACGACGCTGTTCACCTACACGGTGATCTTCGTCGGGTTTCCCCTGCTGGCGTGGCTGCTGTACCGCTGGGTCCGGGGAGGAGGGTAGACGATGGATTCCGTTGGCCACCGGCTCGACGAGCCCTCTCCCGCGCTGCTGGCAGCGCTGCGCGCCGCCGATCAACTCGGAGTCCTCGCCCATTGGGAGCGGCTCGACGCGGCTGCTCGGGAGCGACTGCTCGCGCAGGTGACGGCCATCGATTGGGGGCTCGTCGCCGATCTCACCCGGCGTGTCCGGCGCGGACAACTCGCCCCCCCTGCCGAGGACACGTCGTTCGATCTGGCGAGCGCCGAGTCCCCCCCCTGTCTGCCCCTCCGCGGTGCGGATCCGGCCGTCGCCGCGCGCGGCAGGGAAGCGCTCGCGGCCGGCGTGGTCGGGGCGATTCTCGTCGCCGGTGGACAGGGCACACGCTTGGGGTGCACCGGGCCGAAGGGGCTGTGTGCCGTGGGGCCGCTGTCGCAGGCCACGTTGTTCGACGTGCTTCTCGGCCGACTCGCGGCGATCCGCCGCCGCTACGGACGCGGAGTCCCCCTGGCGATCATGACCAGTGCCGCCACCGACGACGAGACACGGCGATTCCTGGTATCGCGGCAGTTGTGCGGGCTCGACCCGGACGACGTGTTCCTGTTCCGTCAACAGGACCTGCCGGCCTTCGACGCCGCCGATGGCAACATCCTCCTCGCCGCACCGGACCGCGTCGCCCTCGCCCCCGATGGCCACGGCGGCATGCTCTCGGCGCTGGCGGACGTCGGGGGGCTCGAGTGGTTCCGCCGCCGCGGGGTCGAGACCGTCGCGAGTTTCCAGGTCGACAACCCGCTGGCACTGCCCCTCGATCCCGATTTCCTCGGCGCCCACCTCGATGCCGCTGCCGAGTTCACGCTCCAGGTGATCCGCAAGCGAGAGCCAGCCGAGCGCGTCGGGGTGATCGCCACGTCCGGCGGCGTGACCCGGGTCGTCGAATACAGTGATCTGCCCGCCACCGCCGCCGCCGAGCGGCTGGCCGACGGCCGGCTCCGCTTCCACGCCGGCAGCATCGCCGTGCATGCCTTCGCACTCGAGTTCCTCGCCCGCTGCGCGACGCGCGGCGACGCCCTCCCGCTCCACGCGGCGCGCAAGGCGGTCCCGTTCGTCGACGCCGACGGCCACCACCATGCCCCACGCGCGCCCAACGCCGTGAAGTTCGAACGCTTCATCTTCGACATCCTCCCCCTGGCGAGACGCGTGTGCGTCGTCGAGGTCGAGCCAGAAGAGGCATTCGCCCCGCTCAAGAATCCCAGCGGTGCGGCGGCCGACACGCCGGAGCACGTGCGCGAGGCGCTCATCGCCCGCGACCGGGCGATTCTGGCCGCAGCGGGAGTGACTGTCGACGAGGGGGTGGTCGTCGAACTCGACGCCGCCACGATCCTCGACGCCGACGACGTCACTCTGGCCTTGCCCCCGGGAACGCGGATCAGCGAATCTGCCTTCATCCGCGGCACTCCGCGGGCCGCCCGGGGGGCCAGTGACAGTTCCTCTCGGCCAGGGTCGGACGAGGCCGGCGCCACGGGGCGATGAAGACGGACGCATGTTTCCTCACGGAGGTCGGTGATGCTCCACGTGGTGATCATGGCGGGTGGATCAGGTACGCGGTTCTGGCCCGCCAGTCGGGCGGCGCTTCCCAAGCAGCTGTTGCGCCTGGCCGGCGAGCGGACGCTGCTGCAGGCGACCGTCGATCGGCTGTCGGGTTTGGTCGCACCCGAGCAGGTGCTCGTCGTCACCGCCGAGCGCCTCCTGCCCACCGTGCGGGAGCAGCTTCCCGACGTGCCGGCATCGGCGTTGGTGGGGGAGCCGTGCAAGCGCGACACCGCCCCCTGCATCGCGCTTGCGGCCCTGCTCGTGTCGCGTCACGACCCCGAGGCGACGCTCGCGGTGATGCCCTCCGACCATGTCATCAGCCCCGCCGAGTCCTTTCGGGGCGCGATCCGACAGGCAGCCGCTCTCGTCGACGCCCAACCGGCCCGGTTGGTCACGTTCGGCATCAAGCCGACCTACCCGGCCGAGGTCTTCGGCTACATCCAACAGGGGGAAAAACTGGCCGACGCCGGGCCCGCCGTGGTGAACCGTGTCGCCCACTTCAAGGAGAAGCCGCCGGCGGCAGTGGCCAGGGAGTACCTCGCCGCCGGCACCTACCTGTGGAACGCCGGGATCTTCGTGTGGAAGGCGCGGACGATCATCGAAGCGCTCCTCGCACGCCAGCCGGAGTGCATGGAGCGGCTGCAGCGGGTCGTGGCAGCCTGGGATCGCCCCGACCGCGACGCCGTCTTCGCCCGGGAGTTCGCCGCGATCCACGGGATCTCGATCGACTACGCGGTTCTCGAGCACGCCCGCGACGTCGTCGTCATCGAGGCGCCATTCGGTTGGGACGACCTCGGCGGCTGGTCGGCGGTGGCCCGCCAGCGGGGCACCGACAGCGAGGGCAACACCGTCGTCGGCCGCCACCTCGGCATCGACTCGGTGCGGACGATCGTCCACGCCGACGGTGACCATCTCGTCGTCACGATGGGGTTGAAGGATATGCTGGTGGTACACACTCCGGACGCCACGCTCGTCGCCGACCGAGCCCACGAGGAATCGGTCCGCCGCGTGGTGACGGAACTGGAGAAACGCGGGTGGCGCGACTACCTCTGACTGTCCGTGGACGAAGGCATCCATGGGCTTGGCTCGCTCGGGCGACCGCAGTCAACGCCGCGGGGTTTCCGGGGCGCCGGCGGCCGCATCCAGCGGGCGATCACCGTGTCCGCGGATGGCCAGACAGCGACGCTGGACATCCGCCGCCGGGCCGTAGCCGTGCCCTCCTGCGGGCGTTCGCTCTGCTGGTCGTCCTGCCACCGGGCCTTGCCGCCGCCCAGCCGGCCGCCTCCGCGATCGACGGCGCGACTCCCGATACCCAGGTGTCCGTCGACGCCCGGTCGCGGCAGGCTGCCTGGACCGAGGGGGTCCGCCGCGCTGCCGAAGCGCTGGCCTGGTCCGATGAACGGATCGCCCATGAATGGCGAATCCAGCGCCGCCCCGGGACCGACGATTGCCGCCTTCTCGATCCCCGCGACCGGGTCGTCATCGCCGGCCCGCGGGCGGCGTGCGACGAGCGGTTCGCCGACCTCGTCGCCACCGGCCTGATCCCACCGCACACCGGCCCGACGGTGATCGTTCTCCATGGCCTCGGCGAGGGGCGTTCGAGCATGACCCCCCTCGTCGAGCACCTCCGCCGCCACGTGACCGACACCGTCGTGACCTTCGGCTACGCCAGCCCGCGTGCCGGTTTGGCCGACCATGGTGCGGCGCTGGCCAGTGTCGTCGCGGCCCTTCCGGCGGGCGAGGGCGTGAGTTTCGTCGCCCACAGTCTGGGAAACCTCGTCGTCCGCCGCTGGATGCACTCGGCGCCGCCGGCCGAACTTGCCCGCGTCCGGCGGATCGTGATGCTCGGGGCTCCCAACCAGGGGTCGGAACTGGCGCGGCTGGCATCGCGCGTCTGGGGACTTCCCGCACTCGCCGAAGGTGCCGCTAGGGAACTGGTCGTCGACTGGGAACGGATCGCTCCCGAGCTCGCCGTCCCGACCTGCCCGTTCGGGATCGTGGCCGGTGGCCGCGGCGACGAGTCGGGATTCAGCGCCCTGCTCGAGGGAGACGACGATGCCGTGGTCCGCGTCGCCGAGACACGGCTCGAAGGTGCCGACGACTTCCTCCTCGTGCCCGTGCACCACGCCCTGATGATGCGCCATCCGACCGTCCAGCGGGCGACGGTGTCGTTCCTCACGACCGGCCGCTTCGAGGCGACGGATGGGACGGCCCCGGAGCCGGTGTCGCGATGACCGCAGGAGGGGATCGCCTGCCGAGCGCCGGGCGTCTGGCAGGGATCGACTATGGCCAGCGCCGCGTGGGGATCGCGGTCTGCGATGCCGCCCGGATCATCGCCAGCCCCCACGAGGTCCACGAAGCAGGCGCGGATGCCGCCGCCGAAGCCGACTACTACCGCCACCTCGCCCGTGAGGAGGACCTCGTGGGGTTCGTGGTCGGCTTGCCGATCCACGCCGACGGCAATGCCAGCAGGATGTCGGTGGCGGCGGAGCGGTTCGCCACCTGGCTGCGGACGACGACCGGCCTGCCGGTGGCGTTCCAGGACGAGCGCTATACCTCGCGCGAGGCGGCAGGCCTGCTGGCACGCTCGGGCCTCACCCGGGGGCGGCGCCGTGAACGGAGCGACGCGATCGCCGCGCAGATCATCCTCACCGCGTGGCTGGAGTCGGGCCGCGACGCCTCCGCGGCTCCCGGAGCACTCGACGGATGAACGCTTCGACCCCGAAGGCCGGGCGCCGCCGAGTCGTCGTCGGCCACGGCTATCTCGGATCACGCGTCGCCCGGGAATGGCTCGCCCGTGGTGATCGGGTCTGGGCCACCACGCGCTCCCCGGCTCGGGCGGCGGCCATGGCGGCAGACGGGATCGTACCGCTGCTCATCGACCTCACCGGCCCGTTTCCGCTCGCCCGGCTGCCCGAAGCCGACACCGTCGTGTGGGCCGTCAGTCCCGATCCCGCCACCGGGCACCATGCCCTCCATGTCACCGGCCTCGGCGAACTGCTCGACGCCCTGCCCGGCGCCCCCCGGGTCGTGTTCGTCAGCTCGACCGGCGTCTACGGCGAAGCTGACGGCTCGGTCGTGAACGAAGACACGCCGGCACGGCCCGACCGGCCGGCCGGGCTGGCGCTGCTCGAGGCGGAGGCGTGCGTCACCTCCCGCTGCCCCGGTCGGGCGGTGACGCTGCGGCTGGCGGGCTTGTATGGACCAGGCAGGCTCCCGCGCCTCGCCGACATCCGTGCCGGTCGGCCGCTCACCGGCCCTCCCGACACCTGGCTCAACCTGATCCACGTCGCCGACGCCGCCGCGATCGTGACGCTCGTCGCCGACCATCCCGCTCCCGGACCCTTGTACGTGGTCAGCGACGGCCATCCCGTGCGGCGTGGCGAGTGGTATGCGGAACTGGCCCGCACGATCACCGCTCCGGAGCCTGCCTGGGAGCCGACGGCTCGCCGCGTCCGCGGCGGCGACAAGCGCGTCGATCCGAGCCGCTTGCTCCGCGAAATCGCGCCGCTGCTTCGCTATCCCGACCCGTTTGCCGGGCTGCGGGACTGCCTCACGGATCCCTGATCTCCCGGCTCCCGGGGCTCACTGCAGGGCCGGCGCCGGGATGGGATCCTGTTTGCCGAGATCGAGTTGAGCGAGGCTCGCGACTCCGCCGGCGAGGGCCTGCAGGTAATCGACGGTGACCGCCATCGCCTCGTCGAAATAGAAGTCCTTCTTGACGACCGGACGCCCCGCACCGGGCGCCTCTTCGGCGGCCTTTTCCTCGACCTCCGCGGCCTTCCCCTCGTTCCATTGCCGCTCGAACTCGGTCTCGACCAGCGAGATCGTCTTCTCGCTCTTCCGCTTCGAGTACCGGGCGATGTCGTCGGCGACCTTGCGGAAGTCGGCGCTGGCCGCGACGCGGGCCGACGACCGCTCGCGCAGCTTCCGGACGATGTCCTCCGTCACCCGGCCGCTGTCGGCGAACTCGGCCGGTTTGACCTTGTCGACGGTGATCGCGTAGTCGAGATCGGATTCACCGACCGGCAGATGATTGCTGATGCTGGGCAATTCGATGTCGCTCTTCACGCCCTCGAGCTGGGTGCTCACCCCGCCCGGCCGGTAGAACTGCTGCTGGGTGATCTTGATCGCGCCCAGCGACGGGGCGTTGGGCATCCGTTGGAACAATTCGCGGCCGATGTCGAGAAGCCCCTGGACGGTCCCCTTGCCATGGGTCGACTCGTCACCGATGACGAGCCCCCGGTGATAGTCCTGGATGGCACCGGCGACGATCTCGCTGGCGCTGGCGCTGAACTTGCTGGCGAGCACCACGAGCGGCCCGTCCCAGACGATGCCGGGATCGGGATCCTCGTACTGCTGGACGACCTTGTTGGCATCCTTGATCTGCACGACCGTGCCGGTGTTGATGAACAGCCCGGTGAGCGAGATCGCCTCGGGAAGCGACCCGCCGCCGTTGTTGCGCAGGTCGAGGACGATGCAGTCCACCCCTTGGCGCCGGAAGTCCTCGATCAGCCGCTTGCAATCCCGCGTGCTGCTCTTGTACTCCGGCTGCCCTTGCCGGGCGCTGGCCATGTCCATGTAGAAACTCGGCAGATTGATGAACCCGATCCGGAACGGCATCCCGTCGGGCTTCCGGCCGGCCTCGATCAATTCGCCGCGGGCTTCGCTGTCGGTGAGCTCGATCTTCGACCGCGTGATGTCGTAGATCTTCGGTGCCGTCTGTCCGACGGGGATCACCTTGAGCCGCACGATCGTCCCGCGCTTGCCGCGGATCAGCTTGACGACCTCGTTGATGTTGAGATCGACGACGTCGACGATCTCACCGTCCGGCCCCTGCCCCACGCCGACCACCCGGTCCTTTTTCTGCAGACGGCCGTCCCGGTCTGCCGCCCCGCCCGAGACCAGTTCGGCCACCGTCGTGAATCCGTCCTCGTTCCGCAGCTGGGCACCGATGCCGTCGAGTTGGAGCCGCATCGTGATCTCGAAGTTTTCCAGTGTCGACGGCGACATGTAGGTGGTGTGCGGGTCGAGGCTGCTGGTCAACGCCGTCAGGTAGGTCTCGAGCAGCTCGTCGGAGGTCATCTGGTGCATCCGCTTCGAAAAGCTCCGGTACCGCCTGTGGAGCTTTTCCTTGGCCTCGTCGGGCGGGGTCTTCTCCATCGTCTGCACCAGCAGGTCGTACTTGATCCGCTTGCGCCACTGGCCCTCGGCCTCGGTCTCGTTCCTCGCCCACGACGTCGCATCGCGGTCGATCGTCATCGTCTCGGCGACGGTGAAGTCGTGCGGTTCGTCGATCAGGCGCTCGATCATCGGCAGCCGCGCATCGACACGTTCGAGGAACCGCTTGAAGACGTCGTAGGCGAACGAGACGTCGCCCTTCTTGACGAGGTCATCGAGGCTGTCGCGCTTCTGCGAGAGGGCGTCGATGTCGCTCTGGAGGAAGTAGATCTTCATCGGGTCGAGCGCTTCGAGGAACGTCGTGAACCAGCGCCGGGCGATCTCGTCGTCAATCCCACGGCGGGTGAAATGCTGGCGCTCGAGCAGATTGCGGACGGCAAGCGTGATCTGCCGGTCGTTCGGCCCCGGCTTCTGGGCGGCGACGGGGCGGGCGGCCTCCTGCGCTGCTGCCGAGGCGGCGACGAGAAGCACCATGACCAAGCCGGCGGTCGTGCCGCGGCCCCGTCCACTCACGTGCCTGCCCGTCGCGACGAACGTCTTCACGCGTGACCTCCTCCTCGGAACCGCTCCCGGCGGCGTCGCGCGGGATGCGGGATATCATTGTGCCAAGTCATGGCAGCCGTGACGAGGCGACCCTCGGCGACCGCGAAAAGCCTCCACTGCCGCGACGGGGCCCCACCGTTCCGCGGGGGAAAACGACACCGCGCCGCTCCCGCGAACCTCACGCGACCGACGTGTTCTTCCCGGCTTGCCATTTCTCCAGACTACGCGGGGCGTGCCGGCATGTCGTCGATCCGGTGCGGCCACACGGCGGCGATCCGGTCGGCGAGCGCTGCGGCGATCGCCGCGTCGGCACCGAGCCGCGCGGCGAGCAACCATTCGATCGCGGGATGCGCTGCTCGGGCCGCGGCCACGGCGGCGGCGACGTCCCGCTCGACCGCACCGCTGAACAACAGATGCGGCCGGACGACGATCCGCCGCGGACCGGCCGCCACGGCATCGGCGAGAGCCTCGGCGACCGTCGGTCGCGCTGCCGCGACGAATCCGGTGAGCGTCCGCCACGCGTGCGGTCCGCCCGACTGCCGATCGACCGCCGCGATCAGCTCGGTGAGACGTGCTTCGGCGCCGCCATCGCTCGCCCCCCGCCCCACCACCACGTCCACGGTGTCGGCGACAGCGACGGCGGCGCGGCCGGCCACGGCCTCGGCGCGGCGCCGCGCCGCGAGAGCGACGATCGCCGGATGGATGCCGAGCACGTCCGCCTGGACGAGGCACGTCGCCGTCGCTGCCGCGGCCTCTGCGAGGGCGTCGGGGACGTCGTGGCGGGCATGGCCGGCTGCGAACAGCAGGAGTGGGGCGACGACGACGGTACTGCAGCCGCGGCCACGGAGCCGCTCGAGGCCGGTCGCGATCGTCGGTTCGAGGAGCTCGAGAAACGCACCTTCGACCGCGATCCCGTCGCACCGCACGGACAGCAGATGCGTGACGGCGGCGGTCTCCTCCGCGCCGATCGGGTCGCGGGTGCCGTGACCGACGACGAGAATGCCGCAGTCAGCCGCCGACTCGGCCGGCCTCGGAAAAAAACAGGTGTCGCCGTCCATGCCCCCCCCCGTTGTCGACCGCGGTCTCCCGCCCCCACGACGGTGATCGTACGCCGTCTGCACCGGCGAGCGGATTCCGCGGAAGGCGGGGCTATAGTTGGTCGTAGGGTTGAGATTCGCGTCGTCAACCGTCCTACAAGCACCCACCGGGGGCTCGGTCGTGTCGCCGACTTCGTTCGCCGCAGCCGCGACCGGCACCGATGCGGTTCTCGACCTGTTCGTCGGCGACCGGCCGGGGCCATCGTATCCGTTGTCCAGCGAGCGGCCGACCACGATCGGCCGCTCGAGCGACGCCGACATCACGATCGCCGATCGGTTGGTGAGCCGGCTCCACGCCACCATCCGGCCCGATCCCTCGGGATGGGCGATCACCGACCTCGGGAGCCGCAACGGCACGCGGCTCGACGGGGTGACGATCACCGAAGCGACGCTCCAGCCGGGAGCCGTCATCGGCATCGGCACCCATTCGCTGCTGTTCCGCCCCCCACGCCCGCGCCCGGCGCTGGCAACGCCGAACGGCTGGCGCGTGCGGTTCGTCACGCCGCTGGCCGAGCTCGTGGGCAGCGCCCTCGGCGAGCAAACCGGACCGGCCGAACAGATGACCCGGTTTCTCGCCGCCACCCGGCTGCTGGGCTGCCACGGTTCGGGCGACGTCGCCACGACCTTGGTGGAGCTCGTCGTCGCCAACTGTGCCGTGGCGGGCGCGGCCTGGTTGCCTGCCGCGGCCACCACGGAGTCGGTCGCCGCCGAGCCGGCGGGCGAGGTCCTCACCGGGCTGATCGAGGGGGCCCTGCGTCAGGCGATCATCTCCTGCGGAAGCGTCGTCTGCCTGACCCCCGAGCGCCCGACCGCTTCCGACGGCGAAGTCGGGGATCTGGTCTGCCTGCCGGTCGGACCGGGTCCCGACGGGCTGCTCGCCGTCCGGGCGACCGACTCGCCGCTCCGCAGTTCCGATCTCGACTTCCTCGCCGTGGTCGCGTCACTCGCCGGAGCGCGGCACGATACCGGTCCCACCGGGGCCGGGCCGGCCGACAAAGCGGCGTTCGTGGCCGCGTGCCCCGACCTGGGGATCACGGCCTGGGAACGGGTCCTGATCGGTGAAGCCCTCCGCCGCCACGGCGGCAATGTCGGTGCCGCCGCCCGTGCGCTCGGACTGAGCCGCGCGACTCTCTACAGACGGCTGGGAAGCGGGCCGCCGGGCTGACGGACGGCCCCGGCGTCATCCCCCGGGAGTGGCCGCACGGGAGGGCATCGTCTGCAGCCGCGCGACGAGCAGCGCCACGCCCGTGAGCACGGCGACCGCGGCGGCGTACGGGAGGACGTGCGACGGGTGCAGGCCGAACAGGACCGACCCCAGGAACGGACCGATGATCCTCCCCAACGACGCGAACGACTGGTTCACGCCGAGCACCTCCCCCTGCCGCGTCGCGTCTGCCTGCCGTGAGATCAGCGCCGATACGGAGGGGTTCACACAGGCGAACCCCGCCACCGCGATCGCGGCGGCGACGTAGAACAGCGCCATCAGCCACCGGTTCCCGGCCGCGGTGCCGTCGCGGTACACCCACCAGGCGATGAATCCGAGGAGGCCGAGCCCGATCACCAGCAGGCCGACACCGGCTGCCAGCATCCGCTGCTCGGGAAATCGCTTCGCCAGCGGCCGGTAGGCGCCCCCTGCCAGGAGGAGCATCAGACCGATGAAGGCGAACACGAGGAAATTGCCGTTGTCGTCCATTCCGAAGGCCGCCTTCGTCAGTCGCGCCAGCGTTGCTTCGAAGTTGGCGAAGGCGACGATCGAGAGAAAGTAGACGAGCACGAGGCTGCCGACGGCGGGCATCGACAGCACCGCCGTCATCCGCGACAGCCCGGTCCGCTGCCGCTCCACCGCGCCCCCTTCCGGGCGCGTCTCACGGAACACGAGCGCCGCGATCAGCAACGCCACGGCCGACAGCGCCGAGGCGATGGCTCCCACGCCCCACGGCTGCTGCTGGAACAGCGCCAAACCGAAGTACGCGATCAGCGGCCCGAGCGTGAAGCCTCCCCCGAAAGCGATCCCGATCAGGGCCATGCCGCGGGCGCGATTGGCGGGCGTGGTGCAGTCGGCGATCACGGCGGCGGCGGTTCCGACGCTCGCCCCCGCGATCCCGGCCCCGACCCGCGACAGGAGCATCAGGCCGATGGCGAGGGCTGCCTGCTGCCGCGACGGCACCGGGTCGGCGGGGACCGTCACCGCGACCGCGTACAGGGCATAGAAAACGACCGATCCGGCGAGACTGAGGAGGAGCAGCGGACGGCGCCCGACCCGGTCCGACAACCGCCCCCACAGCGGGCTGAACAGGAACTGCATCAGGGAAAAGGTCGAGAACAGGATGCCGATCACCGCCCCGATGGCCGGATCCTTCAGTCCGAGCGCCCGCAGGTAGGGCTCGGCCTGCCGCGGCATCACCGGGAGCACGATCCCGAACCCGAGCAGGTCGATGAACACGGTGAGGAACACCACCAACAGGGCGGCGCGGCTGGCGGCCGGCGCGGCTCGGTCGGTGCTGCTAGACTGCCCGGGCATGAAGGGGATTCCGCTGACCGACGGCCGTGCTCCACCGGCGGCCATGAGCGTGTCGGAGCTGAACGCCCGCGTCAAGAACCGCCTCGAACCGGGCTTTACCGACATCTGGGTCGGCGGCGAGGTCTCCAACCTCGTCCGCGCCGCGTCGGGGCACCTCTACCTTTCTCTGAAGGACGACGATTCGGTGGTCCGCGCCGTCATCTGGCGGGGCACGCTTCCCGGGCTCGCCCTCGAGCCGGTCGACGGGCTGGCAGTGGTCTGCCATGGCCGCCTCGAGGTCTACGCTCCGCGTGGGACGTACCAGCTCTCGATCGATCGCCTCCATGCCGTCGGCACGGGGGCCCTCGAGGCGCGGCTCCGGCAGCTCGAGGCCAGGCTCGCCGCCGAGGGGCTGTTGGCCGAGGAACGGAAACGTCCGCTGCCGACGGCGCCGCGGCGGATCGCACTTGTCACCAGCCCCGCCGGTGCGGCGATCGCCGACTTCCTCGAGACGCTCGCGGCACGCTGGCCCGCCTGTGCAGTGGTCGTGGTGCCGGCGCGGGTCCAGGGCGCCGGAGCCGCCGACGAGGTGGCGGCCGCCATCGCCCGCGCCGGTCGCCTGCAGCCCCCCGTCGAAGCCGTCGCCGTGGTCCGCGGCGGCGGCAGTCTCGAGGATCTGTGGTCGTTCAACGAGGAGGCGGTCGCCCGGGCCGTCGCCGCCTGCCCGGTGCCGGTGGTGTCGGGAGTCGGCCACGAAACCGACGTCACGCTCTGCGACTTGGTCGCCGACGTCCGCGCCCTGACGCCGACCGATGCGGCGGTCCGGCTGAGCCCCGACCGCCGCCCGCTGCTGGCCAACCTCGCGGCACTGGAGCCGCGCCTGGCCACGCTGATCTCCCGACGGATCGAAACGGAGCGCGTCAGGCTCGATCGACTCGCCTGCTCCCGGGCGCTGTCGGTCCCGCGGCGGCTCGTCGCCGATCGGCGGGCGGCAGTGGTCGCCGGGGAGGAACGCGTCGCCCGTGCCGCCGCCGTGGCACTGGCCCGGGCGGCGGAGCGGCTCGCCGCCGCCACCGCGCGCGTCGAGGGAGTCAGCCCGCTGCGGATCCTCGCGCGTGGGTATTCGGTGACCACCGTCGCGCACGGCGTGGACCAGGCGCTGGTGCTCCGCGACGTCGCTGGCCTGGTTCCCGGCGACAGGCTGTCGACGCGTTTGGCACGGGGGCGCTTCGAGAGCGTGGTGGAGCGGATCATCCCCGACGACCCAACAGACGGTCCCCGGTGCGGTGGCACCGCGGCCCGGTAAACCCGCCACCGCCGCTGGTGCGGCAGGCTTTTCGAGGGACTTTGCATGCCACGCCGCGATGAGCCTGAACCCGGCCTCCCTCCGGCGGCCGAACAACCTCCCTCGTCCGCGCCGATCGCCGGACAGGAAAAGACGGCGCAGCCGACGTCGTTCGAGGCCGGGCTGGAACGACTCGCCCGGATCGTCGACCAACTCGAGGCTGGCGAACTGGGGCTGGTGGAGTCGATCGACGCCTACGAGCGGGGGATCGTCCTCATCAGGCAGCTCCACCACCAACTGTCGGCTTGCGAACAGCGCGTCGAAATGCTCGCCGGTGCCGATCCCCCGGCACGTGGCGACGGCGGTCTGGCAGCCGGCCCCGATCCATCAGCGACTGCCGGACGACCGGCGAAGCCCGACCGCTCCGCCACGGGGACCACCGGACGTGCGGCGCGGACTCGGCGGCTCCCCGGGATGGACGATTCACCGCCCGGCGTCTAGACTTTCCGGGAGTTTTCCGGGGTTTGATTCAAGATTCCCTGGGCACGGTCAGCGACAGCGACCGGTCGGCCCGATCGCTGAAGGTCCCGGCCGGGATGGGGAGCCGGGTCGGGTTCAGTGCCCCGTCGCCCACGACCACGTGGCCGTCCGCCCGCCCCGGTGTCCCTCTCGAGCCACGTCATGCCAGCGGTCGGATCGTCCTCGGTGATGGCCGCGGCCGACCCGGCTGCTGAATTGGCGGCAGTCCGCGCGTTCGTCGATCCGCGACTCGACGGTGCACTGGCGACTTCCGGCGACTCGTCGCCTCGGCTCGTAGAGGCGATGCGCTATGCTCTGCTCGCGCCGGGCAAGCGCCTCCGTCCGGCACTGGTGCTGTGGGCCGCCGAGGCGGTCGCGCCCGACGGATTGTCGCGTGCGGCGGCCTGGGAGACGGCGGCCCCGGCGGCGGTGGCGGTCGAGATGATCCACGCCTACTCGCTGGTCCACGACGATCTCCCGGCGATGGACGACGACGACCTGCGGCGGGGCCGCCCGACGTGCCACCGGGCGTTCGACGAGGCGACGGCGATCCTCTGCGGCGATGCCCTCCAGGCGCGGGCATTCGCCGTCCTGGCGGGCGGCATGCCGGCGACGACCGCCGCCCGCGCGCTGGGAGTGCTGGCCACCGCAGCCGGTCCCGACGCGCTCGTTGGCGGGCAGGCCGACGACCTCGCCTTCGAGCGCGGCTGGCAGCCGGATCTGTCGGCCGCACCGGCAGCGGACCAGCTGGCGTGGCTCGAGCGGGTCCATCGCCGCAAGACCGGGGCGCTGTTCCGGGCCGCGGTGATCCTCGGCGGACTGGCGATGGAAGCCGACGAGCCCAGCCTCGCGCTGCTCGACGAGTACGCACGCCACTTCGGCCTCGCCTTCCAGATCGCCGACGATCTCCTCGATGCCGAGGGGGACGAGGCAACCGTCGGCAAACGGGTCGGCAAGGACGCGGGACGGGGCAAGCTCACCTTCCCCACCGTCGCCGGAGTGGAACCGAGCCGCCGTCGGGCCGCCGACCTCGCCGCTTCGGCAAAAACCGTGACCGCCACCCTCGGCACCCGAGCCACGGCACTCGGTCGGCTGGCGGAGTGGATCGTCGCCCGGGATCATTGACTCCCCGTCCCCCGGCCACCCGCTGCCGCCCCCCCCGTTCCGCACCCGCTCCGACCGTTCCCCGCAGTCACAAGGACGTACCGGCGATGACGCGGCTCCTTCCGTCGATCATGTCTCCGAGGGATCTGGCCGATCTGTCGATCGAGCAGCTCGAGCAGCTCGCCGCGGAGATGCGGCGGAGCCTGTGCGAGGTGGCGACGACCCGGACGGCCCATTTCGCGTCGAACCTCGGCGTGGTGGAGCTGTGCCTGGCCCTCCACAAGGTGTTCGATTTCAGCCGCGACCGCCTCATCTGGGACACCGGTCACCAGATCTATCCCCACAAGCTGATCACCGGCCGGTTCGCCCGGTTCGCGACGATCCGCACGCGCGGCGGGCTGATGGGGTATCCCAACCCCGACGAGAGCCCCTACGACCTGTTCATGACCGGTCATGCCGGCTCGAGCGTGTCGACGGCGCTGGGGTTGGCCAGCGGCGACGACCTCTGTGGGCGCGACGACCGGCGGAGCGTGGCGGTGATCGGCGACGGCGCCCTTCCCTCGGGGATCGTCTTCGAGGCGCTCAACAACGCCGGCTTCCTCAAGAAGCGGCTCCTGGTGATCCTCAACGACAACAAGATGTCGATCTGCCCGCGCGTCGGCGCGCTGGCGGAGTATCTCGACGTGATCCGCACCAACCCCTGGTACCGCGGGATCAAGCAGCAGGCCGGCGAGATCATCAAGGGCGTGCCGATGGTCGGCGAGTCGATGGAGCGGATGCTGCTCAATGTCAAGGACTCGCTCAAGGCCACGCTCCACGGCGGCATGCTCTTCCAGGCCCTCGGGGTGCGCTATTTCGGCCCCGTCGACGGCCACTCGCTTCCCGGCTTGATCCGCTACCTCGAGCTCGTCAAGGACGAGGAGGGGCCGGTCCTCCTCCACGTCCTCACCGAGAAGGGGCACGGCTTCAAGCCGGCCGCCGACGATCCGGTGTTCTTCCACACGCCGGCGCCGTTCGAATGCGACGACGACGACTGTGTGATCGCGATCAAGAAGTCGACGGCGCGGACCTACACCGACGTCGCCAGCGAGTCGATCGCCAAGGCGATGCGCCGCGACCAGACCGTGACGGTGATCACCGCGGCGATGTGCCAGGGGAACAAACTCGAGCCGGTCCGTGCCGAGTTTCCCACGCGGTTCTTCGACGTCGGGATCTGCGAGTCGCACGCCGTCGCCTTCGCGGCCGGGCAGGCCAAGGTCGGCTGCCGGCCGATCGTCGACATCTACAGCACCTTCCTCCAGCGTTCCTACGACCAGATCTTCCAGGAGGTCTGCCTGCAGAACCTGCCCGTCGTGTTCATGCTCGACCGCGCCGGTCTCACCGGTCCCGACGGACCGACCCACCACGGGTCCTACGACCTCGGCTACCTGAGGCTGTTCCCCAACATCACCGTCCTCGCGCCGGGCGACGAACACGACATGACGGCGATGCTCGATTGGGCGCTGACCCAGCCGGGGCCGGTGGCGATCCGCTACCCGAAGGCGGTCGTCGATCACCACCGTGGCGAGCGCGCCCCGATCGCCGCCGCGACCGCCGAGTTCATGCGCGGCGGCAGCGACGGGCTGATCGTCGCCTGCGGGACCCTTCTCGGAGCGAGCCTCCAGGCGGCGGCCCTCCTCTCCGAGGAGGGGCTCGACGTCGGCGTCGTCAACGCCCGGTTCGTCAAACCCCTCGATCCGCGCCTCGTCGAGCGGATCGAAGCCGCTCCATGGGTCGTGACGGTCGAGGAAAACGCCCTGCCGACCGGCTTCGGGAGCGCCGTGCTCGAGGCCTGCGCCGATGCCCAGGCCGCCGCACCGCGCGGGGCGTTCGTCCTTCCGCCGGTAGTCCGCCTCGGTCTGCCCGATCGGTTCGTCGAGCATGGCGAGCGCGGTGAATTGTTCGCCGAGCTCGGACTCGACGCGGCCGGGATCGCGGCCCGCTGCCGCGCGCTCGCCGGCCGGCAGGCGGCGAGCCTCGCGACACCGGTCGCGGGCCGTTGAGCCGCGCGTGGAATCCGCATGCCAGCCCCCCGTCGCCTCGAGCCCGAACGCCCCCACGCCGGCGATCTCGCCATCGCCTTGGTGGCCTCCTCGGCCTCGGCCACGATCGCGACCGAGGCCGAGCGGCTGGCGGCATACCTCGTCGGACGGGGCCATCGCGCCTGGACCGCGACCGTGCCGCGGCGCGATCCGCGATCCGGGGCGCCCGAACGCGACGACGCGCCGGTGCTGCCCGATGCCGACCTGGTGATCGTGCTCGGCGGTGACGGCACGATCCTCCACACGGCCCGCTGGATGGCCTACCACCAGGTGCCGGTCCTCGGCGTCAACCTCGGAACGCTGGGATTCCTCGCCGACCACCCTCACGGGGACGTCGAGAGCGCGATCACCGCGATCGAGGCGGGGCGGTTCCGGCTGGTCGATCACATGCTGTTCGAATGCCACGTGCGCCGGGCCGGTGTCACCATCCACCGTGAACTGGGGATGAACGACGTCTCGGTCCTCGCCGGCCCGCCGTTCTCGATGATCGAGATCGTGCTCAACGTCGACGGCGAATACGCCACGACCTACCGCTGCGACGGGTTGATCGTCAGCACTCCCGTCGGCTCGACGGCCTACAACCTGTCGGCCGGCGGGCCGATCGTGCGGAAGGATCTCGATGCGTTCATCTTCAATCCACTCAATTCCCATGCCCTGAGCAACAGGCCCGTCGTCGATTCGGCCGAGCGGATCTACGACCTGTTCGTCCCGCGCCCGAACGCCGGCTCGGCCTGCGTCGTCGACGGCCAGGTGGTCACGGGGCTGGAGGAGGGCGACTACGTCGCCGTGCAGCGGGCGGCACCGCGGTTCACGCTCGTCGAGACCAGCGATCGCGGCTACTATCGCACCCTGCGCGACAAACTTCATTGGGGTGGAGGCTTCCAGGCGACCGGCCCGCGGTTCACGCGCGCCGGCCCACCGGGATGAGACGGGCCCGGTGAACGGAATCCCGGAGCGTCCGACGCCGCAGTGGCCCGGACCCGTCCTGCTGGCAAGGAGACGAGGCATGGTCGCACGCGGGACTGCCGGGGGACGGAACGGGAAAGCGCGTCGCGGCAGCCGTCGGTGCGGCGCCGTCGCGTTGCTCCTGGCCGGCATCACACTCGCCGCCGGCGGTCGAGGACATGCCGACGAACCGGGCCCGGTGCGGCTCGAATACCGGTTCCGTTCCGGCGAGGTGCTGCCGATGTCGGTCGCCCACCGGGCGCTCACCGAGACGACGGTCGCGGGCACGCGGCAGGCCGTCGAGACGGCCACCGATTCGACGAAGCGATGGCGGGTGACCGACGTCGACGACATGGGCCGGACGACGATCGAGCACTCGGTCGACGACGTGTCGATGACGTCGCGCACCAGCGACCGCGGCGAGACGCGGTGGCGCAGCGCTGACGCCAGTCCACCCCCCCCGGGCTACGAGACCTTCGCCGACAGCCTGGGGATCCCGCTCACGCGGCTGGTCATCGATCGTGCCGGGCGCGTCCTCGAGCGCCGCGAACTCCGCCCCCAGCCCCCGCCCGCGACCGGTGACCTGATGGTCGTGCCGTTGCCCGACGGGCCGGTCGCGGTCGGCGCCGAATGGACGGTGCCCCAGGAGGTCGTCGTCGAGGTTCCGGGTGGACCCCGCCGCGCCGTCCGGACGCGGCTCCGCTACCGTCTCGACGAGCTCCGTGACGGCGTCGCCGTGATCCACGTCGACACCACCGTGCTCACCCCGATCGACGACCCACGGGTCGAGGCCCGGCTCCTGGAACGGATCTGGGACGGCACGATCCGCTTCGACATCGAACGGGGCCGGGTCGCGAGCCGGTCGACGACGATCGACCGGCGGGTCGTCGGGTTCAGCGGTGCCGAGTCGAGCCTGCGCTACAAGGCGAGTCTCGAGGAACGTCTTGCCGGCCCCTGAGTGGCGGTGATCGCCGGCTAGCTGTCCGTGGACAAAGCCCTCCGTGGCCTTTGTCCACTTGGGCGACCGCGGGAAACGCCGAGGGTTTCCCGGGCCGCCAGCGGCCGCATCCGGCGGCCGATCACTTTTTCCACGGGCTGCTAGCGCTCGACAATGCTTGCCCGCGGCGATCGACTGAAGTATTCTTCCGCCGTGGCCGATGTTTCTGCGGCCTTTCTGCTGCTGCCCATCCGCGGGCGGAGGTGAATCATGCACGCGATCGCCCTGATTGCCGTCGTCGACCGCCTGCCGCTGGCCGGCTGAACCGCTCGATCGGACGCTCCCCGTCCGATCCGCCACCATGGGGCCGCTCCCCTGGTGATCCGGTTCCGAGCCCGCCTGCTCGCGCCTCCGGGAAATCTCCGGTTTCCGCCGGTTTCCCGCAGTTTCCGGTGGCAGGTCTGACATCGCCTTTGGTGTTGCCCCTCCGGCGACCGTCGGCGATGTCGCGCGCTCTCCGCGGCCCACGAGGCAGCTCCGGAAACAAGCCGTTTTCGGCTGCCGCATCCATCCACTGCCCCGTCCGACATCTCTCCCGGGAAAACCCCATGGCCAGCCGCCGTTCGCTCCGTCGTCGTTCGTCCCGTTTCCCGTCGCCCGAAGGCGACGACCAGCCGTCGTTCCCCCGTTCCTCCACCGTCAATCGAAAGGACCTCCAGCTCTGCCGTCAGGTCGCTGAAGCGCTTCATCTCCTTCTCGGCGACTGCGGCGACGACATCCTCCGCGACCTCCACGTCGTCCAGGTGCTTCCCGCCCCCGACGCCACGCAGCTGCTCGTGATCGTCGGCGCGGCCCCCGGAGACACGCCTCCCGATCCCGGCACCGTGCTCGAGCGCCTCCAGACGCGCTCGGGGATGCTGCGCGCCGGCGTGGCCGCGGCGATCACGCGCAAGCGTGCGCCGGCACTGCTGTTCGAGTACGCCGTGCCCCGGGTCGCGGAGGATCACCGATGATGCGTTCCCCCTCGACCGTGACACCGCGGACGTGGCTGGTCGCGCCGCTCGCCGCCGACGTTCGCCGTTCGATCGACCGGCTGGCCGGATCGGCCGACGTCCGGCAGGTGGCGGTGATGCCCGACGTCCACCGGTCCGGTGACGTCTGCGTCGGAGTCGCCGTCGCCACGTCCGGCCTCGTCTATCCGGCGGCCGTCGGTGGGGACATCGGCTGCGGGATGGCGGCCCTGCGCTTCGACGCGGCGGCCGACATCCTCGCCGCCGAGGCCACCGCGATCGAGATCCTCCGCGGGTTCCGCGGGGCGGTGCCGGCGCTCAAACGGCGGCGTGCGGACGCCGAGGGGGGGCCCGACCCGGAGCGTCTCTCGGCCGCGCCCCTCGCGCGCGCCGCGCGGCGGGACGGCGCGTGGCAGCTCGGCACGCTCGGCCGCGGCAATCACTTCCTCGAGCTGCAGGCCGACCAGGAGAGGTGCCTGTGGCTGATGGTCCACAGCGGCTCGCGCGGCATCGGCCGGGCGATCGACGCCTGGCACCACCGCACCGCGGTGCCGGTGGACGATGGCGGGCTGGCCGCGCTCGATGCCACCACCGCGGCGGGCCGGGCGTACCTCGACGACGTCGCCTGGGCGCGGGAGTGGTCGCGTGCCAACCGGGCGTGCATCGCGCGGGCGGCTGCCGAAATCCTCCGAGCCGTATGCGGCGCCACGGCGGAATGGGGGACGCTGGTCGACTGCGACCACAACCATGTCCGCGCCGAGTCGCACGACGGTGTCGACCTGCTCGTGCACCGCAAGGGGGCGTTGTCGGCGCGCGCGGGCGAGCGTGGGCTGGTACCGGGGTCGATGGGGACGGCGAGTTTCCACACCGTCGGCCGGGGATCGGCCGCGGCGCTCGAATCGAGTTCCCACGGTGCCGGTCGGGCACTGCCGCGTGGCACGGCGGCGGAGCGGATCGACGCCGGCCGGCTGGTCCGGGAGATGCACGGTGTATGGTTCGACGCGCGCCGCGCCGGCCAGCTGCGCGACGAGGCACCGTCGGCCTACAAGGACATCCGCGCCGTGATGCGCGCCCAGCGCGAGTTGACCGCCGTCGAACGCGAACTGCGGCCGGTCCTCAGCTACAAGGCGACCTGACGCCTGCGAAGCCCGTCAGCCGACGAGCAGCAGATCCTCGACGCGGCGGATCACGTCGGCGACTCGCCACGTCGCGTCGGCGAGCATCAGCGGGCGGTCGGTCGCGAGCCAAGCCGCGACCGTCTTGTGGGCCGACAACACCGTCGAGTGGCTGCGCCGGCCGAAGTAGCCGCCGATCTCGGTCAACGGCGCCGCGGTGTGCCGGCGGGCGAGAAACATCGCCAGCATCCGCGGATGGTTGACGGCACGCCCCCGTGAGCGCGCCTGGAGCGCGCCCGGGGCCAGCCCCAGCGCCGTGCACACCGCCCGGTCGACGTCGGCGATCCGGACACCGCGGTGGCACGAGCGGATCAGGTCGGCGAGGGCTTCCTCGGCCAGCCCGACATCGATCGGCAATCCGAGCATCTTGCTGGCCGCCTCGAGGCGGTTCACGGCGCCGACCAGCTCCCGCGAATGGCGGACCAGCCTGGTGGCCACGAAGGCCACCACGTCGTCGGGCAGTTCGAGCCCCCGCCGGGCAGCCAACGAGACGACGATCCCACGGCGCGACGCCTCGTCGGCCGGCTGGATCCGGGCGCTGATGCCGCCGCGGAGACGGGCCTGGAGATCGGCCCCCAATTCCGTGATCGTGTCGGGGTCGCGGTCCGCCACGAGCACCACCTGCCGGCCACGCCGCAGCAGGGCATCGATGGTGTGGCACAACTCGGTGACCGTCGCCCGGGCATTCCGGCCGGCGAAGAACTGCAGGTCGTCGATCGCGAACAGTTCCGCCGCCCGGCAGGTGCGCCGGAATGCGGCTGCCTGCCCTCCGTGCAGCGCCTGGAGGAACGCGGTCGTGAACTGCTCCGCCGTCTGCGCGACCACCGCACCGACAGCGGCACGGTGCCGGACGCGCTCGCACAGCCCTTCCACGAGGTGCGTCTTCCCGCACCCGCCCGGGCCGACGATGACCAGCGGCGACACTTGCCCCGGTCGGGCCAGCGCCATCTCGACGGCGGTCCACGCCATCCGGTTGCCGGCGCCGACGACGAACTCGGCCAGCCGGGAACCCGGGACACTGCGTCCCGGCTCGAGCGGACGGCCGACACCGATGGCGGCGTCGCGCGGGATCGGCGCGACGGACCGCGGCTCGTCACCAGGCGCCGCCAGCGCCATCAGCGCCCCGCGGCCGGCAGTCGGGGCGCTCTTCACGGCCTCGGGCACGGTGGCCACGTCACCGCCCGCCGGCACGCCTTCCGGAGCGCACGCGGGCACGGCCGTGACCCATTCGACGGTGGCCGCCCCGTCGATCACTTCCCGGGCGGCGGCGACGAGGTCGGGATGAAAGCTGCGCTCGAGCCACTGCCGGGCGAACGCCCCGCCGACGACCACGCGCACCGTCCGGTTGCCGGAGGGGGCTTCGAGAACCTCGATCGCCGCGCCCTCGGTGAACCAGACGGAGAACCGTTCGGGTCCGATGCGCCGGCGCACCGCCGCGCGCAACTGCTCCGTCGCCTCGACAGCGACGCACCCAGCGGCCCGATCGTCGACGACCCGAAGCCCTGCCCCGGACGCTGTCGGCAACCGATCCCCGCCGGCCTGAGGACGGCTCGACTCCTCGTGCAGCGACGACGCGCGAAGCGATCTGGCCGTCCGTGCCATGGGGTCGTTCCAGATAGGCGACCTGCATCCATCGGCAGGCGCCGCCACCGCGGGAATCGCTTCCCAGACGTGACGAACGTGGCGGAGTATAGGGGGGCATCGCGTGCTGTCAATTCATGACAGCATTGCCGCGTCGCATGTGAAAAAAGAGCACGGCTCGCGCGCTGGTGCAGGCGCGCCGTCGGTCGTTGGCATCCGCGCGACGTGTCGAAAACGTGCAGCCGGTGGGGGGAGACGCGCACCGGCGCGTCGATGCCGGTCGGCTGTCAGGAGGCGCGCCGCGCCGAGGTCGCCGTCGCGGTGGCACGCTCGCTGGCTGCCGAGGCGAGCCCCGTGCGGGCCAGTTCGTCGGCGAGTGGCACGCCTGCCGGGCCGGGCAGCGCCGCCGCCCAGGCGGCGACCGCAGACGGTTCGCGGCGCACGCGCGACGCCCCCGCACGATCGTCGCCGGCAGTCGCCCATGCCTCGGCGTCGTCGGAGAGCCGGACCAACAGCCGCTCGATGCCGGCGCGGTGCCACTCCAGACCGTCACGGTCGAGTCCCTCGGGCACGTGGATCGGCCGGCTGACCACCGCCCGGGCCCGCGACCAGGGGCGGGGCACCGCGAACCGGTCCCAGGTCCGCAGGCGCCACGGCCGGTCGAACCCCAACCCCATCGCCACCAGCGGGATGCGGAGCGTGCCGGCGAGGTAGACGCATCCGGCCGCCAGCCGGCGCCGTGGACCGCGCGGACCGTCGGGCGTGATCGTCAGGTTGCCGGTGCGGGCCCGTTCGGCGAGCTGGCGGAGGACCACCGAACCGCCGTGGAACGTGCTGCCGCGGACCACGCCGAACCCCATCATCCGCGCCACCTTGTCGAGGACGTTGGCATCCCAGTGCCGTGACAGCAGCATCGCGATGTTGGCATGCCCGCGGAGGTGGAGGGGGAGGAGGATCGCCTCGTGCCAGAACACGAAGATCTTCGCGCCACGGAAGTCGGGATGCACCGGATCGACCGTGGGATCGCCGAAGTCGGCGCGGTAGTCGAGCGTCGCCATCCAGTGGCGGATGGCGGCCGTCGCCACCAGGGAGGTGGCGCCGATGGCGAGGGGCGACGTGATCTTCACCGCGACAGGTCCTCCAGGTTCGCTTCGGGGCACGGGGGCCACCGCCCCGCGGGCGGGTCAGCCGCCGTACCACTCGCCGACGAACACCTCCTCCGCGGGCCCGGTCATCGCCACGCCCCCCCCTTCGGCCCAGTCCAGTGCCAATTCGCCGCCGGGGAGCTCGGCGACTACCGCGCGGCCTGTCCGGCCACCGAGGACCGCCGCCACGCAGACCGCCGCCGCACCGGTCCCGCAGGCCTGCGTGATCCCGCTGCCGCGCTCCCAGGTCCGCATCCGCACCCGGTCGCGCCCCAGCACGGTGACGAAGTGGACGTTGGTGCGTTGGGGAAACGCGGCGTGGCGCTCGACGCGCGGACCGATCGCCTCCAACGGCACGTGGGCCACGTCGCGGCAGAAGTAGATGGCATGGGGGTTGCCCATCGACACCGCCGTCAACCGCGGGTCGAGGCCCGCCGCGGCCCACCAGGGCTCGGCAGGGCCGAGCGTCGCGGTCGGCTCGTCGACGATCGGCGTGCCATGGCGAGGTGCGCCGGTGACCGCGGCGGCATGGTCGACGGGCACCGCGTCGGGCACGAGGATCGGGACTCCCATGTCGACGCGGACGACCGATCGCCGCGGGCCCTGTGGGGTGACGACGACGGTGAGCACTCCGCGGCCGGTCTCGATCGTCACCGGCCCCGGCGGGGCGTGGCCGCGCGACACGACCAGATGGGCGACGCAGCGGATCCCGTTGCCGCACATCTCCGCTTCGCTGCCGTCGGCGTTGAACATCCGCATCCGCGCCTGGGCGACGGAGGACGGCTGCACGAGGATCAAGCCGTCCCCGCCCACGCCACGGTGCCGGTCGGCGATCAGCGGTGCGATCGCCGCCGGGTCGGCCGGTGTCGGCTCGCGGAAGCAATCGACGTACACGTAGTCGTTGCCCGCTCCGTGCATCTTCACGAACCGCAGGGTGTCGGTCGGCATGGTCGGGGGTCTCCGCAGGGGCGACGGACGTGGCCTACCGTACCAGCGCCGGCCCGACGGCCGCGGTCCGCGTCGCCTGCTGGGACTGGAGTTGCTGCAGGGCCGCCGTCAGCGTCGGAAAGGCCTCGGTGCTGATCTCCGGCTGGGTGAGCGTGCCGTCGACGTGGACGAGCATGAACTGGCCGCTGGCGCCGCCGAGCACGCGCTTCATGGCCGGCAACTGCGCCTCGGCGTCCCCCATGATCGGCCGGAGGGTGAGGCTGACGCGCGAGTCGAAGTCGATCTCGCCGTTGCCGACGAGGCTGATGACGTCGCCGGCCAGTTCGATGGTGTCGAGGTAGACGTGCGGACCCTCGACGCGGAAGTCGACGACGCTCGAGCTGAAGGCCCGCCGGTCGGGGACCTTGACCTGCAGGACCTTGAGCAGCGCGACCATCACCGGCAGTTCGTAGATGTCGGCGTCGCGGAGCCGGACCTGACCGCGCCCCGCCAACGAATACTCGCCCGACCGCGACCCGGTGAGCTCGGCGACGGCATGGACGCGCCCGCGGTAGGGCGTCGCCGCCGGCCCGCCGCCGTCGGCGGTGAGCTGCTCGAGGTCGGCCTGGCCGAGGGCGAGGGCGACGGTGAAGCCGCCGCCGGCGCCCGGGGCGACCGTGCCGTCGAGCGCCAGCACGCCGCCGGCCATCGTCGCCACCAGCCGGCGCGGCGCGACGGTGACCTGCTGGACGGCGGCGGTGCCGAAGCGGACGCCGTCGGGACCGGCGCTGAACGGGCCGTTGACGTCGGTGAGCTGGTGGCCGCGCCACCACGCGCTGTCGATCGCCACGTCGCCGGCGGTGTGCCAGGCACGGCCGTCGGCGGCTCCGGTGAGGCGGACGCCGCCGTGGACGTGCTCGAGCGGGACGCCGACGTCGAGCCCCCCCTGCTCCATGTCGAAGCGCATGTCCCAGGTGGCGGCGGCGGGACCGGGGCGGCCGTCGGCGGCGAGCGCCGTGGAATAGATGTCGAGCGTGCCGTCGATCGACAGCAGCCCGCGCGGCCGGACGGCCTGGACGCTGGCGCGGAGCCCCGCCGGCAGCGCCTGGAGGAGATCCTGGTCGGCGCGGAAACGGTCGGCGGAGAGCCGCTGGAACGCCACGTGCCAGCCACCGTCCGGGGTGAAGCGGCAGGTGCCCGCGGCGGCGACGGTCGTCCGGTCGTGGGCGGCGCGGACGTCGTCGAAACGCAGCCAGCCGTTTTCCCAGGTGAGCCTCCCCTGGAGACGTTCGAGGCGGTACGGGAACCAGCTCGGTTCGATCGACACCGTGTCGCCGGTCGGCCGGGCCTCGAGGGCGACGCTCGTCGAGCGCGCCTTGACGCGGTGCCGCACCGTGGCGGTGAACTCGGCGTTGCCGCGGGGATCGAGGTCGTCCCAGACGTCGCGCACGCCCCGCGGCAGGGCGTCGCGCAGCTCGCGCTCGAGCACGACGCCGGTCCCGGCGAGCTGGAGCACGAGTTCACCGTCGCCGTCGGCCGCGGGGACGAGCTGGCCGGAGCAGCGGACGGTGCCGGTGTCGTTGCACCCGCTGACGTCGTGGATCGTCCACTGGCCGTCGTTCATCCGCACGTCACCGGTGACGCGCGACAACGGATAGGGGAACCCGGCGTAGCGCATGCTGCAGTCGACGAGGTGGATCGCCAGCCGGTTCGACTGGCCGGTGGGGAACGCCGGAGAGCGTTCGTGCTGGAACACGAAATCGAACGTCCCCTCGGCTGCGAGGGCCCGGACGATGCCGGCGCTGCGCGCCGGCAGGGCGGCGAGCAGGGCATCGTCGACCCGCATCGAATCGCCGCGGACCTCGAGCAATCCGACGGTGCCGGTCGGCTCGCTGCGAAACGCTCCCTGGACGTGGACCGGATGACCACCCGCCTGGCCGGTGAGATGGATCGACAGCGCCCCGCCGTCGAGGGTGACGGTGCCGACCGTGCGGTCGATCCGGTAAGGGAAGCGGTAGTGTGTCAGCGATGCGTCGCGGCAGCGGATCGTGACCTTGGGTTCCAACGCCCCGCCACGCCGGGCGAGGCGGGCGCGGAGGTCGATCTCGCCGCTGGGCATCAGCTTGCTCCACTGCGCCGCCCACGACTCGGGCAGGCAGCCCTCCCACTGGCGCCCGACGACGAGCCGGTCAGCCTCGACGACGGCTTCGAAATCAGCCGTCGGCGACCACCCCTCGAGGCGGCCGCCCCCACGCACCAGCGTCGATCCGGAGTGGGCTGTGAGCTCGCGGACGGTGAGCCCGCTCCGGTCGGCGGTGAACGTCGCGACTGCCGCCGACAGCGGGAACGGAAAGGACGGGTGCTCGAACTGCCCCCCTTCGAGCCGCCCCGCGACGGCGACCGTCGCCAGTGAGGGCTTCGACAGCGCGCCGTCGACGCGCCACTCGAGCACGACGCGCCCGCGGACGGCGTTCGCCCAGTCGGCAACGGACCGCGCCGTCGGCGCCGGCAGCAGCGCCACCAGTCGCGGACCGACGTCGAGCCCGTCGAGCCGTCCATCGACATGGAAGGCGTCGGCGGCCGTGGCGACCACCCCGGTGAACGAACAGCGTTCGAAGCCGTCACCGGCGCAACTGCCGCGGAACCGGGCGGTGCCGTCGGCTCCCGGGGTCAGTTCGGCCGCGACCTGCCGCAGCGTGACCCGTGCCGCGGTGCCGACCCCGTCGACGACGACCGTGGCATCCTCGACGGTGACCGGCGGCAACGCGATGCCACCGGGCCGCGCCCCGAGCAGCCGGGCGACGCTCCATCGGCCGTCGCGCTGGACGGTATGCACCACTCCCCGACGGACGTGGGCGGCGGTGATCCGCGGAGTGCCCCCCGCGAGCTCGGCGAGGCTCGTGCCGCAGGCGAGTCGTAGTTCCTCGACCCACACCAACTGCCGCCACTGGTGCGGCAGCGATGGATCGGCGATCGTCACGCCGCGGACGACGATCCCCTGCCCCTCGACGACGGCAGCGTTGACCCGCACCTCGAGTCCCGGCCACGTGGCGGCGAGGCGTTCCTCGACGCGGCGCCGCACCTCGGCATCGAGCCGCGCCGGCCCGAGCGCACCGGCGGCGACGACCGCGGCGACGGCCAGCGGCACCGACCAGCGCACCAGCGTCCAGAGGGTGTCGTTGACCGTGGTCACGGGGATGCCGGCGCGACGGGGCGGCGCGCGGGGCGGCGCGCTGCCGCCCGCGTCGGGGGGGCGGGAAGGTAGGGAGCGGTCGCGGACGGGGTCAAGCGGTGCATCCCCGCCCCCCCTGCTCGCCCCGTTTCCCGTGTTCCGCGCCCTTGCTATAGTGCCCGCTCTCGTGGGGCGTTCGCGGCGGGGAAGCTGGACCGGTGTGGGGCATCGTGCACCCCACCGTCCGACTCCTGCGCGGGGCGTTCACGAGCCCCCTTCCTCTTCTGGCAGCTGGAGGCGCCCCGGCATGGACACCGCATCCTCGAACTGGCACGGCGACTCCGGTGCCCCGTCGGGCGTCAACGCCCAGCGGCTGTTGTGGGCCGGGTTCATGGCGATCCTCGCCGCTGGCGTCGGGTTCTCGATCCGGGCCGGGATTCTCGGGCAGTGGGCGGAGCAGTACGGCTTCACGCAGACGGAGCTCGGGGCCATCACCGGCGGTGGCCTGACGGGGTTCGGCATCATCATCCTGCTGTCGAGCCTGATCGCCGACCGGATCGGCTTCGGCCCGCTGATGTTCGCCGCCTTCGTGATGCACCTGATCAGTGCCGTGCTCACGCTGGCCACCGGTGCCGCCTTCGAGGCGGGAGGCAAGCCGCTGGCGTTCCAATGCCTGTTCTGGGGGATGTTCCTGTTCGCGATCGGCAACGGCATCGCCGAAGCGGTGGTCAATCCGTTGGTGGCGACCCTGTTCCCGAAGAACAAGACGCACTACCTCAACATCCTCCACGCCGGGTGGCCGGGTGGCCTGATCCTCGGCGGCCTGGCGAGTTACTTCATGGCCGGTGGCGACGGCGCCAAGCCGGTGGCCTGGCAGGTGCAGATCTCGCTGTTTCTCATTCCGGTGGTGCTGTACGGCCTGATGATGATCGGCCAGAGGTTTCCGCGGAGCGAGGCGAGCACGTCGGGGGTGTCCTACCGCGACATGCTCGGCGAGTTGGGGTTGGTCGGTGCCGCGGTGATCTGTGCCTTGCTCGCGCTGTTCTTCAAGAGCGATCTCGGGCTGCCGCCGCTGGTTGCCGTCGGGATCGCCGCCGGCCTTCTCGCCCTGTTCGGGGTCTCGACCGGGTTCCGGTTCGGCCATCTCCTCCTCGCTGCCCTGCTCGTGATCCACGCGATGGTGGGATACGTCGAGCTCGGGACCGACTCCTGGATTTCGAAGATCACCGGGGCGATCATGGCCAGTCCCGCCAACGGGCTGCTGCTGTTCGTGTACACGTCGGCGTTGATGTTCGCGCTGCGGTTCTTCGCCGGTCCGATCGTCGAGCGGATCTCACCGCTCGGGCTGCTCGCCGTCTCCGCCCTGTTCGGCGCCGGAGGGCTGTGGCTCCTCGGCAACGCCGAGGGGGCGGTGATGTGCATCGTCGCCGCGACGATTTACGGGATCGGCAAGACGTTCCTGTGGCCGACCATGCTGGCTGTCGTCAGCGAGCAGTTTCCCAAGGGTGGGGCGATCACGATCGGTGCCGCCGGCGGCGTCGGCATGCTCTCCGCCGGTCTCCTCGGCGGTCCGGGGATCGGGTTTCTCCAGGATCAAAACGCCTCGCAGCATCTCCAGGGTGCCAACCAGGCCGTCTACGAGCGCTACAAGTCGCCGAAGGAGAACGAGTTTCTGTGGATGAAGACCGCGGGGCTCGACGGTGCGAAGGTGGGCGTGCTCGCCGACGGGGGGAAGGAGGCCGAGCGGGCGCTGGCACTGCTCGAGAAGGAGAACGCCAAACCGGAGGCGATCGCCGCCCAACGGACGCTCGTCGACTGGTGGACCGGTTCCGCCCGGGCGACTGCCGACGCCGACAAGCAGTTGGTCGAGGCGGCAGGGCTGTTCGGTGGACGCCGCGCGCTGATCCTCACCGCTCTGGTTCCGGCGACGATGTTTCTCTGCTACTCGCTCCTCCTGGCGTGGTTCCGGGCCCGCGGTGGCTACCAGGCGCGAGGGATGCACGGGCATTGAGCGGGCCGGGGCGGGAGCAGGCCGCACCGTCCCCGTCCGCTCGGTGACCGCAGCCGCGTCATGACGGCGACCTCGGTGGCCGGATGACGACGGCTGCCGAACAGTCCCGATCGACCGTGGCGCTGACACCGGCAGGGAAGTCTCCGGCCCCGCGCGGCTCGCCCGACGCGGCCGTGATCACCAATCCCGCCAGGCGCCGGTAGTGCCCGTCGGTCATGTGCCGCCGCGGCCATCCCTCGCGGCGCCACAGCACGGCGAACATCTCGGCGACCAGATGGGGGTCGCACTCGGCCAGCGCGCTGGAGTCGATCACGATCGCACCGTCGGCGCGCTTCGTCGCATGACCGTCGAGCAGCCCGCGGGCGAGACCCTCGAGCGCCGCCGCGGCCGCCGCCGCCTGCCTCCCGAGGCGGACGAGGCTCGCCTGCACCGACGGATAGGGTCCGGCCGCGAGGCGCGGGAGGATCTCGTGGCGGAGGAAGTTGCGGGCGTAACGCCGGTCGGCGTTGGTCTCGTCCTCGCACCAGGTCACGCCCTGCCCGGCGAGGAACGCGCGCGGCGCCGTCGCCGGGACCTCGAGGAGCGGTCGGATCAGCTCGACGCCGTCGCCGAGCCGACGGCGCGCCGGCATCCCCGCCAACCCCACGAGCCCCGTCCCGCGCGCGATGCGGTGGAGGATCGTCTCCGCCTGGTCGGCCGCGGTATGGGCGACGGCGACGCTGCCCGCGCCGGCATCGCGCGCCACGTCGAGGAGGAACCGGTAGCGGAGGCGCCGGGCGAGCCCCTCGACCCCTTCGCCGCCATGCGCCGTCGCGCGGACCGCGATCGCCCCCGTCCGGCAGGGCAGCCCGAGCCGCCCGGACAGCGCGGCGACCATGGCAGCGTCGTGCTCGGCCGTCGGCCGCATGTCGTGGACCGCATGGGCGACGGTGAGCGGCGGCGTGGATCCGCGCCCCGCCGCCAGTTTCGCGATGCCGACGAGCAGGGCGACGCTGTCGGCCCCCCCCGAGACGGCCACGACCGCCGGCCCTGCCCAGAACCCCAGCGCGCCAAGCCCCGCCGCCAATGCGGTCAGGAACGATTCCTCCCCGGTGCTCGGCGATTCGGCAGCCATCCCCCGATTGTGCCGCGGCGCCGCCGCGGCGGCGAACCCGACGCCAAGCGGCATTGAGCCCCCCGAGGTCGATCGGTACCCTCCCCACCCCACCCCGGCTCCCGGAGATCACTCGCATGCATGCCCGCCCCATGCCCCAGGCACGCCTGCTGCTCGCGGCAGCGCTGCTCCCCGCACTCGCGGGCTGCTCGGCGCTCGGCACGCTGACCTACATCGTCATGCCCAAGGACGTGCCCGCGGAGTTCGCGGGGCTCAAGGGCAAGCACGTCGCCGTGGTCTGCAAGCCGATCGTCGAACTGCAGTTCAGCGACGCCGGCACGTCGCGCGAGCTGGCGACCACCGTCGGCAATCTCGTCGAGCGCAACGTCCGCCAGGCGCGGGTCATCCCGCAGGACGAGGTGGCGCGCTGGGTCGACGAAAACACCTGGGTCGACTACCGGGCGATCGGCAAGTCGCTCGACGCCGATCTGGTCGTCGGGATCGACCTCGAGGAGTTCCGCCTCCACGAGGGATCGACGTTGCTCCGCGGCCGGGCCACCGCCAACGTGCGCGTCTACGACATCGCCGCCGACAAGATGGTGTTCGAGAAGCGGTTCGACGACTTCAGCTTCCCGCGTGACGGGGCGATTCCCGTGACCGACCGGCCGGAGGCCCAGTTCCGCGGGATGTTCATCCACCTCCTCGGCCAGCGTATCTCCCGCTGCTTCCACGCGTACGACAGCCGCGAGCAGTTCGCCGACGACAACCTGTCGTTCTGAGACGGGTCCGGTCAGAGGCGTTTCAGATCCCGCTTCGGCTTCGGCGGAGCGAGCATCCGTTTCTTGTCGTCGCTGGGGGCCGTGGGCACGGGGTTGCCGTTGCCGTCCTGCATCTTCGGGTCGTTGACGCCGGTGTGCGACTCCGTCCACCGGTATCCGAGCGGGACACGAAGCTCCTCGGCCGCCACCAGCGCCCAGGGCGTGCCGTCGTGCTCGGCGACGACGCGCTCGAGCAGTTCACGGGCCTGTTTGGCGAGCTTCTCGGTCTGCGAGCCGACGCTGACCTCGTCACTCGGCTCGAGCGTCCAGGTGTCGCTCCGCGCGTCCTTGAACTTCATCCCCAGCTTCGCCTGGGCGAGCATCTGGTTGTAGGCATCGGTGCGGACCTTGGCGGCGAGGACGCGGCCGAGCGCGAGATCGAAGGCCGCCTGCCAGCGCCGCTCGGTCACCGCGGGGCGATCGGGGAGGCCGGCCGACAGCTTGGAATGGAGGTCGTCGATCCGCGGCGCGGTGCGGGCGGCGGTCCGCTGGGCCTCCGTGAGGAGCTGGGCCAGCGTGCCTTCGTCCTGGCGCGGAAAGACCATCCGGGGCGAATCCATCGGGTCGATCTGGGAGGACCGGGCCGCCTCGACCAATGCCGACTTCGCCTTGTTCCTGCGGATGTCCTGCTCCTGCACGGCCGGGGCGCGGTAGTCGGGTTGGTAAGCGATCATTCCCTGCGGGTCGAAGAAATAGCGGAGCTGCGACTGCATCGGCTGAATCATCTGGTTGGTCACCCGGCCGCGCTGGTCGCTACTGCCATGGACGCGGAAATAGATCCCCCCGGTGTCCGCGCAGAGTTTGGAGAGGCGGAA
This sequence comes from Planctomycetota bacterium, assembly GCA_018970785.1. Lineage (GTDB taxonomy): Bacteria > Planctomycetota > Planctomycetia > Pirellulales > UBA1268 > F1-20-MAGs016. The sequence continues at coordinate 63,667 of JAGWVR010000004.1, forward strand.
CGGGCCGAATCCCGAATCGATCGCCTCGTCGGCGAGACGGTCGGAGCGGATGTGGACGACCTCGGGAAACCCGGTCTCCGGTCCCTGCTCGATGACCGCCCACTGCTCCCCCTGGTCGTACTTCGGATCGAACTCGACGTACTTCATCCGCACCTCGCGGATCCCGAACGGCGCCGGGACGCCGACGACGTACACGGGGATCCCGAGCGTCAGGCAGAGTTTGGTGGCGGCGTCGGCGGTGTCGACGTCGTTGCCCACCTCGTCGGTGAACACGACGATCATCACGTTGCGCTTCGGCGCCGAGGTCCGGAAGATCCGGGCGGCCTCGGCGGCGGCGCGGACCGCGTGGAACGTCATCTCGACGCCGGACTCGTCGACCGGCACGGCGTTGATCGCCTCGATCACCTCGGCGACCTCGGCGGTCGGCTTCGGAGTGAGCAGCTGCACGTCCTTGCCGAACGCGACGACGAGGTTCGACAGCGACGGTCGGTTGCGGAGGCTGCGGTTGGCGCCCAGTTCGTCGAACACGCGCGTCAGCCGCCCGGCGATCTCCTGGCGCTGGGCCGACAGGCTGACCGAGCGGTCGAAGACCCAGCAGACCACGGTTGGACGCTGGTCGAGCGACGCGGCGATCTCCGCCGTGAGACGGTCGACGGCGCCGGCGGCACCCGTCGAGGCGAACCCCGTCGCACCGCGGACCACAATCCTCTCGTCGAACGCCTGGGCGGTGGGCAGGGTGTCGAGCGGCTCGAGGTGGACCGTGCCGGCGACGTCGGTCTCGGTCACGGGGGTCACCGACACGTCGGCGACGACCGGCGCCAGGGCCTGGGCGACCCCCGCGGATTGATCGAGGCCGGCGCCGGCCTCGACGAGGGGTTCGTCGGCGACCACCATTTCCTGGGGATCGAGCGGCAGCTCATCCTCGACGACGGCGGCGGACTCGATGACCGTGACGGATGGAGCGGGGGCCCCGGGGTCGACGACGACCAGCCCCAGCGCCAACAACACGATGACGTGCACCAGCAGGCTGGTGAGCAGCGCCGGCAGGTCGCCCGAGCGGATCGCCCACGGCGAGGCCGCCCCGCCGTCCGCGGCAGCGGATCCGGCAGCCATCGTCAGCCGGCTGGTTTGGGTGGCCACTGGTCGTCCCCTTGCGTCCCCTCGATTCTAATGGAAATCGCCTATTGAAACCGCCTTTCCTCAGTTTTCCCTGCCGGCCGGCCCGGCACCGCGGACGAGTGGCCCCGCCCCTGCCGTCGCGACCCTTGACGCTGGCGACGCTTGCGGGACATTGAAAAAAGGGTGGCGATCGATCTCCTGGCTGGAGGGCGGCGTCACTCGCCACCCTCGTCCCGGCGGAGGGCTTCCGTTCCTCGGCCGCGCTCCGGGGCGACCGCCGGGCTCCGCCTTCGTCGCTCCACAGCTCCCGGCCGCGATTCTCTCCCCCGTTCACGAGTGCTCCATGGCCGATCCCGGCTCCCCTCCGACCGTCGTTTCCCGGAAGTTCCCACGCGGATGCTGCGTCGCCCTTCGCCATGCCGGCCACTGGCTGCTGGCCTGGAACGTCATCGCCGGCATCGCCGCGTCGCAGTCGCCCCCCGCGGCGCCGCCACGCCCGGCCGCGCCCGCCGTGCCACCCGCCCCGGAGGCGCTCGACCTCGAGACCACCGACGGCGTGAAACTCGCCGTCTGGCTGTACCGTGCTCCGGACGCCACCGCCTCCGCCACCCCGCGCCCCCGGGGCGCGCCGAAGCCGACGGTGATCCTCGTCCACGACCTCGGCGGCACCCATGCTTCGGTCGAACCATTGGCGCTGGCGCTGCAGCGGGCGGGCTGCCATGTCGTGGCCCCCGACCTCCGCGGTCACGGCGCCAGCACCGTGCGCAGCGGTCCGGGAGGCAAGGAGGTCGAACTGGAGGCGAAGAGCCTGAAGCGCGGCGACCTCGAGGCGATCGCCGCTTCGACCGGGGGAACGGTGCGCGACCAGGCCAACGCGCGGGGCGACATCGAGACCGTGCGCGACTTCCTCCGCATGCAATCGGGCTCCGATGCCCCCGGCCTCGACCGGCTCGTCGTCATCGGCATCGGCACGGGCGCGACGCTCGCCACCCAATGGACCGCCGCTGACGCCTCGTGGCCACCCCTGGCGTCGGGCCCCCAGGGACGCCAGGTCAAGGCCCTGGTGCTGGTCAGCCCGGCCTGGACACCGCGTGGGTTGCCGATCCTGCCGGCGCTCGGTCAGGAGACGGTGAAGCGCGACGTGCCGATCCTGGTTCTCGCCGGGAGAGCCGACAAGGACGCCCTCCGCGTGTTCGACCAGCTGAAGCGCGGCCGCCCCCAAGAGTGGTACGAGCAGCGGACGGGTGCGAGCCCGGCCCAAGCCCCGAAGCTCGAAAAGCCGGCCGATGCCACGGCCGTGCTGCTCCAGATCGATACCGACGACTCGGGCGAGAAACTCCTCGCCTCGCGCCGCCCCGACCCGGCGGAGCTGATCAAGGGATTTCTCGGAGCGGTCCTCCCGCAGCCACGCCCCTGACACGATCGCCGAGCCGGTCGTCCGTCCCGGCGCTCAGGGCAGTCGCAGTTCCGTCCCCGCCGTGAGCAGCGCGGGGGAGCGGACACGGTCGCGATTGGCCTCGAACAGCATCCGCGCGTTGGCCGCGTTGCCGTAGAAGCGCTGGGCCAGCGATTCGAACGTCTCTCCCGCCGCGACGATCACCCGTGCCGGCCGGCGGGGCGGTGCGATCACCGGGAGCGCGGAGGCCGTGTCACCCGCCGGACTCCAGGCCGGCGGCAGCCGCAGCGGGATACCGACGGGCAACAGCGCCGGATCGGTGATCCGGTCGCGGTTCGCGGCGAGGATCGCACCCGCGGCACCAGGATGGCCATAGACACGGACCGCGATCGTCGTCAGGTCGTCGCCATCGCGCACGAAGTCGCTGGCCACGGCCGCGGGACGCTGGAGCGCGGCCGCGGCGGGCACCGCGGCCGTGGGGGCCTGTCCCGCCGGGGGCCCGACATCGAGCAGGGGTGGCGGCGGAAGGGCGAGCGTCGAGCGGTACGCCATGCCGAGCGTGGGTGCCCCGGATGGCGGCGACACCGCAGGGAGCGGCACGGGGGGCGGCAACGCCGGCGCTGGCGGAGCCGCGGCGGGAACGGCCGCGGGGGACGGAGTTGGCGGCGGTGCCGCGTCGGGAATCACGTGGCCCGGCGGCGGGTTGGCCGCGTGCCCATCGGCGCTGACCGTCGCCAGGAGTGGAGCCTCCAGCGCGACGAGGCCCTGGATCCGGGGTGCCGCCACCGCGGTTCCCAGCGCCACGAGGGCCACCCCCCCGGCCACGCGAACTCCCCGCAACACGCCCACGTTGGCATCCTCCGCCGCGGGCGCCGGGAACCAGGTCCACGGCGCCACCGCGCAAGGATACCCCACGGTTGGCGACCGGCGGGCCGATGGCGTCGTGTCTCGTCAGGTCGCCCGGGCGGCCGACCGCATCGCTGCCGGCTTCTCGGCGCCGGCGAACCGCTCCTGCAGCCAGAGCACGATCGGCGACGCGATGTACACCGTGCTGTAGGTGCCGGTGATGATCCCGACGAGCATCGTGAACGCGAACGCATGGATCCCCTGGCCACCGAACAGGTAGAGGATCAGCGTCGCCAAGAGGACCGTGCCGGACGTGAGGATCGTGCGGCTGAGGGTCTGATTGACGGCCTTGTCGACCATCGCGGCGGTGACGAACGGCTGCTTTCCGCGCAACTCGCGGAGACGGTCGAAGATCACGATCGTGTCGTTGATCGAGAAGCCGACGATCGTCAGCAACGCGGCCACCACGTCGAGGCTGATCTTGAAGTCGTCGACGAGCGCCCAGCCGAGGAACGGCGACACGAACCGGCTCAGTGCCAGACAGGCGATCGCCACGAGCACGTCGTGGATCAGGGCGACGACGGCGGCCACGCCGAAGGCGACGTTTTGGAACCGCAGCCAGACGTAGAGGACGATCATGAGCAGGCTGGCGAGCATCGCGTAGACGGCCATCACCTTGGCGTTGCCGGCGACCTTGCCACCGATCGAATTGGCCGACAGGTACACCGGGGTGTCGGCGAGCTGGCTGGCGACGGTGTCGAGCGCCTTGCGGGTCGTCTCGGCGTCGAGCGACGTCTCGAGATTCCAAGACTCGGCCGGGCGGTTGGCACCGCTCCCCCCGGGGGAATCGATGCGGAACGCCGCCCCCGACGACCCGACGGCGGTCAGCGCTTGCTCGATCGTCGCTTCGAGCGTGGGGCGGTTGATCCGCTCGGGGAAGGAAAGCGTGACGGCCGTCGGGAGGACCGTGGCGGCCTCGCCGTCGGTGGACCGCGTCTTGATTTCGCCGTACTGCATCGAATAAGTGAGCAGCTTGCCCGGAAAGGCGTCGCGCAGCGTCTTCTCGACCTCGCCTTCATCGCCACCGCTCCTGCGCAGCGACGTGTCGACCTTGTACCGGCTCCCGGGGGCGGCGTCGGCCGTGGTGACGGCGCTGACGGCGACGTCGGGCAACCCCGACACCGCCTGCCGCACCGCGGCCACGTCGAGCTCCTGCCCCGGCTTGAACGCCAGCTGGACGCTCGTCCCGCCGGTGAAGTCGATATCGAACAGCCCCTGGCCGCGCTGCCAGGCCGCGGCGAGCCCGAGGAGGATGAACGCCGTGGAGCCGATGATCGCCGGCTTCATCCAGGCGACGAACGGGAACGACGTCTCCCCGAAGATCCGTCCCATGTTCAGCCGCTTGATCCACCGGCAGCGCTCCGCGAGGTCGAACATCACCCGTGCACAGAACACCGCGGTGAACAGGTTGAGCGCCAGGCCCAGGATCAGCGTCACGGCGAATCCCTTGAGCTGGTCGGTGCCGATCGAGAACAGCACGACGCCGGTGATCAACGTCGTCAGATTCGAGTCGACGATCGTCGAGAAGGCGCGTTGGAAGCCGTTGCGGATCGCCGTCCGCAGCGAAGCCCCGCGCTGCTGTTCCTCGCGCATCCGCTCGTAGATCAGCACGTTGGCGTCGACGGCCATGCCGACCGAAAGCACCAATCCGGCCAACCCGGCAAGGGTGAACGCCGCCTTGATCGAAATCATCACGGCGACGACCAGGAGGATGTTGAGGAGCACGGCGATGTCGGCGACGAAACCCGAGAATCGGTAGTACGCGAGCATGAACGCCAGCACCAGCGCCGTCGCCATGATCATCGCCAGCGCGCCGGACCGGATCGTGTCGGCACCGAGCTGCGGGCTGATCGTCTGCTCGCTGATCGGCTCGCTCTGCAAGGCTGCCGGCAGGCTGCCGGCGTTGAGGACGCCGACGAGGAAATCGATGTCCGACTTGCTGAAATCGCCGGTGATCTGCCCGTTGGAGCTGATCGCCTCGCGGATCCGCGGCGCCGAGAGCAGGACGTCGTCGAGCACGATGCCCAGGCGGCTCTCGAGACCGTTGGCCGGGTTGGGGAGGTTGCTGCCCGTCAGCTGGTTGAACAGCGTCGCCCCGGCGGTGTTGAAGGCGAAGTTGACGCACGGCCGCAGGCTCTGGTCGAGGCTCGATAAGGCGCGGACCAAGTAGCCACCGTTGACGTTGAACGGGTCGATCACGACGAGAACCTCGGTGGTCCCGTCGGGCCCGGGACGCGTCACCAGCCCCTCGGCCTCGAGTTTGTCGGTGTCGAGACGGATCCACCGGCCCCGGGGCTTGCCACCGTCGAGGACCGTCGTGCCCGGCGTGCGCGACAGTTCGATGACGCGACCGTGTCCCGGATCGAGCGGGTTGGCCGTGATCCGGAACTCGAGCACGCCGGCGCTCGACACGATCCGCTTGACCAGTTCGACCTCCTTCGGATCCACCTCGGGCACGATGACCTCGATCTGATCGAGGCCGAAGCGCCGCACCGTGACCTCCTTCTGCCCACCCGGGTTGACGCGGCGGCTGACCGCGGCGACGAGCTTGTCCATGTCGATCGAGTCGATCTGGCCGCCGATGTCGAACAGGACGGCATCGCCGGCACCCCGAGCCGCCGAGGGGGCCAGCTTCATGTCGCCGAAATCGATCGCGGCGACCTCGTCGAGCAGCGCTTGCCGAGCTGCCGGATCGGCGCTGCCGAGGCGGACGGCGATCCGGCCATCGGCGGTCCGCTCCACGCCCCCTCCCTCGCGCCGGGAGACGAGCGGCTGGATCCGCGCGATGCACTCGTCGACACGCCCCGTGATCTGCTTGGAGCGGTCGATCTCGTAGACGAGGATCAGGCCTCCCTTGAGATCAATTCCCAGCCGCGGCGGCCAGCCGAGGGCCACGATCACGGCACCGGCGGCGGTCGCCACCAGCACGGCGGCGATCCTCGCCCACATGTCACTGACGCGGAGTTGTTTGGCGAGCAGCCAGGCGACGAACGTCGGCACGACGATCACGCCGAGCGTCAGCAGCCAACTCATCCAGCCGTCCTGCCACCACTCCGACGCGGGAAGCGCGGCCGACGCGGCCTGGGCGAGAACGGGAAGAGACGCCGAAAGCATGTGCATGGAATGGGTTCCGCTGGACGGCCGCGGCCGGGATCAATCCCCGGCGGCGACCCCGGCCTCGGAGGCGTCGAGCACCCGGGCGATGCTCGACAGGGTCACCGTGATCTTCACCGACCCGGAATCGTCGACCTTGAGCGTGACCCGTTGCCCGTCGCGATCGACGTTGGCCACGGTGCCGTAGATCCCCGCGCTGGTGAGCACGCGGTCGTTTTTCTTGAGACCCCCGAGGAGCCGATCCTGCTTCTTTTGCCGCTCCTGCTCGGGGCGCAGCACCATGAACCAGCCGAGCAGCAGGATCAGGGGGAGCGTGACCCACGGGAAGACCTGCTCGGCAACCCCACCCGGTGGCGCGGCCCCGGCAGGGGCGTCGGCCGGGGCGGCCACCTGGCAGACGAGGCCGGCGACGGCGCCGACGGGCAGGGAGGTCAACGGCAGGACGACGGATGGCGGCATGGCAGGGTGCCGACCGGCATCACGCCGGCGATTCGGAACGATTTCGAGAGGAAAACCGCTCAATGTAGTGGTCGAGGCGCACGTCGGACAAGCCCGCCGCGGTGCCGACGGGAAAGGGGCGGCTGGCGGATCCGGCGGGGCGACCGCCATCGGCAGTCCGACGTCCTTCACCTCGCCGTGGTGGCGTCACCGGCCGCACCAGGCTCGAGGAGGGAGAGCAGCCGGTCGTGCTCCACCGCGAACCGGTCGGCGACGATCGCCCCCCGTAACCGGGCGACGAGCCGCTGGTAGAAGGTGAGGTTGTGGATCGAGAGGAGGATCGGGCCGAGCATCTCGCCGGCTTGGAACAGGTGCCGCAGGTAGCCGCGCCCGTGTCGGCAGGCGGCGCACGGGCAGTCTTCCTCGATCGGCTGCTCGTCGCGTGTGTGGCGGGCGTTGCGCAGCCTGATCTCGCCGTGGAACGTGAACGCCAGGGCATTGCGGCCGCAGCGCGTCGGCAGTACGCAATCGAACATGTCGATCCCGGCCGCGACGGCGGCCACGATGTCGGCCGGTTTGCCGACCCCCATCAGATAGCGCGGGCGGTCCGGGGGAAGGTGGGGCACCGTGGCCGCGAGCGTCGTGCGCATCGCCTCCGGACCCTCGCCAACCGACAGGCCGCCGACGGCGTATCCGGGGAGGTCCAGGTCACGGAGGCGGGCGGCGCTCTCGGCGCGGAGGTCGGCATCCAGGCCCCCCTGGACGATCCCGAACAGCGCTTGATCGGCGCGGCGTTTGGCGGCGCGGCATCGCTCGGCCCAGCGCAGTGAACGGCGCATCGCGTCGGCCACCGCCCCGCGGTCGGCAGGCAGCGCGATCACGTGGTCGAGCTGCATGATGATGTCGGCGCCGAGCGCCTCCTGGATCCGGACGGCCTCTTCGGGAGTGAGGTCGATCGCCCGTCCGTCGACGTGTGAGCGGAACACGGCACCGGCGTCGGTCACCCGCACCTGGCGCGCCAGGCTGAACACCTGGAAACCGCCGCTGTCGGTCAGCGTCGGGCCACGCCAGCCCATGAACCGCGCCAGGCCGCCGGCAGCGGCGACGATCGCTTCGCCCGGACGGAGGTGGAGGTGGTAGGTATTGGCCAGGACCATGCCGGCGCCGGTCTCGGCGACGCGGCCGATGTCGACCCCCTTCACCGTGGCGGCGGTGCCCACCGGCATGAACAGCGGCGTCGGGACGTCACCGTGCGGCGTCGAGAGCACGCCCGCCCGGGCGCGAGCGGACGTGGCTTCGATCCGGAGGTGAACAGGGCCCATCGGCGGGCCTCAGCCCGAGGCCGGACCGGTGACCGGCTGCTTCCCGATCGCCTCGTAGGCGAAGCCGCGGGTGCGCATGTCGGCGGGGGAGTAGAGGTTGCGACCGTCGATGATCACCCGGTGCTTCATCCGCCGTGCCATGTCGTCGAAATCAGGACGGCGGAAATCCCCCCACTCGGTGACGATCACGAGGCACTCCGCCCCGTCGAGGGCCTCGAGGGGGCCCGATGCGTAGCGGAGACGATCGCCGTACATCGCCTTCACGTTGGCCATCGCCTCGGGATCGAAGACCGTCAGCCGCGCGCCGCCGGCAAGCAGCCGTTCGATGAGATCGATCGCCGGGGCATCGCGGATGTCGTCGGTGCGCGGCTTGAACGCCAACCCCCAGATGGCGATCGCGCGGTCGCTGAGCCTGTTGCCGAAGTGCCTGGCGACTTTCTCGCCGAGGACCTGCTTCTGGGCGAGGTTGGTCTCGTGGACCGCCGCGAGGATCCGCGGCTCGATCCCCTTGTCGCGGGCCATCGACGCCAGGGCCTGGACATCCTTGGGGAAGCAACTGCCGCCATAGCCGGCGCCAGGGAACAGAAAGGCGAAGCCGATCCGGCTGTCGTGGCCGATCCCGCGCCGGACGTCGTCGATGTCGGCCTCCATGCGCTCGCAGAGATTGGCGACTTCGTTGATGAAACTGATCTTCGTCGCCAACAGCGCGTTGGCGACGTACTTGGTCATCTCGGAACTCTCGGGCGACATCGTGAGGAACGGGTTCTCGGTCCGGAGAAACGGGGCATAGAGGGCACGAAGCGTTTCGCCGACCTCGGCCGAGCGGACGCCGACGACCACTCGGTCGGGCTTCTGAAAGTCGTCGATCGCCGCCCCCTCCTTGAGGAACTCGGGGTTGCTGGCCACGCGGCAGTCCCGCCCTGTCCGCTGCCGCAAGCGATATTCGATGCCGGCGCACGTGCCGACCGGCACAGTGCTCTTGGTGACGACGATCGTCTCCGGACGGAGATGGGGAGCGATCGAATCGACGACGCTCCAGAGGGCGGTCAGATCGGCCGATCCGTCGGCCGCGGGGGGCGTGCCGACGGCGAGGAACACGATGTCCGCGGCGGCGACGGCGGAGGCGGTGTCGGTGGTGAAGGCGAGTCGCCCCGCCCGGGAGTTGCGTTCGACGAGATCCGCCAACCCAGGCTCGTAGATCGGGATCTCGCCGCGGCGGAGCATCGCCACCTTGTCGGCGTTGATGTCGATGCAGGTGACGTTGTTGCCGCTGTCGGCAAAACAGGTTCCCGTGACGAGCCCGACATATCCCGTGCCGACGACCGCGATCCTCATGGCTTACTTCCCGTTCAGAAAAACCGTCCCGGTACGACGCCGCCCTGGCCCGCCACCTGCCCCGCCGTCGGGGTCGTCACCCCGCGGGAGAACCTCGTCATTTGAATCCCCGACGTTGCCCGGGGTCAGGCCTCCGGTGAGGGAGCGACCGACCCGTCACCGCCGTCTCCCATCGACTCGTCCTGCTCACCGGGCGGCACTGGGACGACTGCCGCGAGGGTGTCCCCCTCGTCGAGGCGCATGATCCGCACCCCCTGGGTGTTCCGTCCGATCGGCTTGATCTCCCGGACGTTGACGCGCTGGATCTTCCCTCGGGCCGTCATCATCAGCACCTGGTCGTCGTCGCCGACCGAAACGATCGATACCACCTCGCCATTGCGGCTCGTGGCCTTGATGTCGCGGACGCCTTTGCCGCCACGGTGCTGCGTGCGGTACCGCATGCCGCTGGATCCACCCTCGGCGTCCCCCCCCTCCCCTTCGGCCTCCTCGGCCTCGGTTTCCGGTGATTCGACGTCGGCCCCGCCGTCTTCGGCGGGGCCGGGCCCGGCCAGCGGCGTGCCGGCACCGAACGGGGTGCGTTTGCCGTAGCCGTTGCCGCACACCGTCAGCAGCGTGGCGTTTGGATCGGCGACCACCATCCCGACCACGCGGTCGCCGGACCCGAGCTTGATGCCCCGGACCCCGCTGGTGTCGCGCCCCATCGGCCGGGCGTCACCCTCGGGGAAGCGGATCGCCATCCCTTTGGCGGTGGCGAGGATCAATTCGTCTCCCGGTCGCGTGACGACGGCATCGACGAGCTCGTCCCCCTCGCGCAGCTTGACGGCGATCAGTCCTTTGGTGCGGCGGCGGCGGTACTGCTCGAGCGCCGTCTTCTTGACCATCCCGGCACGGGTCGCCAGCAGCAGGTATTGCTCGCGGTCCTCGAAGTCGGCGACGGCACGGCAATCGGCCACGCGCTCACCCGACTCGAACTCGAGGAGGTTCACCAGCGCCCGCCCCTTGGCATCGCGGGCCAGTTCCGGCAGTTCGAAGACGCGCATCGAGAACACTTTCCCGAGCGTCGTGAAGACCAGCAGCCAGTCGTGGGTGCTGGCCACGAAGAGGTGCTCGATCGGGTCTTCCTCGTCGGTGCGGGCACCGGTCAGCCCCTTGCCGCCGCGCCGCTGCGCCCGGTAGGTGTCGGCGGCGGTCCGCTTCACGTATCCGGCGCGGCTGATGGTGACGACCATCGTCGCCTCGGTGATCAGCTCCGCCATGTCGCGGATGTCGCCCGCCTCGCCGCTGATCTCGGTACGCCGCTCGTCGGCGTGCTTGGCGGCGAGGTCGAGCAACTCCTGACGGATCACCGCACGGATCCCCGCGTCGCCGGCGAGGAGCCGACGGAACTCACCGATCCGCGAGAGCAGCTCACGGTGTTCGCCGGCGAGTTTCTCCTGCTCCAGATTGACCAACTGCCCGAGCGTGAGGCGGAGGATCGCGTCGGCCTGGACCGGCGTCAGGCCGTAGCTCTCGCTCTCGCCGCGCTCCTCCTGGAGCAGCGCGAAGCCCTCGTCACCCAACGCCTGGCGGAGCAGCGCCGCCGGCGCCTCGAGCCCACAGAGCCGCTCCTTGGCCTCGGCCTGCGACCGCGAACTGCGGATGATGCGGATCACCTCGTCGATGTTCGCCAGCGCGACGAGCAGCCCCTCGAGAACGTGCTTGCGCGACCGCGCCTTCTGGAGGAGATGCTGCGTCCGCCGGCGGATGACCGTGATCCGGTGGCGGAGGAACTCCTCCAGCATGTTCTTGAAGGACAGGATCCGTGGCTTGCCGTCGACCAGCGCCAGGAAGATCAACGAGAACGACGTCTGCAGCGGTGAGAACTGGTACAGCTGGTTGAGGACGACGTCGGGATCGGCATCGCGCTTCAGCTCGAGGATCAGCCGGACCGGCTCCTTGAGATCGCTCTCGTTGCGGATCGCCGAGATCCCCTTGATACGGTCGTCGTTGACCAGCTCGGCGATCTTCTCCTCGATGGCGTCGCGTGTCTGCTGGTAGGGGATCTCCGTGACGACGATCCGGTGGCGGTTTTTGCCGAACTCCTCGACCCGTGCCCGGGCACGGAGCGTGATCGTGCTCCGGCCGGTGAGGTAGCCACGGACAAGGGCCTCGCGCCCCATCACGATCCCACCGGTGGGAAAATCGGGCCCGGGGACGATCTCCAGCAACTCGGCCATCGACACGCCGGGGTTGTCGATCAACGCCACCAGAGCCCGGCAGATTTCGCCGAGGTTGTGCGGCGGGATGCTCGTCGCCATCCCGACGGCGATTCCCCCCGCTCCGTTGACGAGCAGGTTGGGAAACGACGAAGGAAGCACCACCGGTTCGGTGTTGCGCTCGTCGTACGACGGGACGAAATCGACCGTGTCGAGATCGAGGTCGTCGAGCATCAGCGCCGCGATCGGCGACAGCCGGGCCTCGGTGTACCGCATCGCCGCCGCCGGCAGCCCGGCGATCGAGCCGAAGTTGCCCTGCTTGTCGATGAGCACGTGACGCATGTTCCATTCCTGGGCCATGCGCACGAGCGTCGGGTAGATGACGCTCTCGCCGTGCGGGTGGTAGTTGCCGCTGGTATCGCCGCTGATCTTCGCGCACTTCACCCGGGACGCCCCCGGGGAGAGGTTGAGGTCGTTCATGGCGACGAGAATCCGCCGCTGCGACGGCTTGAGCCCGTCGCGGACGTCGGGCAACGCCCGGGCGACGATGACGCTCATCGCGTAGGTCAGGTAGCTGTCCTTCAGCTCCTGCTCGATCGGCAGGTCGATGAGGCGGCCACCGGCGGAGTCGCGGGAGACCCCTGCCCCGTCGGTCCCGGCACCGGATTCCGGCAGGGGGGGCGATCCGGCGTCACCGTCGTCGGCGGGCGGATCGGGAGGGGTGTCGGAATCGGCCAACGGAACGTTCTCCATCCGGTCCGCGGAGGGGCCGAGAAAGGCGGCAAGGAACCTGAACATACCCGTCGGGAAAGGGCGGTCAACCCGCGGAAAACCGCGGCTTCCGGGGGCGCGTCCGCCTTGACCCGTGCCCCCCGGGCACCTACCCTCCCCGCCCCTCGGCGCCGGCGGAGGCGCAGGGGTCCCTCCCGGCCCAGGCAGTACCAGTGCCCCCCGAACGCTTCCACGGTCCGATCGTCGCCGCCATCGCCGCCGTGGTGTTGCTCGTCAACATCGGGGGCGTCGCGCTCCACGACGAGGACGAGCCACGCAACGCCGCCTGCTCGCGGGCCATGGCCGCGCGCGGCGATTGGGTCGTGCCGTCGTTCAACGGCCAGATGCGGCTCGACAAGCCGGCACTGGTCAACTGGCTGCACCTGGCCGGCTACGCGGTCGCCGGGCCGAACGAGACCGGCGCCCGCCTCGGCGGGGCGATCCTCTCGGTGGGGACCTGCCTCCTGACCTGGGCGATCGGCCGCCGTCTCCACGGCGCCGCCGTCGGGTTCCTCGCCGGATGCGCGATGGCCAGTGCCGCCTGGACCGGGATCGCGGGGCGGGCCGCCACACCCGATGCACCGCTGACGTTCTTCACGACCCTGGCGCTGGCGCTGTTCGTCGACGGCATCGGCGGCGCCGGTCGGCCGACGATCTCACGACGCCGGGCCATCGCGATCGGCGCGGCCTGCGGCGGCGCGCTGCTGACGAAGGGCCCGATCGGGCTGCTGTTCCCCCTCGCGGCGCTGGTCGGCTGCGGGCTGCTGCTGGGCGCCGGCACGTCCGGTCGGCCCGGTGTGCGTGACCGTCTCGCCGGCGTCGTCGCGATCCGTCCGGGGTGGATCGTCGCCGGCGCACTGGTGGTGGCGGCACCGTGGTACGTCTGGGTCAGCCTCCGCACCGACGGCGCGTGGCTCAAGGGCTTCCTGCTGATCCACAACCTGCGCCGGTTCACACAGCCGATGGAGGGGCACTCGGGCTCCTGGCTCTACTACCCCGCCGTCGTCGCCGTGACTTTTTTCCCCTGGTCGATCGTGCTGGCCGCGACGCTGTCGCGCGCCTGCGTGCTCTCCTGGCGGCCGGCCGATCACCGCCATGCCGCGACCGTGATCTCCACGGTCTGGGTGGCGACCTGGGTGCTCGCCCTGTCGGCGGCCGCGACCAAGCTGCCGGGCTACGTGTGGCCGGCGTTTCCCGCCCTGGCAGTGCTCACCGCCGCCTTCCTCCACGACTGGTCCCAGGACGACCTGCCCGGCTTTGGCCGCCGGGCCGAAGGGGCGCTGCTTCCAGACCGGACGATGGCGGTGGCCTGGACGATCCTCCTCGTCGGCGGCCTGGGAATCGCGGTCGCCCCGTGGCTGGCGGGGGACCGCCTCCCCGACACGGCGCGCTGGCTGGCGGTCCCGGCACTGGCCTGCACCGCGGGGGCGGGGGCGGCGTGGTGGTGGCAGCGCCGCGGGCGACGCGATCGATCGTTGGCGACACTCGCGCTGACCGCCGCGGCGTTCACCGGCTTCGTCGCCACCGCCGGGCCGACCGCCGTCCAGTCCGGCGCGGCCGGACCGCGTCATCTCGCCACGCTGCTCGCCCCCCCGGCGACCGACGATGCCTGGGTCTCGGTCGGGACCGTGCCGGCGAGCGTCGTGTTCTACACCGGGGCGACGATCCGCGAGGTCGAGTCGGTCGCGGCCGCCGCCGATCACCTCCGGCGGCATCCGGCCGGAATGGTGTTCGCCGCCCGGGACAACGCCCGGGATCTCGCCCCGCTTCTCGGGCCGGACCACGTCGTCGTCCATCGGGTACCCCTGCCGTTCGCCGACGAACTCGTCGTCGTCGCCCGGCGCGCCAGCGCGGAGACCATCGCGGCATGCGAGCCACCCAGCCAGCCCTGAAACCGACCGCTGCCGACGCCTGGCTGAGTCCCCGCCTGACGACGGCGATCGTCGTCGTCGTGGCCTGCGCCAGTCTGGCCGCCGGCTTCGCGCCGATGCCGTTGTGGGACGAGGACGAGCCGCGGTTCGCGGCGATCGCGCGGGGCATGCTCGACTCGGGCGACTGGGTCGTGCCCCGGTTCAACGACACGCTCGCCGTCGACAAGCCCGTCCTCATGCACTGGTGCATGGCGGCGGCGGCGGCGCTGCTGGGCCCCGACGAGCGCGTCGCCCGTCTGCCGGCCGCGCTCGCCACTCTGCTGGCAGCGCTGGCGCTCCACCGCGCCGGGAGCCGCTGGTTCTCACCGGCCGTCGGCGTGACCGCCGCCCTGGCCTTCGTCGGGTGCCTGCTGGTGGGGATCGAAGCCCATGCCGCGACCCCCGACGCGATCCTCACCGCTGCCACCGCCTGGGCGACGGTGCTCGCGGCCGAACCACTCGTCGGCGGAGCGACGAGGATCGGCGTGGCGCGGGCACTACTCGTCGGTGCGCTGTGCGGTCTGGCCGTGCTCTGCAAGGGACCGATCGGCTTCGTCGGGCCGGCCGCGGTGGTCGGGACGTGGGCCTGGGCGGCGCGGACGGCGTGCCATGTGCCCGACGGCGGGCGTCCGGGCCTCGGGGCGCTCGTCGCCGGCGCCGGCGACGCGCTGCGGTCCCTCCGCCCGCTGGCGATCGTGGTCGGCACGCTGGCGGTCGCCGCTCCGTGGTACGTCGCCGTCGCGATCCGCACCGGCGGGGAATGGCCGGCAGGCTTCTTCCTCGTCCACAACATCGGCCGGTTCGCCGCGCCGATGGAGAACCACCAGGGGGGACTGCTGTTCCACGTCGTCGGTCTGTTGATCGGATTCTTCCCTTGGTCGTCGTTCCTGCCGCTGGCCGTCGTCCTTGCCGGTTGGCGCGTCGTCCGCGGCGGCGACTCGCCCGGCCGGCGCCAGGCGCTCGGCCTGGCCCTCGTCTGGCTGGCGGTGTGGATGATCGGCTTCTCGCTGGCGGCGACGAAACTCCCCAACTACGTCCTCCCCGCCTACCCGGCGGCGGCGCTGATCGTGGCGGCGATCGCCGTCGACGCCTGCGCGCGTGTCAGCTGGCCCCACCCGCGGTGGCTGCTCGCCGGCATCGCGAGTCTCGCGTTCGGGGGTGTGGCGACCGCCGTCACCGTGCTCGTCGCCGCACGCTACGGGCTGGCAGGGTGCGAGGCGGTGGCAGTCGTGGGGCTGATCCCGGTCGTCGGGGCGGCACTGTGCCTCGGGCTGGCGCGCCGGTCGCCGGGGCAGGCACTGGCAACGCTCACGCTCACCGGACTGATCTACACGCCGCTGGCCGTCGGCCCCGCCGCGGCGCGGATCGCAGCCGCCAACGAACTTCCCGGTCTGGTAGCCGCCGCCCACCGGCATGCTGGCGGACAGGCGCGGCTCGGAACCTATCCGCAGAACACGCCGGCGATCGTGTATTACGCCGGCGACACCGTCCGGGAATGGCCGGCCAACGCCGCGGCGCGGGCAGCAGGCTTCCTCCGCAGCGGCCCCGACGCGGTCCTCGTCGTGCCCGCCGGGCGGCTGGCGGCCCTCGAGCGCTGGCTGCCGCCGGGCACGGGGGTCGTGGCGCGGGCCCGGCCGCTGTTCAAGGACGAGGATTTCGTCGCCGTCGGTACGGTGCGACCGGGTGCGACCGCCGTGGGAAGCACGTCCCGGAGGCTCGAACGATGACGATCACACCGTTCCGCGGCGATTCCCCACCGCCCCGGCGGCCCGTGCCACGGCTGTCGGTCGTGATCCCCTGCCACAACGAGGCGGCGGTCGTCGCGACCACGCATCGCCGTCTCGTCGCGGTCCTCGAGGGGGCGGGGCTGGAGTTCGAGGTGGTGTACGTCGACGACGGCAGTCGCGACGAGACGCTCGAGTGCCTCGAACGGATCGCAGCCGCCGATCCCCGCGCCCGGGTCATCGAACTGTCGCGCAATTTCGGCCAGCAGGCGGCGATGTCGGCGGGACTCGCCGAGACCACCGGCGACGCTGTCGTGCTCATCGATGCCGACCTCCAGGACCCCCCGGAGGTGATTCCCGAGATGGTGGCCATGTGGCGCGACGGTGCCGACGTCGCCTACGGGCGGCGCCGCTCACGCGACGGTGAGACGCGCTTCAAGCTGCTCACCGCGGCCCTGTTCCACCGCCTCCTGTCGCGGGCGGTCCCCCATCCGATCCCGGTCGACACCGGCGACTTCAAACTGCTCGACCGGGCGGTCGTCGATACGATCGTCGCCCTGCCCGAGCGGCGGCGCTACCTGCGGACGATGGTCGCCTGGACGGGGTTCCGGCACGAGGCGGTGTGGTACGACCGCCACGCCCGGGCCGCCGGCACCACCAATTACTCGCCTCTCAAACTCGCCCGGCTCGCCGGCGACGCCCTGGTGCTGTCGTCGGACCTGCCGATGCGGATGACCTGGGTCCTCGTCGGCGGCCTGGTCACGGTCGCGACGGTGGCGGCTGTCACGGCCGCCACGGCACCGCCCGGACCTCCCGGCGTGGCCGCGCTGCTGGCCGTCGCCGCCGGCGTGGCCGCAGCGCCGACCGCCGCGGTGGCTCTCGTCGGGGAGTACGTCGTCCGCACCTACCGCGAGGCACAGCACCGTCCGGCCTGGATCGTGCGCCGGAGGATCGGCCTCGGTCTGGGCGCGGCCCGCGGCGGCCCGCCCCGCTCCGCCGCCGCCTGACGATCGGCGGCGGAGGGGGAAGGCACCGGCAGAGGCAGTCCGCGCGGCCGCCTCACTTGCCCTTGGCCAGCTCGGCCTCGATCGCACCGGTGAGCTTGGCGTCGTCCGGGGCGACCGCCGACTTGAACCGGCCGACGACGTTGCCATCGCGTCCGATGAGGAACTTCTCGAAGTTCCACGACACCTCGCCGGGGGGATTGGCCGACTCGGTGAGCGTCTTGTAGAGCGCCGCTTTGCCCGGCCCCTTGACGACGATCTTCGAGAACATGTCGAAGGTCACGTTGTATTTCGACGAGCAGAACTCGGCGATCTGGGCGTCGCTGCCCGGCTCCTGGCCACCGAACTCGTTGGCTGGAAAGCCGAGGACCACCAGCCCCTTGTCCTTGTAGGTGTCGTACAGCTTCTGCAGCCCGGCGTACTGGCCGGTGTAGCCGCAGCGGCTGGCGACGTTGACGACGAGGACCACCTTCCCCTTGTAGGCCCCGAGGTCGACCGCCGAGCCGTCGATTTTCTTCATCTGTCCGCTGAGCGGCGAATCGGCGCGGGCCGTCACCGCCGCCGGACCACCGAACGCGAGGAGCACGGCGAGGGCACCGACCCCACCGAACACGAGTGAACGCGACGCCATGACGAGCAGTCCTCCACGGGAGAAAGGTCCGACGACGGGCAGAAGCCGCCGCTGCGGGCAAGTATAGCCGGCGGCATCCCGCCGGCTGCCGCTCACGCGGGCCCGGCGGCGAGCACGTCGGGCCCGGCCGCCGCGGCAAGGCTCGCGAAGTTGTCGCGGAACCGCCCGGCGAGCCCCCGGGCCGCCCGCTCCCAGGCATCGGCGTCGGCCCAGGCCCGCCGCGGGTCGAGGAGCCGCGCGCCGCTCACCCCGGGAACCTCCGTCACCGCGTCGAGCCCGAACACCGGATCGCGCGCCGTCGGCGCGCGGTCGAGCGCCCCGGCATGGATCGCGTCGACGATCGCGCGTGTCGCGCCGAGGTCGATCCGTCGGCCGACGCCATGGGCGCCCCCGGTCCAGCCGGTGTTCACCAACCATGCCCGGGCGGCGTGGCGGCGGAGGCGCTCGGCCAGCAGGCGGGCGTAGGCGGACGGGTCGCGGACGAGGAACGCGGCGGAGAAACAGGCCGAGAACGCGACCTGCGGTTCGACGACTCCCATCTCGGTTCCCGCGACGCGCGCCGTGTAGCCGGAGAGGAAGTGGTACATCGCCTGGGCGTGCGACAGCCGGCTCACCGGCGGGAGCACGCCGGAGGCATCGCAGGTCAGGAACACGACGTTGCGCGGATGACCGGCGACGCAGGGAATCGCGGCGTTGTCGATGAACTCGATCGGATAGGCGGCGCGGGTGTTCTCGGTGATCGAGGCCGAATCGTAGTCGACGCGGCGCGTCGCCGGGTCGACGACGACGTTTTCCAGAACCGTACCGAAGCGGATCGCGCGGAAGATCTCCGGCTCGCGTTCGGCGGACAGGCGGATGCACTTGGCGTAGCACCCACCCTCGATGTTGAACACGCCGTCGTCCCCCCAGCCGTGCTCATCGTCGCCGATGAGCCGGCGCCGCGGGTCGGCCGAGAGCGTCGTCTTGCCGGTCCCGGAGAGGCCGAAGAACAGCGCCACGTCGTCGCCCCGGAGGCCGGTGTTGGCCGCACAGTGCATCGACAGGATGCCGTGCTTCGGGAGCCGCCAGTGCATCAGCGTGAACACGCCCTTCTTCATCTCCCCGGCGTAGCCGCTGCCGAGGATCACCAGCTCGCCGCGCTCCAGCGACATGTCGATCGCGGTGGTGCTGCCCGTGGGGGAGAGGGCGGGATCGGCGCCGGTGCCACCGGCGTTGAGGATCGTGAAATCGGGCTCGCCGAACCCCGCCAGCTCCTCGGCCGTCGGGCGGATCAGCATCGTGCGCATGAACAGGGCGTGGTACGCATTGGCCGCCACGACCCGGACCTTGACCCGGGTCGCCGGGTGCCAGCCGGCGAAGCCGTCCTGCACGTACACCACGCTGCCGGAATCGAGAAACCGTGCGGCGCGCTGCCGGTTGGCGAGGAACGTCGCCTCGTCGATCGGGTGGTTGACCGCCCCCCACCACACCTGGTCGGCCGAATGGGGATCGCGGACGACGTGTTTGTCGGCGGGGCTGCGCCCGGTGCGCGCTCCGGACCGCACCGCCAGGGCACCCGAGGCGGTGATCGTCGCGCCGTCGTTGGCGATCGCGGCTTCGTACAGCGCCGGCACCGCCGCGTTGCGGATCACGGCCGCGTGGGTGATCCCGAGACGAGACAGATCGACCGCCATGAGCCCCTCCACAGCCAGACTCATCCCACCGCCAGCCACGCGGCGACGACGAGGACGAGGACGCCGAGGCCGGCAGGCACGACTCCCCACGGATTGCGGCGGACGCGGAACCGGCGAACCGTGCGCCGCAGGCGGCGGCTGAACTCGGCCCACCCCTCGACACCCGGCCGCCCGCCGACCGCGACCAGCGCCACGCAGCGAACCGCTCCATCCCCTTCCAGGTGAACCTGGAGCCCGCGGCTGGGAAGCGCCGCCGTATCTCCCGCCCAGCGGACCGCAGGATCCAAGCCCGATGCCACCTCCGCCACCAGCGGCCGCAGTTGCTCGGGGGTGATGTTGTACACCACCAGCCGCGGCCGCGGCACGAGCACCGCCAGCGCCACCGCCAGCACCAGCGCCAGCAGGAGGATCGGCCAGCTCCACGGCGATCCCCCCGCGGCCGGCAGCACCAAGGCCAGCGGGCCGACCAAGACCAGCCCCGAAACGGCGCCGGCCAGGAGCAGCGCGTCCCACGTGCCGGCGACGACGGTCGGGCGGCGGCGGAGATGCGCCGCGGCCACCAGCAGCAGGTAGACCCCAAGCGGTACCAACCCGGTCCACAGCGGCAAGGCGTCGAAGAATCGGTTCATGGCGCGGCCGAGGGAGCGGGACCTGCGAAGGCAAGGCTAGCAGACCGTGGAAGAGGTGATTCGGGCGAAGGATGCGGCCGAATCACCTCCGCCGGCGCCCCCGGGGGCGGCTACCGCATCGCCAGCCAGGCCAGCACGCCGAGCCACAGGACCTCGACGGCGGCGGCGATCGCCAGGCGCCACCGGGCACCGGACGGCGGCGGGACCACGATCCCCGAACCGTCACCGTGCGTCGCCTCGGCACCGTCGGACACCATGGTGTCGGTCTCGCAGATGGGCACGGCACCCGACCGCGAGCCGCGGCCCGCGCTGCAACGGCCGGCCGACCAGCGGTCAGTCGTCGTCGTCGTCCGGAGGCACGAACACCGGATCGCGGGAAAACGCCTCGTGGAAATCGTAGACGGCGTGGAAGTCTTCCCGCTTGTCACGGCGGGTCTTGCGCATCTGGCCGATCTCGATCATGTTGAAGACGATCTCGCCGAGATCGTCGGTGGTGCCGATCCCCCAGCTGCCGAGCACGACCCTGGAGAGCAGCCCGTATTGCTGCAGGGCGTAGAGCCTGGCGGCCTCGCACAGCTGCTGGCCGGTGAGGTGCCGCTCACCGCCGCGCCGCCGCCGTGCCGGTCGGGGCCGGCGCCCGGCAGAGGCCGGCGCCCGTTCCTCTCCCGGCTCCGTGCCGCGGCCACGCTCGACGGGCTGCCGTTCGCCGGCTCCCGGCTCCATGCCCCGCGGGTCCCCGGGCGGCTCGAGTTCCTCGGCGGGTGGTTCCTCGCCGAGGCCGAGCGATTCCTGGGCGAACGACAGGGCCTCGAGCACGAACAGATAGGCGTCGAGTTTGTAGCGGCGATCCCGTTGGAGGAGTTGTCCGATCGGATGCGACTGATCGATGGGCATGAACTTCCTCCACGACAGCCCGGGGCCGAGAGCCCCCACGGCCCCTGCCGAGCAGGCAGTATAGCTGCCCAGCCACGGCCCCGTCGGGAGGGCGCGGAGGCCGCAGGGCAGCGCGATTCAGCGGGCCGGCGCGGTGGGCTGGCCCGCCGTCTGCGGCGGCGGCGCCGCGGCATCCTCGAGGATGAACGTGTAGCCCAGCGGGGTGACCGGCTTGGAGAAATCCCGGATCAGGTCGAGCCCTTTGTCGATGAGGCTCGTTTTCGGATCGAACTGGTAGACGTCGTGGTCCTGGCCCCCGGGCTTGAAGATCCGGATCGCGAACGGCATCAGATCGCGGGCCTGGAGGATCAACTCGACCTTGGAGAAATTGGCCGCGTCGGCCTGGAAGCGCGGCAGCGCTTCCAGCCAGATCTGGTCGGCGACCCCCGGCGGGGTGACGATCCGCATCTGGTAGCGCTTCTTGAGCGAATCGGCCTTGGCGCCGAACACGAACGGCAGCGGCCCTTCGCTGATCGCCTTGCCGTGCATCTCCGGGGGCAGCCGTGTCTCGCGGAGTTGGCGCTCGGTGTGACGGAACTCGTAGATGCTCGTGCCACTGCACACCCAGTGCTCGCCGACATCGCCGCTGCGGGCCTCGTAGCGCGACGTCTGGGCGTTCCACTGCCGCGATTCCTTGACACGGAACAGCCCCTTGTCGGGCATCGCGTACTTGATCTCGCCGGTGCTCTCGGAAAACGCGAGTCGATCACCTTTGGGACCGACCGGCCCGAAGGCGTTGTACTCCCATTTCCAGAAGCCGCATGACCACGTTCGCACGGCGGCGTTTCGGGCCTCCCAGGCGACGAGCAGCCGGTCGAGCGCCGCGGCGGCTTCCGGCGCCATCGCCGGCGGGCCGGGCGGTGCGGTCCCGGCCGCGCCGGGGCCGGTCTGAGCCGGTGCCGTCGCCGGGGCGACGGTGGCGGCTTGCGGCCTGACAGGGGCGGCACCCGGTCGCGGCACCGGCCCTTGGGCCAGCGCCGGGGCACCGGCTCCCGCGACGGTCATGACGATGGCGCACGCCAGCCCCTTGCAGACGGCGGCAGGCCGGCCCTGCGGCTGCCGGATGAGCAGGGACCACCGCGGCGATGCGCTCTGTCCACGGTGGGAAAGCGGAAGGCGTGGCACGGTCATGGCTCCCGAGGGGGCGGGACTGTAGCATCGGCCCGGGCGGGGGGCGAGGTCGGTTCGCCACGTCGGTCCGGTGGGCTTCCGGTGCCGAAAACGCGCCTGATCCAGCGTTGCCCGGCGCTCCGGTCGGCCGCGGGTGCCCCC
>JAGWVR010000051.1 GCA_018970785.1 Planctomycetota bacterium
CTCGCCGCCCGCCTCGCCACGGCGGTGAGCGACCATGCCACGCCGGTCGGCAGCGGCACCGTGGCGCGCACCGAACGGATCCCGATCGAGCGTCGGGCGGAGGCGGCGGTGATCGCCTGGATGCGGCACCGGACGACCGCCTACGACTCGCTGGCGATCCCGCGCGTCCGTGGCAAGCGCCGCGAGGTCCGCCGCGTCCTCGCCGAGCGTTCGCGGGAACTGCTCGGGCGTTACCGGCGGGGCGAGACGCCGGCGACCGACTGCCCGCTCGCGCTGGCCCTCGCCCCCGGCGACCGCTCCCGCAGCGCGTGAGGTACGCCGCCCGGCGCCGGGGTCGGTCGACTCGGTCTCCCGGCGGGGTAGCCTGCGGCAACCGGGCAATCCGGGGGCCTGCCGGAGTCGATCGCGCCGCCCGTCGGCTCGCGCGCTCCTGTCCGGAGCGGAGACGATCGCTACGATCCCGAGCCGCGTTGGTCCCACGGCGCTGCGTGCGGCGCGGCCGCGGCGTATCCGGGAAGCCTCATGGTTCCTCACCGACACCGCGCATCCCCGCCTGCCGCGGTCCGACTCTTCGGGGTCGGCCTGGTCCTCGCCGGCGTCGGGCTGGCGGCGCGCGGCGAGGTGGCCCCGGAACCGGCCCCGATGCCGCTTGCTCCGGCAGCGGTCGAGCCGGCTCATCCGCTGCCGCTCCCGCCGGTCGACGACTCGTTCCTCCCGGCGTCGGTGATCGAACCGCTCGACGCGCTCGACCCCGGCGGCACCGAAGGCAACGACGGCCTGCCGCCGCCGCGGAGCCGGGCCCGCGGAAAGCCCGCGCGCCCCGCGCCGGTGAGCCTGGGGGCGTTCTGGGCGCCGGCGGCCGCAGCCTCGGGCCAGCCGGGGGGCGTCGCCCTCAACGCCCAGTTCGCGCGCGTCGGCGTGCCGCTGGTGCGTCCCGTCGAAGGGGAGCCGCTGTGGCTGGCGATCGGCAAATTCGGCCGGTTGGAATTGGCCGGCGACCTGGTCCTCCCCGATTCGGGAACGCCGCTGCCCGATCAATTGTGGCTCGTCGAGACCGGCGTCACCCACATCCGGCCGCTGGCCAGCGGCGCGACCGTGGGGGGCACGGTCCTGGTCGGGTCGGCGAGCGACCGTCCGTTCGCGGGGCTGCGCGACATGACGGCGATGGCGGTCCTGTTCGCCACGCTGCCGGCGGCCGCCGAGAGCGACGAATGGAACGTCAGCCTGTTCTATTCCCCCACGTCGCAGCTTCCCTACCCGTTGCCGGGATTGGCCTACGTGTGGCGGCCGAGTGCGACCGTCGAGGCGAAGCTCGGACTGCCGTTCGGCCTCGAGTGGACTCCCGACGACGACTGGAGCCTGTCGCTGGGGTACACACCGCTGGTCAACGCCCAGGCGATCCTCCGGCGTCGTCTCGGGGCCGGCTTCTCCGCGGTGGCGCTGTACCGGACCGACACCGAGATCTACTTCCTCGCCGACCGCGCCGCCGCCGCCGAGCGGTTCTACGTCTTCAACCAGCGCGTCGCGGTGGGGCTCGAGCGCGCCCTGGCGCGCGGGTTCGCCCTGGAGATGACCGCCGATTACCTCTTCGACCGGCTGCTGTTCCAGGGCACCAGTTTCCTCTCCGGACGCACCGACGTCGTTCCCCTCGCTCCGGGACCGGGGCTGTCGGTGCAACTGTCGTGGCGGCGCTGACGCCGCCACCCCCCGGCCTCGACCGATCCGGTATGCTTTCGGCCGCGCGGCGCGCGTTTCGGAAAATACCGAGGAGTCAGCGACATGCGTGAGCCGGCCGCTGGGGGTCTCGTCACGGCATTCGCGCTCGCCGTCGTCGGCGTTTCCGTCGCCGCCGAGAATCCGCGCGGGATTCTCCCCGCCCCTGGGGTCGAGCGGATCGAGACGCTCCCGCAAAACTGGACCGACGACGAGGCCAACTGGTTCTACGACGCCGGCCAGGGGTCGCGCCTCGTCCCCTACGACTGGATCCTCGCGCTCGAGCAGCCGGGAACGGAGGAGCGGTTCCTCGCCGACGGTCATCTCCGCGACCTCGGCCTGATCCCCCGAGCCGCCACGCCCGGCAACCCCGACGGCCTCCCGGTGGGGTTGGTCCGCGACGTGGCCTACGACGACGGGACGCCGGCGCTCGGGATGACCTGCGCCGCCTGCCACACGGCCGTGATCACCCACGGTTCGACCTCGTGGGTCGTCGACGGTGGACCGGCGGCGCACGATCTCGAACGGTTCCTCCGCCGCCTCACCGCGGCGCTCGAGGAGACGGACGCGAGCGACCTGCGCTTCGCGAGATTCGCCGCCCGGGTGTTGCCGGCCACGGCCGATGCCGACGACCGCGACGACCTCCGCGCGTCGCTCCGCAATGTCGTCGGCGAGCGCCGGGGCTACGATCGTCGGAATCTCTCCGCTCCGGGTGGCACGCCCCACGGCCCCGGGCGGATCGACGCCTTCGGCGCGATCTTCAACGAGGTCTCGGCGACCTTCCTCGGTGTCCCCGGCAACGTCGCCGCCGCCGACGCCCCGGTGAGCTATCCCAGCCTGTGGGACACGCCGCAGCACGATCGCGTGCAGTGGAACGGGATCGCCGAGAACCGTGTCTCCGCGCTCGGGCCGCTGCTGTTCGGGACGGCGGAGGTCGGTGCGCTGGGGCGGAACGTCGGCGAGGTGTTCGGCGTGTTCGGCAGCGTGCGGATCAACGAGGCCGAGCTGCTCCTGCCGCGCCCCTACGATTCGACGGCGCACAAGGACAACCTGCTGGCCCTCGAAAAGACGCTCGCCACGCTCTGGTCGCCGGTCTGGCCGGCGGCGCTGGGGGATCTCGACGAGGCCCGGATCGCGCGCGGTGCCGCGCTGTACCGGACCCACTGCATCGACTGCCACGCCCTCGTCGACCGCACCGATCCCGATCGCCGGGTGACCGCGGTGATGCGCGATGTCGGCACCGACGAACGCGTGCTCGGCAACGCGGCCCGGGTCGTGGAGACGGGCCGGCTGGCTGGCCGGCGACGGACGCTCGGTTCGTTGGAACGCTTCGACGACACTGCCCCCGTCGCGCAGATCCTCGCCCACGTCGTCGAGCGGGCGATGCTCGATCCCCTGCCGCTCGGCAAGTTTCGCGAGGCACTCGCCGGCGCCCTGCGCTCGGCCGATGTGGTCGGACCGTCGTTCGACGAACCGGCCGAGGGGACGTACAAGGCCCGGCCGCTCAACGGCGTCTGGGCGACGGCCCCGTATCTCCACAACGGGTCGGTACCGACCCTCGCGGCGCTGCTCGAACCGGTGGCGCGACGACCGACGACGTTTCATGTCGGGTCGACGGCCTTCGATCCCGACCGGGTCGGGTTCGTCGACGATCCCGCGTGGCCGGTCTTCGATACCGCGCTGCCGGGCAATTCGAACCGTGGCCACGAGGTCGGCACGGAACTGTCGCCTGCCGAGAAGCACGACCTTCTCGAATACCTCAAATCGCTGTGAGCGGACGCGACGGCCGATTCCGGACGTCGTGTCCCCGGCAGTCGGATTGCCTGCTTTTCCCGGCTTGCGTGGCTTCGCACGCGGCGTGCCCGGGGGGTGTCAGGCCGGTGATCGCGCGCTTTCCCGTGGGCCACCCGGCGGCGTACAGTGACAGCCGTTCGGGGGACGGGGACCGGGATTCGCACGACCAACCGGGGGATGAACCATGCGCACGGGAACCGACGATGACGCCGGTGTCGGTCGATCGGACGAAGTGATCCGGGCGATCATCCGCTTGATGGACAGCGAGAGCGCCGACGGGAGCGACGCGGTGCTCGTCCGGACGATCCGCACGGAGGCGGCGCTCGATCTGGAGGACGACGAGATCCTCTGTGTCGTGCGCGATGCCGGCGACCATGGCCGGGACGCCAGGTTCGCACTGGACCGGCTGCTGTTCCTCAGCCATGCCGAGGCCAACGGCGGCGGCGGGCCGATGCCGAGGTGAGCCACGGCCGGGGAGGCCGATCCCCACGACCGGTCAGGCGTCGCCGAGCAGCGAGCGCCCCTCGCCGAGCGCCGCCAGCAGCGATGCGGGCAACCCGTCGACGAGCCGCGCCTGGGAGCGGTCGACCAGCGCGTCGAGCACCGTTGCGACGAGGTCGGGGATCGTCACCGCTTCGCCGGCCGGCTGGCCCCCGTCGCGTGTCGAACGCCCGTGGACCACTCCCCGGCCGATGCCGCCGCCGTAGAGGAGCAGCGGGGCCAGGCCGCCCCAGTGGTCGCGGCCGCCGGCGGCGTTGAGCGCGGGGGTCCGTCCCATCTCGCCGCAGCACACGAGCAGGATCCGGTCGGCGAGGCCGCGCGCCTCGCAGTCGTCGATGAACGCCGCGACGGCGTGGTCGAACGGCGCGCCGACGTAGCCCATCCCCTCGGCGACGGGGGCGTTGTTGACGTCGGCGTGCATGTCCCAGACGAAACTCGTCGTCACGGTCACGAATCCCGCGCCGCGCTCGCAGAGACGCCGGGCGAGGAGCAGCAGCTTCCCGATCGATTGGCCGTGGTCGGCGTAGTGCTTGTGGTTGTTCCACTTCCGGTCGATCGCTGCCGGGGCCACCAGCGCCGCGGTGTCGTAGGCGGCGACGGTGCCGGGATCCTCCCGCGACAGGTCGAAGGCGTCGGAGACGCCGCGGAGGAGGGCGTCGTAGGCGGAGTCGTGGATCGCCGTCGCCCCGCGGACCGCCGCAGCGTCGCGCCACGCCCGGCCGCGGTCGAGCGCCGCGACCAGCGCCCGGCGGTCGCCGAGCCGCGCCGGATCGACGTGGAGCGTCATGTCGTCCTGGAAGCCGCCACCGGCTCCCGGGACCACCGGCGCGCAGGCCGGGCCGAGGTCGCCGCTGGCGGCGAAATCGCCGAACTGCGTGATCGGCGGGCCGGCGTCGGCGCAGACGGCGTGGGGGAAGAGGGCGAGATTGGTCGGCATCGCGCTGTCGGCGCGCGTCGCGCCGGCGACGCGCGCGTAGAGGGCGCCGAGATTGGCGCGCCTCGTCGCCGCCCCGACGACCGGCTTGATGTCGTGGTTGCCGTCGCCGGTGGTGAACGAGCGGACGACGCGGAGGAGGTGGGCCCGGGCGGCGAGCCGCTCGAACGTGGCACCGAACGCCACCCCGGGAATCGACGTCGACACCAGCCCCGTCTGGCAGCGGACGTTCGCCGGCCCGTCGGCCTTGGGGTCGAACGACTCCAGCTGCGACGGCCCCCCGTGCATGAACAGGAAGATCACCGACCGGTCGCGGAGGAGCCCGCGCGGGACGGCGGGGGATTCGGCCGCGATCGCGGTGCGGCCGCACGAGCCGAGGAGGGCGGCCACGTCGGCCACGCCTGCGGAGACGCCCGCCAGTCCGGCGCCGCCGACGCGGAGCAGGGCACGGCGGCCGATGCGGCGGCCGCCGGGGGGCGTGGCACCGATCGTGAGCATCGCCTGGTCCTCCCCTCGGCACGAGTGTACCCGGGACCGCCGTTCACCGGCCATGCGGCCGCCGGCCGCCCGCCCTGGCGGCTCGGTCGCCCGGCGGCGGCCCGGTGCGGCGCCGTGTGCCGCCGCGCAGTACCCGGCGGAATTCGACCACCAGTCCACCGGCCAACAGCACGAGGCCACCGAGCAGGAACACCAGCGCCAGTGGCGTGGGATCGATGAACAAAAACGCGATCCCCAGCGCCGCGAGCAAGCCCCCGGCAGCCACGACGACGTGGCGCGGCTGCCATCCGAACGGCAGCGTCTCCTCGGCGCCCTCGTGGCGTCGTCGCCGCCGCCGTCGGCGGCGCCCCGACCGGGACGCTGGCTCGGGCGGAAGCGGTGGTGCTGGGGATGGGGTGGGAGACGCCAACTGTCCGATCGCCTGCTGCAGCATCGAGCCGACCGAGAGGGGAAACAGCCCGTCGATCGCCGCGGCGGGGCGTGGCGGCGAGCCCGGCTGCCAGACCGCGGCGGTCGGCTGGAGCCAGCCGTCGCGGGCAAGTTTCCGCAGCCGGTCCCACGTCACCGGCCCGTGCCGTTCCTCGGCCTGCGTGTAGAACCAGTCGTCGGCCATCGGCTGCTCGTCACCCCGGGGAACGCTCACCCCCATTGAACCCGATCACGGGCCCCGTCGCAGGGCCCGCGGCAAACTCGGTTCCCGAGCCGGTGGATCGCCGATCCAGCGGCTCGTTCGCCGACAGCCTCGTCGCTCTGGTCCTGCTCGGCGCCGGGTTCGCGGTGGTCGGTTCCCGAGTCAATTGACGACGTTGCGCGGCGGCTGGCCGTCGAGCACGCGGCGGATGTTCGTGCTCCCCTTGATCCGCATATCGGCCAGGCCCTGCTCCGAATAGAAGGCCGCGTGGGGATTGACGATCACCCGGTCGTGGGCGGCCGTGCCGGGGGTCCGCCAGGCGGCGATCAGCGGGTCGTCGTCGGGAGGGGGCTCTTCCTCGAGGACGTCGAGGGCGGCGCCGCGGAGCTGCCCGGAGTCGATCGCCGCCAGCACGGCGCCGGCGTCGACGCAGCCGCCGCGGGCGGTGTTCACGAGAAACGCGCCGCGCGGCAACAGCGCCAGCGTGCGGGCGTTGACGAGGTGCTGCGTCTCGGCGGAGCGCGGGCAGTGGAGCGAGAGCACCCGGACGCGCGGGAGCAATTCCTCGAGCGAGTCGCAGCGCGTCACGCCGAGCGCCTTGTCGAGGCCGTCGACGGCGTAGGGGTCGTAAAACGACACCGCCATGCCCACCGCTTTCGCGCGGAGCGCCAGCGCCGTGCCGATCCGGCCGAGGCCGACGATCCCCAGCCCCATCCCGCGGAGGCGCTCGAGTGGCCGCACCTGCTCGTAGATCCACGGTCCCTGGCGGAGCTGGAGGCGCGTGTTCATGAACGCCACGCCGCGGGTCATCGCCAGGATCATCGCCAGCGCCGAGTCGGCGACCTCCTCGGTGCCGTAGTCGGGGACGTTGGCGACGGCGATCCCGCGCTCCCGGGCAGCGGCGCGGTCGACGTTGTCGAAGCCGACACCGCAGCGGACGATGATCCGGCAGCGCTCGAGGCGCTCGATCGTGCGCCGCGAGATCGAGAGGAAGTGGTACATCATGATCGCGTCGGCGTGCTCGATCCGGCCGACGAGCTCGTCCTCGGAGAAGGCCTCGAGGGCGACGACGTCGGCGCGGTCGCCGAGGATCCGCTCCTCGTGGTCGAGCGGCGGGCGGATGAAGTCGGTGACGACGACCAGCGGGCGGGGCATGCAGGCTCCTCGGCGGGTGGTGCAGGGGCCGTGCCGAGCCGGCCGGCACCCCGTCGGGCGGAGGATACCCGGTCGTGCGCCACCGTGGTGCGGTCGCACCGCTCCTCGCGCACAGGCCGCGGCACCCTGCCACACCCCCCGTGCCGGGGGCGGCCCGGACCGGCATCACGGCCTCTGAACGGGGCAGCGCTGAACCGTCGATGATTTCTCCCGTATGGCTACCATTCCCGCGACGGCGGCAGCGCCGCCACGGTCGCCACACCCGGGGGGAAACCGATCATGCCTGTCGACACGTCGTTCCACGGCCCGTCGCCTTCGCGCCGGGCGTTCACCCTCGTCGAGCTGCTGGTCGTGATCGCCATCATCGGCACGCTCGTCGGGCTCCTCCTGCCGGCCGTCCAGGCGGCCCGCGAAGCGGCACGGCGGTCGAGTTGCCAAAACAACCTCAAGCAGCTCGGCCTCGCGCTCCTCAACCACGAGAGCGCCAAACGCGTCTTCCCGCCGATCTGCCAGATCAGCACGACGGCGGTCTCCGACAGCTTTTCAGCCCACGCCTACCTGCTGCCGTTCATCGAGCAGGGCAACGTCTCCAGCCTCATCGACTTCACCAAGAGCTTCACCCAGCAGACGCAGGTCGCGGGGGTGCGGATCCCGACGTTCATCTGCCCCAGCGAGGTGAAGGACGTCGCGAACACCTCGATCCCCGGCATCACGCATCAGCCGCTCAACTACGGCGCCAGCTGCGGAACATGGTTCCAGTTCGATCCGGTGTCGAAGGCGACCGGCAACGGCGCCTTCGCGGTCAACCGCCAGATGCGGCAGCGCGACATCCTCGACGGCACGAGCAAGACGGTCGGCTTCGCCGAGGTGAAGGCCTACCAGGCGGTGATCCGTGACGGGCTCAATCCCTCCGCGCTCAACGCCCCGCTCCCTGCCACGCCGGCCGACGTCATCGCCCTCGGCGGCTCGCTGACCCCCGATGTCGGCCACACGCAGTGGGTCAACGGGATCATTCTCCACTCGGGGATCTCGCACACGTTCCCGCCGAACACCGCGATCCCGATGACGTCGGGGGGCAAAACGTACGACTGCGACTTCACGAGCAGCCGTCTCGGCGTCACGATCACCGCGCCGACCTACACGGTGTTCACGTCGCGGAGCTACCACCCGGGTGGCGTCGGGGTGACGCTGATGGACGGCAGCGTCCAGTTCGTCTCGGCCGACATCGACCAGGCCGTCTGGCGTGCCGTCGGCACGCGCGAAGGGGGCGAGGCGTTGGCGCTGCCCTGAGTGCTCCGGGCCAGACGCCGGCGTGCGCGGCGGCTCGTCGGCCGAGACCGACCGTCCTGCGGTGCCGGCGGCCCGTCAAGGTGCCGGGAGGCGCGGCACGGGGGTGTCCGAATGGACGCCACCGAGACGGTCAGCCCGCCAGCGCCGGCCCCCGGACACTTCGTCCCGGCGGTCGGCGGCGGCGGACGACGGCGTGAATACGGGGGTTTTCACGCGGATCGTCGTGCCGCACCTGTTGCCGGCCGCCGTCACCGACGCCCTCGGTCGTCGAGTGGATCGCGGCCATCCCCATCCTGCCGCTTCGTCGCTGCGACGCTTTTGGCCGGCGGGGAGGCGGCGCCGTATCGTACCGGCGGCAGCGACGCCGTCGTTCGATCCCGGAGGCGTCGATGTCCATCCAGTCAACCGTCCGTGCCCGCGTCCGCCCACGTTTCCCCGTGATCGAACCCCTGGGGGTGGTGGATGGGTCTGGTTCCTGTGATACTTGCTTCGTGGACAGGGGCTGGCATGCCGAACAACGACGGTGGACACGGATGGATGTTCGTCGTTTCCTGCCGCTCGCCCTCGGTTTGCTCGTTCTCGCCGGGTGCGAGTCCCGACCGACCAACGAGTTTCTCGGCGTCTGGGCCAACGACCGCGAGCGGATCACGATCAAGCCGCGCGGCTTCGGCTCGCGGCAGATGCAAACCCCCGCCGGCGACCGGCTGTTCACCTGGAAACTGTTGTCTGCCGACCGGATCACGCTCGAGTTCGGCCACTCGGCTGCGACGCGGTCTGTGCTCCAGGGGCAACTCAAGCCTGACGACACGCTGCTGATTACCGAAAACCGCAGCGAGATGACCCTTCGGCGGGTGGCCCCGGTCAGCGAGTGACGGTCGGACCGGCCACGGCACGGCCCGTCCCCTCGGCCAGGCTCTGCGGATTGCCGGCGCCGTGCGGGCAGCAGTACGATCTGTGCTGCAGACGGGATCGCAGCCGGCGATGTCTTCCACGTCGTCGGGAGTGCCGCATCGTGGTCACCATCCTCGCCCCGGTCGCCCGCCGTGGTGCGCCAGCCACGGCCATCGCGCAGGTCGCCGACCTCCGCCCCGGCGTGGTCGACGGCATCCGGTGGTCGGCCGGCGCCGATCGCGCTGGCCTCGACGGCGACGATTTCGCTCGCGTGCTCCCATGAGCGCCCTGGTGCCCTGGCGCCACATCGACAGCGTCGGTGTCCGCACGGCGGCCGGCTTCGTGCTGGCGGCGTGGGGGGTGGTGGCCGCGGCGGCCGACCTGCCGCGGTTCTACGTGCCCGGCTGCGAGGCGGAGATGGAGACGCTCCACCGCCTGCACGCCCTCCACCACGACGCCGCCTTCTCCGCCTGCACGCTCTGGGACGGCTGGCTGCCGCAGGCCACGCTGTGGGCGTCGGCGGCGAAGCGCGTGCAGTACCGGGCGGCGCTGCTCGCCAAACGGATCGACGACGAGGGCTACGTCTCGATGCAGCAGCACCGCGGCATGGCCCACTCGGCCGGATGGCCGTTTCCGGCCTGGCAGCAGAGCGGTGGGGCGGGATTCCACTTCGCCGTCGCCGGCGACCCGTGGGCGGTGCAGATGTTCGGCCTCGCGCCCCTGGGGAACACCGCCGGGTGGGAGATCGACGGCGCCGAGGTGCTCGGCATCGATCCGGCCGTCGGCCTCCGCCTCCGCGCCACCGGCGATCGCGTCACGATCGTCACGCCGCCGTTTCGCTGCGGGACGATCGTGGCGCCGTTCGCACGCGTCGAGTGGGGCGGCCGCGGGCTCGGTGCCGGAGCGCGGGCGGGGATCGAGTGGCTCCTCGAAGGGGAGGCGGGGTGGCCGGAGGGACGCGTCGTGGAGATCGCCGCCCCCGGCGCGATGGCGTTCGCCGACGTGCCCCTCCACCGCCATCCGGGCCATGCCGGAATCCTCACCCGCTACCGCCTCAGCGTCGCCTGCGCGGCGGGAGGGGAGATCGACGTGGTGTCGGTGATCACCGCGATCGACACGCGCCATCCGGTCACCAACCCGCTGTTCGTCCGCGCCTGCTGCGACTTCGTCGCCTGGACCGGCGACGTCGGGTTTCTCCGCCGCGTGATCGGCCCGATGCGCCGGGCGCTGTCGTTCGCCCTCGACGAGTTCGACGTCCGCCGCGGGAAGCACGTCTTCGTCCCCTGGGTCGGCCACGACGGGCGGAGCGGGATCGCCTTCGACGCCGCCGGCGGGAAGACCATGCGACCGGGCCACGGCGTCGGGAACAACTACTGGGACCTCCTGCCGTTCGGCGCCCACGACGCGCTCGCCACGGTCTGTCTCCACGACGCCCTGCGCGTGTTCGCCGACCTCGAACGGCGGGTCGCGGCGCATCCCGAGTGGGAGATCCCCGCCGCGGTCCCGCCCCACGATCCGGCGGCGCTCGCCGACCTGGCCGCCGCGATCCGCACCGATTTCCAGACGCGTTTCTGGAACGAGGAGACCGGGCGGTTCGTCGGCTGGATCGACGCCGACGGACGGGCGTACGACTTCGGTTTCACGTTCCTCAACCTCGAGGCCGTGGCGGCGGGGATGGCGCGGCCCGATCAGGCGGCGGCGATCCTCGACTGGGTCGACGGCCGACGCGAGGTGGCGGGCGACACGTCGCGCGGCGCCGACATCTACCACTGGCGGTTCGGACCGCGGTCGACGACGAGGCGCAACGTCGCGACCTACGTCTGGCCCTGGTTCCACCCCGAGACGATTCCCTGGGGGGATCAGGTGCAGGACGGCGGCGCCGTCCTCGGCTTCAGCCACCACGATCTCCTGGCGCGGCTCGAGGTCTCCGGCCCCGACGACGCCTGGAACCGGCTCCGCGCGATCCTCGCGTGGTTCCGCGAGGTGCAGGGGGAAGGGGGCTACCGCAAGTACTACGCCACGCCGGGGCGCGGCACGCTGCAGGGGGGCGGCACCGCCGGCGGCCTCGGCCTCGACGAGGAGTTCCTCGAGAGCGTGCTCGTGCCGCAGGTGATGCTCCAGGGGTTCCTCGGGTTCCGCGCCACCGCGACCGGCTACGAGATCCACCCGCGCCTCCCGCGCGACTGGCCGGAACTGACGGTCTCCGGGATCCGCTTCCACGATCGGGTGCTCACCGTCACCGCCCATGCCGACGGGCGCGTCGGCGTCGTCGACACCGGCGCGGCCGACGGTGGTGCGGCCCGCTGAGGCCGTTCACCGGGGCCTGCGCCCGATGAACAGGTGGTTCCAGGCGCCCCCCGTGGCGTGGACGCGCGCCCGTTCGGTCGCGACGGCGAACCTGCAGCGCCGCATCCGGGCGACGAAGTCGGGATCGTCGACGGCCGACCAGACGGCGAGGCACCCGCCGGGCACGAGGGCGTCCCGCGCGCGGGCCAGCCCGGCGTCGGAGTAGAGCCGGGCGTTGGACGCGTTGGCCAGCGCGGCGGCGCCATTGTCGACGTCGAGGAGGATCGCGTCGAACGGCGCCGTGCGGCGGGCGACGACGTCGGCGACGTCGGCGATCGTGACGACGACCCGGGGATCGTCGAGGAGGCCACCGGCGAGGCCGTAGGCCGGGTCGCGGTTCCAGGCGACCACGGCCGGCACGAGCTCGGCGACGATCACCCGGGCGGCGTCGGGGAGGATCTCGAGCGCCGCCCGCAGCGTGAACCCGAAGCCGAGCCCGCCGACGAGGACGCGCGGCTGCCGGGCGAGGGCCAAAGGCGCGCAGGCCAACGCTGCCAGCCGTTCCTCGGAGTGGTGCTGCCGCGTCGACATCAGCTCGACGCCGCCGGCCCGGATGAGGAACTCCCCGTCATGCTCGTGGAGCGTGAGCACGGTGCCGTCGGGTGCCCGAGCGGTGTCGCGGAGGATCGTCGGTTTCATGGGACGCCCGGCGGGCACCACGGCGCTCGCCCGGGGGACTCGCCGATCCCCGGGGAGCGAGAGCATAGCGGGGGACGAGGTGGCCGGCGCCGGCGGACGGTCACCAGGTCGGTCGACCTGCCGTGGGACGACGAGCCTTCGTGCCCCGGCCGGGTGGTGTCCTGCCGGTGCTGGCGCCGCCGCGGTGGAGGACGGACGGTAGACTGGCCGATCAGTTCGGAGGAGGTGGGAGTGGGGACAAGCCGCACAGCGTCCGTTCTCGTCGCCCTCGTCGGCATCGCCGCGCCGGTCGCGGTCGCCTTCGCCGACCCAGCCGCGCCGCCGGTAGCGTTCGGCACCGACGTGATGGCGGTCCTCGCCAAGGGGGGCTGCAACGCCGGCACCTGCCACGGCAACCTCAACGGCAAGGGGGGGCTGTTCCTGTCGCTCCGCGGCCAGGACGCGGCGGCCGATTGGCGGGCGCTGGTCGAGGACGGCGCCGGGCGGCGCATCAACCGGCTCGAGCCGCGGCGCAGCCTGCTGCTTCTCAAGGCGACCGCGGCGGTGCCCCATGGAGGCGGCCGACGGTTCGGCGCCGACGATCCGGAGTATGCGGCCCTCGAGGCGTGGATCGCCCAGGGGGCGGCGCCCGATCCCGGCGGTGCGGCGGTCACCGGCCTCGTGGTCTCACCGGCCGATGCCGTCGTCGACGGGGAGCAGGGGAGTGTGCCGCTGCACGTGGTCGCGCGGTTCGCCGATGGCCGCACGGCCGACGTCAGCCGGATGGCGGTCTACGAGCCGTCCGATCCGCTCGTGACGGCCTCGGCCGACGGGATCGTGACGCTGCCACGCCACGGTGTCGTCACCGTCGCGGTGCGCTACCTGACGGCGCAGACCGTGGCGCGGGTGGCCCTCGTGCCGCCGCGCGACGCGGCCCGGTGGACCGGGCCCGAGCCGGCGAACCTCGTCGACGAGGAGATCTTCGCGCGCCTCCGCCAGCTCGGCGTCGCCCCGGCGCCGCCGGCCGACGATCTCGTCTTCGTGCGCCGGATGTTCCTCGACCTGCTCGGCGTCCTTCCCACGCCCGACGAGGCCCGGGCGTTCGCCGCCGACCCAGGGCCCGACAAACGGGCGCGCCTCGTCGACGCGCTCCTGGCGCGTCCCGAGTGGGCCGACGTCCAGGCGGGCATCTGGGCCGACCTGCTCCGCGTCGAGGAGAAGACGCTCGATCCGCGCGGGGTCGAGGCGTTTCACGGCTGGATCCGCCGCGCGTTCGCCGACAACGTCCCGCTCGACCGCTTCGTCCGCGAGATCGTCGCGGCGCGGGGGAGCACCTACGACGTGCCGCCGGCCAATTTCTGGCGCGCCCACCGCGACGCGCAGCTCCGTGGCGAGACCGTGGCCCAGGTGTTCCTCGGCGTCCGCCTCCAGTGTGCCAAGTGCCACAACCATCCGTTCGACCGCTGGCTCCAGGACGAATACCACGACTGGTCGGCGGCGCTGACCGGGATCGACTACGAGGTGGTGGCCAACGACCGGCCGGACAAGCTCGATTCGCACGAGTTCATCGGCGAGCAGAAGGTGCTGGTCAAGGATCCGGAGGAGGTGAAGAACCCCCGCACCGGTGCCGCGGCGGTGCCGCGCTGGCTCGGCGAGACACCCTCCGTCGATGGCGACCGGCTCGAGTCGCTGGCGCGCTGGCTCACCGATCCGGGCCGGCGCCGGTTCGCCCGCGCCCAGGTCAACCGGATCTGGTTCCACGTCCTGGGGCGCGGGCTCGTCGAACCGGTCGACGATCTCCGCGACACCAATCCCGCCAGCCATCCCGCGCTGCTCGAGCGGCTCACCGACACGTTCATCGCCTCCGGCCACGACGTCCGCGCCCTGGTGCGGCTGTTGTGCACGTCGCGCGTCTACGGTCTGGCGGCGCCAGACGCCGCGGCCGACGGCCTCGCCGCCGACGAGTCGCTGTTCGCCGCGGCGATCGTCCGCCGCCGCTCGGCGGAACGGATCCTCGACGCGCAGGCGCAGGTCCTCGGCGCGGCGGCGGCGTTCGAGGGCTATCCGGCGGGAACCCGGGCCGGCGCCGTGGCCGGCGTGGAGCGCGTGCGCCGGCAATTGGCCGACGGCGACCGGTTCCTGCGGCTCTTCGGCCGCCCCGAGCGGCTCCTCGCCTGCGACTGCGAGCGGAGCAACGAGCCGACGCTCGCCCAGGCCCTCGACCTCGTCGGCGGCGGCGGGCTCCACGGCCGCCTCGCCGACGGCGACAACCGGATCGCCCGTCTCGTCGCCGCCGACCGCGCACCGGGGGAGATCGTCGACGAGCTGTTCTGGACGGCGCTGTCACGGCCGCCGTCGGCCGCGGAACGGACGGCCGCGGTCGCGACGTTCGCCACCGCCGACGCCAGGAGCGCCGCCGAGGATCTCGCCTGGGCGCTGCTCAACGCCAAGGAATTGCTGTTCCGCAACTGACCGCCGCGTTGGAAACCCGTCATGCACCCCGCCCGTCGACGTTTCGCCGCTCCGCCCCTCCGCCGTGCCGCCGTCGGACGTCGGCAGTTGCTCACGGCGGGCGGGGC
The DNA here is from genome assembly GCA_018970785.1 of Planctomycetota bacterium. GTDB lineage: Bacteria > Planctomycetota > Planctomycetia > Pirellulales > UBA1268 > F1-20-MAGs016. Next base: position 14,951 of record JAGWVR010000051.1, read on the forward strand.
GGGCCTGCTCGGCGTGACGCTCCCCGGCATCCTCGGCGCCGCGCCCACGCTCCCGGTCCGGGCGAAGCGCGTGATCTTCCTTTTCCAGTGGGGCGGGCCGAGCCATCTCGACACCTTCGACATGAAGCCCGACGCACCGCGCGAGATCCGCGGGCCGCTCGAGCCGATTTCGAGCGTCGTCCCCGGGCTGCCGGTGTGCGAGCACTTCCCTGAGATGGCCAAGCGGATGGACCGGGTCACGCTCATCCGCAGCATGACCCACACGATGAAGAACCACAATTCGGCCGGCTACTACGCCCTCACCGGCCACGCCCCGCCGAGCGATGACCAGCGCCTCCGCGACTCGCTCGACCTCTGGCCCGCCTACGGCTCGGTCGTCGATGCCCTGCTCCCACGCCGCGACGAGATGCCCACGTTCGTCTCCTATCCCCACGTCCTCGCCGACGGCTCGGTCACCCCGGGGCAGCACGGCAGCTTCCTCGGCAAGCGCCACGATCCGTTCTTCTTCGCCGACGACCCGGCCGCCGAGGGCTTCCGCCTGCCGCAGCTGTCGCTCCCCGCGGGGCTGGCGGTCGGGCGGATGGAACGGCGCCGGGAGCTGCAGCGGATCATCGACCGCGAGGCGGGCTTGCTCGAGCGCTCGGCGACGGCGGCGGGATTCGACGCCGCCTACGACAAGGCGATCACGATGCTCACCAGCCCGCGCGTCCGCGCCGCCTTCGACCTCGAGAGCGAGCCGGCGGAGCTGCGCGACCGCTACGGGCGGACGACCTACGGACAGGGCTGCCTGCTGGCCCGGCGCCTCGTCGAGGCCGGGGTGACGTTCGTCACGGTGACCTTTGCCAAGGGCATCGGCGGGAAACGCGTCAACGACGGCGGGTGGGACACCCACGGCTTCAACGACTCGCGGATGTACAAGATCGTCGACAAGTACCAGCATCCGCTCACCGACCGCACGCTGTCGGCGCTCCTCGACGACCTCGAGGGGCGCGGCATGCTCGACGACACGCTCGTGCTGTGGATGGGGGAGTTCGGGCGGACGCCGAAGATCAACGACCAGGCGAGCCGCGACCACTGGCCGCAGTGCTACACCGCGCTGCTCGCCGGCGGCGGCGTGAAGCGCGGCTACGTGCACGGCGCGAGCGACGCGCACGGCATGTATCCGGCCCGCCATCCGGTGCGTCCCGAGGACCTCGCGGCCACGCTCTACATGCTGATGGGCATCGATCCAGGGGCCGAGGTCCACGACCTCGCCGGACGCCCGCTGGCGATCGCCGGCCGGCCCGTGACCGAGGTGATCGCGTGATCGGCTCTGGACGACGGTCCTGCACGATCGGGGTGGTCGCCGCGCTGATCCTCGGCACCGGGACGGCGCGGGCCGCCGAGCCGCTGCCGCCGACGGTCGGCCGGCTCGACGCCGAGCGCGGCAGCCTCGAGCGCGAGGCCGCGGAGGCCGAGACGGGCGTCGCCGCGGTGCGCCGCGAGGCCAGCGCCCTCGAGAGCCGGCGGCAGGAGATGCTGCGCGAGCTGGCGGCCGAGGGGGCGGCGATCGCCGAGCGCGAGCGCGAGGCCCAGGCAGCGGTCGATGCCCTCCGCGCGCGGGCGGCGGAGCGCGACGCCGAGATCGAGCACGTCCTCCGCGCCGGAGGGTTGTGGGTGTCGTTCGCGGCCGACGTGGCCCCGCTGCTGCGGTCGCGCTGCGTCGCCTGCCACACGGCCCGCGAGCCGGGCGGCGGCCACGTCATGACCTCGCATGCGGCGCTCCTGGCCGACGCGGGGGGCGGGGCCGCGGTCGTGCCCGGCGACGTCGATTCACCGCTGGTCCGTGCCGTCGCCGACGGCTCGATGCCCAAGGACGGCGCGCCGCTGTCGGCCGCCGAGGTCGACCTCCTCCGCCGCTGGGTGGCGCTCGGGGCCCGGCTCGACGCGGGGATCACGCCGTCGGCGGCGCTGGTCCGGATCATGCCGCGCCGGCGCCAGCCCGATGCCCCCGCCGCCTACGGCGCGGCGCTGGCGGTGTCGGCGCTCGCCTTCCACCCCGACGGCACGCGGCTGGCCAGTGCCGGATACCACGAGGTGCTCGTCTGGAGCGTGCCCGGCGGGGAGCTGCTGCGCCGGATCGGCGACGTCGCCGAACGTGTCGGCGCGCTGGCGTTCCATCCCGACGGCCGGCGGCTGGCGGTCGCCGCCGGGACGCCCGGGATCCTCGGCGATGCCCGGCTGTTCGATGCCGACAGCGGTGTTGCCGTCGCCGATCTCGGCGCCGCCGACGAGGCATTCGCCGCGGTGGCGTTCACGGCCGACGGCACGCGGCTGGCCGTCGCCGGTGCCGACCCGGCGGTGCGCCTGTTCGCCACCGATCCGGTGCGGGCCGTCGGGGAGCATGCCGACCACTCCGACTGGGTGACGGGGCTCGCGTTTTCACCCGACGGCCGCCGCCTCGCGAGCGCCAGCCGCGACAAGACCGCGAAGGTCATCGACCCGCTCGCCGGGCGGCTGCTGACGACGTTCGCCGGCCATCAGCAGCCCGTGCGGGCCGTCTGCTGGCTGCCGGGGGGAGCGCTCGTGGCCACCGCCGGTGCCGACGGTGCGGTGCGTATCTGGGAGGCCGACAGTGGGAAGGAGACGCGCCGGATCGGCGGATTCGACACCGCGGTCGAGGCGTTGGCCGCGGTCGGCCCCGACCGGATCGCCGCCGGCGACCGCTCCGGCACGGTGCGGATCCACGGCCTCGCCGACGGGAAGGCGCGGGCCACGATCGGCACCGGGGGCAGTCCGGTGACGGCGCTGGCGGTGTCGCCCGACGGCCGGATGATCGCCGTCGGGGCGCTCGACGGCTCGATCACGCTGGCGCCCGCCGACGGCGCGGGGGAGCCGGTCCGGTTCCGTGCGGCCCCCCGCTGAGCGCGTCTGCGCCGTCAGTGGAGCGTGCCGTGGAGGACGCCGCGCACCTCCGCCCCGTCGGCAGCCTTCACCCGCCACTCCAGCGCGTAGCACCAGGTCGCGGCGAAGCCCGGGGCGCGGAGCGTGACGACGCGGCCGTCGGCGGAGACTTCGACGGCGGTCACGTCGCGGTCGGTTTCACCGACGTGCTTCGACCCGTAGTTGGCGGTCCGCTCGAGCCCCCAGGTGCGAAGCCGCCACGCCGACGGGTCGGCCGTGGCGGTCCGGTCGAGCGGTTCCGCGAACGAGAGCGTGACGGCGCCGGGCTCGGCGTGGAGGGCCGTGGGAATATGGAGCGGCGCGGACGTTCGCCGGATCCGGTAGCAGCCGCCCGGCAGGGTGCGGTTGCCGGCCCAGGCGAACAGGCCGCAGGCGTAGAGATGGCCGTCGCCGTGGAATCGGCCGCGCATCACGCCGGTGGGCAGGTCGGCGATCGGCAGCGCGACCATCCCCCCCTGGACCACGCCGGGGCGCCCCGCGACCGGCTCGCTGAGCACGAGGTGGACCCGCCCCTCGCCGTACGACAGCTCGAGCAGCGCCCCGTCGAGCGGTGCGAAGCGACCACCGGTCACGCGGAGCAGTTCCGCGGGCGAGCGGTCGAAGGCGTTGGTGATCCAGAACGCCGGCGGGGCCATGGCGGCGTCGCTGGAATCGGTGACGTCGTGGTAGCCGAACATGTTGCCGTAGAAGCCGCCGGGGACGACCCGGTTGATGCGGTTCTTCGGGTTCCAGTGGCCCTCCTGGTCGGTCACCCAAAACGACCCGTCGGGCTCGACGCAGACGCCGTTGGCGGCACGGAACCCGGTGGCCACGATCTCCGTCGTCGCGCCGTCGGGAGAGACGCACAGCAGCGTCCCGTGGTGGGGCACGACGGCCGTCAGCGCGTGGCGGGCGCTCTTGGCGTAGTAGAGGTTGCCGGCGGCGTCGGTCTCGAGGCCCATCGCGAACTCGTGGAAGTGCTCGGTGACCTGGTGATCGTCGTTGAACGTGTCGTAGCGGTCGGTGAGGCCGTCGCCGTCGAGGTCGACGAGCTTCACGATCCGGTCGCGGCAGGAGACGTGGATCACGCCGTCGATGACCTTGATCCCGAGCGGTTGGAACAGCCCCGAGGCGATCCGCCGCCAGAACAGCGGGCCCGCCGGCGCGGCGATCCCGCGCAGCGACCAGACGTCGCCGTCCCAGGTGCAGACGACCGCGGCGTCGCGCCCCGTGAAGTCGATTCCCGAGAACCGGCACTGGGCGTTCCACGGGTTGGCCTCGGGGGGCGTGAGGACGTCGACGGCCAACGGCCCACCGTCGTCGCCGGGGCGCGGCACGGTGGCCACGGTCGTGGGCCACAGCGCGGGCGCCGGCCGGCCGACCAGCGCACGCGGCGGCGGCGGGAGGGCGTGGCCGGCGGCATGAGCCGCGAGGGCGTCGGTCGCCGCCGTCGCCACGAGCACGGCGACGTCGAGCGGTTCGCCTCCGGCGGGGACGAGCAGATCGGCATGGCCGTCGCGCGCGACGATCTCCGTTCCCCTCGCCGGGCCGAGCAGCGCCGCCGTCGCCGGCGCCGCGGCGAGGCGCACGGCGAGGGGACTGGGGCGCGGGCCGAGCGAGAACGAGCGGACGAGGACCGGGCGACCGGTGCCGGCGAGCGGCTGGCCGAGCTGGGCGCTTTCGTGGACCGGCGTCGTGCCGACCTGGTACTCGAGGACCACGGCGGACCGCCCCGGCCCGGCGGCGTCGGGGGTGACGTGGTGGAGGGCGCGGAACCGGGCGTGGCCGCGGGGCAGGGGACCGTAGGGGCGATCGTCGCGCCCCGTCGGGCGCGGGTCGGTGAACGAGCCGGTGGCGGGGTCGGCCCACCCGGGCATCGTCGCCACGGCGGCCTGCAGCTCGCCGACGAGGTGCGGATGAACGCCGTGGCGGCCGTCGAACGCGATCCCGCCCCAGTCGATGAAGCCGTCGCCGGTCCAGAACGCGCTCAGCCGCAGCGTGTCGAGCTCCCACAGCGCCCAGGCGTGCCCTCGGCCGACGCCCCCCGGGCCGGCGTCGAGGCGCACCGCGAGGCCTTTGCGGGCCACGTTCACCCCGCCGTCGCCGACCTCGAACGTGCCGGCGAGGAACGGCCCGTAGTCGTGGATCCGCCACGGCTCGACCGCCGACGGCTCCGGGCCGCGGCTCGACCCCGCCGGAAGCGCGGCGAGGTAAGCGGGGGTGATCGGCACGTACCAGGCGGGGTTGCGCTCGCGGAGGAACGTCTCGCGGAGGTAGTGGATGACGTCGTATTTCTGTGCCGGCACCATCCATGTCTGCGCCACCATCAGGCCGTTGCCATGGGTCAGCGTCCGGTAGAGCGAAAACGGATCGCTGCCCGCCTTGAACGCCGCCTCGGCGAAGCGCGGTGCGGTGGGGAGCGACCCGGGAGCGGTGAGCGTGCCGTGGCAGTTGGCGCAGACGCGCCCGTAGAGCGCCGCCCCGCGCTCGAGCGCCGCGTGCCCCGTGATCGGGTCGGCGAGGTCGGCGAGGAACCCGGCATGGTCGATGTCGGTCTCGGTGACGCCGCCCGCGGCAAGCACCGCCGGGTCGGGTGCCAACTCGGCGACGCGGTCGGGCCCCCCGCGGGCGATCGCCGCCAGGTAGGCGACGAGGTCGAGGAATTGGCCGCGGTCGGCGAGGAGGTCGGCGAGTCCCGCGGGCATCAGCGAGGTGGCCGCCGTCGTCCGCTCGTCGATGACGCTTTTCGGCACCGCACGCTCGCGTCCCCCGGCAGCCGGGTCGCGGAGGACGATCTCGGTCGGCGTCTCACGGGCGACGTATCCGGTCAGCGTGCGCCCGTCGTCGGTGACCAGCACCGTGCCGCGGTAGTCGGGGCGGATTGACGCCGACGGCTCGAGGAGCGACTCCACGAGGTGGCCGACGAGGCGCTCGGGGGGCACGTCGGCGGGAAACGTGGCGAGCCCGGGACCGAGCGCACCGGGGTCCGGCGCGGCGGCATGGCACTGCACGCAGGCCGACTGGCGCGAATGGAACAGCGTCGCGCCGCGGCGAGGGTCCCCCTGGCGCTCGACGTCGGCCACCAGCGCCTCGCGCTGTTCTGCCGCCAGCCGCGCGGCCAGACCGGCCGCCGCGGTGGGGGGGGCGGCGGCGGCGGTCGCGGCCCAGCCTGCGGTCGCCAGCATGGCGGCCCACCGGGCCGTCGTCAGGTGCCGGTGGTCGTGCCCGGTGGGGCGTCGCATCGCCTGATCTCCTGCTCGTCGTGTCACCTCCGACAGCATGACGTCCGCGGGCGCGGCTGTCAGCCGCCGTCGGGGCCGGGGGCCTGGCCGCCGGCGGAAGACGCGAACCGCCGTCGCAGGCTGTCGGCGACGAACAGCGCCAGCGCGCACCACACGATCACGAAGCCGACGAGCCGCGTCCGGTCGAACGGCTCGTGGTAAATCCACGAGCCGAGCAGGAATTGGATCGTCGGCCCGAGGTATTGCAGCAACCCGAGCGTCGACAGCGGGATCCGCCGGGCCGCGGTCGCGAAGCACAGCAGCGGCGCCGCCGTGGCCAGCCCCGAGGCGGCCATCAGCAGGTCGGCACGCGGGCCGAGCGTGCCGAACCGACCGCGCCCCGCGGCGTGCTCGACCGCCAGGTAGCCGATCGCCGGGGCGAGGAGGAGGAGCGTCTCCAGTGCCAGCGACGGCACCGCGCCCAGGGGCGTGGTCTTCTTGACCAGCGAGTAGGAGCTGAACGAACCGGCGAGGAACAGCGCGATCCAGGGGAAGTGCTGGTAGCCCGCGGCGATCCAGGCGACGCCGACCGCCGCCAGCGTGACGGCGACCCACTGCACGGGGCGGAGACGCTCCCCGAGGAGGAGCACGCCGAGGAGGACGGTCGCCAAGGGCGTGAGGAAGTACCCGAGGCTGCTTTCGATCATCCGCCCATGGGTCACCGCCCAGACGAACCCCAGCCAGTTGGCGGCGACGAGCACCGCGGCGGCCGTCTGCCGGAGGAGGATCGCGGGCTGCGCGGCGTGGGCCCGGATGCTGCTCCACGCTCCGGACAACCAGACCACCGGCAGCAGCGTCAGCCCCGACCAGACGACGCGGTGTGCGACCAGTTGCAGGCTCGGCACCGTCTCGAGTTGCTTCCAGTAGATCGGCAGCAGGCCCCACATGAGGAAGGCCGCGGCGGCGGTGAGGTGGCCGATGTTCACGCGCCGGGGAGGAACCAGGGGAGGAGGGCAAAGCCGCGGCGGCCCCAACGTGCCCGCCGGCCGCGTCGTCGGCAAGCGTTCCGGGAAACACCCGGGGTTTCCCGGGGTTGGTCGGCACCGACGCGCCGCCTGCCGGCAGCGCTCCTCACCGCGGCCTGCCGCCGCGGAGTGAATCCTTCAGGCTGATGAAATCGGACAGCAGGAAGATCACCGTGAAGAAGGCGAGGATCACCTCCAGCAGCGTGACGAGTTTCGCGGGCACCGTCTGCGGGAGGATCTCGCCGAACCCGAAGAAGGAGAAGTTGAGGACGCTGTAGAAGCAGCAGTCGAAGAACGTCCCGGCGGCCGTCATCGTCGCCGGATCGAACCCGGAGAAGCTCCGCGGCACGGCCGACTCCAGCAGCCAGAAGTCGAGGGCGAACGACAGCGTGATCTGCGCCATGTTGACCCCCATCAGCGCCAGGAAACGGTGGTAGGCGATCTCGTGGGCCGTGGCGAGGAGGATGTGCTGGAGGTTTTCGAGGAGAAAGTAGCCGGTCTTCACCGCGGCGAGGGCGGTGACGGCCCAGCAGGCCGCCTCGGCGGAGACGCCGCCGGAAACGCGGATCGAATGGAGCACGAGCGCCAGGCCGGCGATCGCCACGACCTCGATCACCTGCCGGACCGCCTGGCGGCGGAGCGGACGCGTGTCGGTGGTCCCGGGGGGCATGTCCGACGCTCCAACGCGATGGCGGCGGTGCCGCAGGCCGCTCGGGCCTGGACGGGCCGTGGTCGCTTTCGTCGACGAAGGCCATCGATGGCTTCGTCCACGGACCGATCGGCGCGGCAGTGTAGCAGCGGATTCCCTCGGCCGGGGCGACCGCGTCCGGCCGATCCTGGCAGTTCCGCCACGGCATGATCTCCCCCGGGCACGGCCACCGCTGGCCTCGTCGCGGGAGCGGTGGGCGAACAATCGTCCGCCGGGTGCGTACCCGTTGCCGCACCGTTGTCCACGGGGGGCGGTCGAGGCGCCGCGGTGATTCGGAACCCGGGCAGACGGCGGGAGGATGCCATGGAAGGCACGGAGGATCGCTCGATGCAGCGGGTCATGAGGATTCGGCCCACGGCTGGGGGCCTGTCGATCGCCCCCGCCGACTGGCGGCAGGGGCTGGTCGTCGCGCTGTTGGCGATGGTCGCCGCGGCGGCGCTGGTGTTTCTGGCAGCGTGACGGGGCCGTCCCCGCTGGCACTGGCGTTTTTTGCGGACCCGGCGATGGACTCGCTCCCGTCGCGAGGGTATCTCCTTCTCCGCCGGCGAACCCTCCCGCGGTTCTCGGGACGGTCAGAAGGATCCACGGCTCGCACCGCGGGCGTCCGGCGCGAAGGGGGTCGGGACGTGGAGACGTCCCGGTCGGGAAAGCGAGACGGTCCGGTGTCGAGTGTTCGGCGTCCCGCGCGGCCGCCGTGACGAAGCCCCGGATGGTCGGTCGGCGGCTGTGAGCAGGTACGCCAGCCGGCCAACGTCGGGTTTTCCGCGCGGCGGGTCATCGGTCGATGTCACGGCATCTTCGGATCCGCGACGCGCCGATGACCCGCCCGTCCGCCCGCTGGCTTCGGACGCCGGCCCGCCCAGGGGCGCCGCGGCCTTGTGCCGGCACGGCCGGGGGGACTAGGCTCCGCGCTTCGACGAGCCATTCCTCCGCCGCGAGGCCAGTCATGAAGGTCGCCGCCGTCACGTTCGCGCTGGTGGTGTCGTTGCTCCCCACGGTCGTCCGTGCGGCTCCCCCCGCCGCCGCCCCGGACGACGTCGTCTCGTTCGACGGCCAGACGCTCGTGCTCGCCGCCCGCGGAGAGAATGCCGGCGAGCAGGTGATGGAGTTCATCCCCGCCGGTGAGACGCTCGAGACCTGGTCGCGTCTGGCGTCGGTCCGCGTCTACGACAAGTCGTTCGACCCCAAGGCGCTCGCCGGGGGCTTGGTGAAGCAGGTCAAGAAAGCCTTCCCGCAGGCGCCCTGCGCACTGGTGGAGAATGCCGAGGCGGGCGCGGTGATCGTCGATTTCGTGATCATCCCGGCGGACGGTTCGCTGGCGGAGTTCAACATCTTCAAATACTGGCGGATGCCCGATGGCCAGGTCGTCGCCGAGCAATACGCCGTCCGGCGCCGTGGGGACGTCCGCGGATTCCTCGCCCGTGACCTCGAGCCGCTGCGCAAGCGGCTCTTGCCGCTGATGGCCGAGGAGGGGCTGCGCCTCGGGGAGCCCGCCGAGGCCGCGGCCCCGGACCGGTGACCGACCCGGGGTGGCGGGCGATGGGCCCGCCGGAGCGACCGCATGCGAGACTCGGCCTGTCGCCAATTCCGTCGTGTGGCCGGCGGCCGCCGTGAACTGTTGCGGCTCGGCGGCCTCGGCATGCTCGGGGTCACGCTGCCGGAACTGCTCGCCGCCCGCGCCGCCGAGCCCGCCGCCGGAGCGTCGGGGAGCACGTTCGGGCGCGCGAAACGCTGCATCTTCCTGTTCATGTGGGGCGGGCCGTCGCAACTCGAAACCTGGGACCTCAAGCCCGACGCCCCGCGCGAGGTCCGCGGTGAGTTCCGGCCGATCGCCAGCGCCGTGCCTGGGATCCACGTCAGCGA
>JAGWVR010000052.1 GCA_018970785.1 Planctomycetota bacterium
GCCGCCCTGCTGCTGACCGCCGCCCTGCTGCTGACCGCCACCCTGCTGCTGACCGCCGCCCTGCTGCTGACCGCCGCCCTGCTGCTGACCGCCGCCCTGCTGCTGACCGCCACCCTGCTGCTCGCCGGGACGCTCGGCTCCACGGCGTTGACCGTCGCCTTGATTGGCGCCGTCTGCCTGGGGCATCCCCGTTTGGTCGCCATCGGCACCCGGTTCTTGCCCCGCTGCCGGCTTTTGGTCGCGCATACCGGGGGTTTGCTCCCCACGGCCGTCTTCTGGATCGCGGGCGCCCGGGCGACCTGCCCCGTTCGCCGCGCCATCGGTGCCAGCCTGCGCATCGTCAGCGCCGGGTTCGTCGCCTCTCCCGCGCTGGTCACCGGGTCGTGCACGATCGGCACCCGAGCCATCGCCCGCGTTGTCCCCGCCGTCGCGGTCGGAGTTCGCGCCGTCCTGGCCGGGACGCTTTCGGTCGTCGCGACGTGGCCCCCCCTGCTCATCGCCGCGCCGGTCGCCCTCGGGCTGGCCAGCACGATCGCCATCGCCACGCTGCCCACGTGCGTCGTCCGCGGCGCCGCCGTCGGCCCCGGCAGCCTGGCGGTCGGCGAGGATCCGCTCCATCGCGGTGCCGTCGTCGGTGCCATCGGCGGCGACACGGCCTGCATCGGCGCCGTCGCGCCCGGACCGCTGCGCGGCCCGTCCACCGGAGCCGGCCGGCCGCTCGTCGCTGCCGTCGGTGTCGGACGCGTCCTGGCCGTCCGCACCCGACGGCCCGTCGCGCTGGTCGTCCGACGAACCGCCTCGCCCCGCGCCCCGCTGCCCATCCGCCGAACCGGACTGCCCACCCGACTCCGCCGATGCCTCACCGTCGGCACCGGCGCGGGGCTGCCCCTGCTGGCGTCCGCCCGATTTTCCCGCGCGTCCCTCTTCGCCCCGGCCAGCGTTACCCTGCCCCGCTCCCTGCTCCCCCTCTCCGGCCTGCTGTCCTTCTCCGCCACCGCCATCGCTGGCCGGTTCGTCGCCGTCCTGGCCACGATCACGTTGCTGCTGCGGACGCCGCTGATCGTCGTTTTCCCGGCTGCGGTCGCGATCGCCGCCGGCGCGCTGGCGCGCCTGCTGGCCGGCGTCGCGCTGGTCGGGTTGCTGCTGATCCTCGGACCCGCCGTCGTCCTGCCGCTGGCCACCATCCTGCCGCTCGCGGCCCCCCTCGCGCCCGCCGCGCTGGCCGGCGTCGCGCGCGCCCTGCTTCCCGGCTCCCTGGCGGTCGGGATCATCGGGGATGCCGGGTTGGTCGGCGGGGCGCTGCTGGGGCTTGGCAGCCGCGTCGATCTGCAGTTCCTGCCACGGTGAACGGGCGGCGTTGATTTCCTGGGGACGGGTGTCGATCGCGAATCCACGGTATTCCAGGACGCTCCCCGGGCCGGCCCCCAGTTTGTCGGGGATCAGCCGTGCCGTCCCCTTGAACACCCCTTCGCGGGGTTCTTCGAGGAGCACGATCGGCGTCACTTGCCCGGCTCCCTTGATCCGCGTCTCGATGCCGACCCGCGCCAGGCCGAAGTCGGGATCGTTGGCCCGGACGCGCACCGCCACCGGGCTCCCCGGCGGCACGCGCAACGGTGAATCGGTCGGTTCCTCGATGGCGATCTCCGGGGCGAGGTCGGCGATCACCTCGATGCGGTGTTCGAGACTGTCGGCCAGCACGCCATCGTCGCTCCCCGCCTGCTGGAAGAGGAGGCGATACGAGGGATGCTCGGGGGCCGTCCGGTCGCCGTTGAGGCGGAGCGGAAACGACACCGTTCCGTGGCGGGCACTCGTCCCGGAGAGCTTGATCTTCAGGTCGCGTTGGCCGTCGCAGCGGAAGTCGATCCAGGCCTGGTCGAGGGGTTGGTTGGCCTCGACGGTGAGCGTGGCGAGCGTCTCCTCAAGAGCGCGGAGGTCCCCCTGCCACGCAGCCGTTTCCGGTCCGCGGCGCGTGTACGGCGGAAAGTCGTAGCGGACCTCACGCACCAGCAGAGACGGCGCGTCGACCACCGACACCCGCACCGGCTCGGTGTGGCTGTCGCCGGCGGCGATCGCGACGGCGAGCGACCGATCGAGCCCGCGGGCGGCGTCGGGCAAGAGCGCCGTGTACAGGCGCCCGCCGCCGTCGGCGTCGGCGGTGGCGCGCATCGCCACCTCCCAGGGCGCGCCGTGCGGATCGGGAAGCCCCGCCTCGTTCAGCGGAGTGATCCGGCAGACCGGCTCCTCGCCCGAGCGCAGGCCACGGATCGCGGCGCTGGTCTCGAGTTGCCGTCCGCGGACGACCACCGCCCGGCCCCCATCGATCGTCACCTTGCGGCGGGGATCGGCCCCGTTCCCGCGCCCGTCCTTGGCAGAATCGTCCGCTGCGGCCCCGTTGGGCATCCGCCACGCCAGTCGCGGACCGTCGATCTGCACCCGCGATGGCGCCGCCCAGCCGATCCACGGCGCCAGCAGCCGAGCCCCGGACACCAGCAGGCTCTTGGGCGCGAGCAGTTCGTACAGCCCCACCAGCGCCACCGCCGCCAGCAGGGCGTAGGCGAGGCGGAGGGCCATCGTCCGGTCGATGGTGGTACCCGCGGCGACGTCGGCGAGCTGCCGCGCCGTCCGCCGCTTGAGCGACGTCACGACCACCGGCGCGCTGCCTGCGGGCCGGGCCCGGACCAGGACCGTGTTGACCAGGTCGTTGTGCAGTTCGGGATGCTCGCGTTCGATCTGCCGCGCCGCGTAGACGAGATTGACGCGGTAGCGCACCAAGGGCAGCAGCCAGCGGAGCGCCGCGGCCGCCAGGCCGACCAGACCGGCGCCCAGCCATGCCCACCGGACGGGCCGCGGAAGCCCCCCCACGACCAGCCAGTGCTCGACGAGCACGCCGCATGCCAGCCACCCGATCGCCCCGAGCGTGGCACCGAGGATGAACGTGGTGAGCGCGACCCCCTTGTAGTCGGCCGAGGCAGCGGCGAGCCGGCCGGCGAGGTAGGCGTCGGAGTTCGCGCCTTCGCCCGCGGCGCCGGGGATCCACTCGCGGACGGTCAACGCCTCGACGCCGGCGGCCGGCGCCGGGCGGGGCGCGTCGGCCGGTGGATCGGCGACGGCTGCGGCGGCATCGGGGGGCGGGATCACGGACGCCATTGGCGGTCCTCCGATCGCCGCGGCCGGCGGCAGCAGCGACTCGCATCCAGTATATCGGTCGATCGCCCCGCCGGCCCGCGGGCAAAGCGGCCGCGCCCGCAGGCCGGGCCCACGCGCCGGCTGCCATTGCCGATCGGTGCCGGGGCCTGCGATATCTGTGCGGCGCGTCCACCGTCCCCCTGGCGACCGCCGCCATGCGTCTCCTGCCCGATGCCGAGTCGTTCCGTCGGCTCGTCGACGGCTCCCTGACCGGCGTCGGCCCGGCGCTCGCCCGCGGCGTGCTCGCCGGGGTGGCGATCCCCTACGGCGCGGTGGTCGGCCTGCGGAACCGCGCCTACGACACCGGGCTTCTCGGCATCCGCCGCGCGGACGTGCCGGTGGTGTCGGTGGGCAACCTCACGCTCGGCGGCACCGGCAAGACCCCGCTGGTGTCGTGGATCGCGCGCGCCTACCGCCGCCGGTCACGGCGCGTGGCGATCGTCAGCCGGGGCTACGGCGCGCGGCCCGGGGAACGCAGCGACGAGGCCGCCGAGCTTTCGGTGGTGCTCCCCGACGTGCCGCACGTCGCCGACCGTGACCGGGTCGCTGCCGTCGCCCGGGCCGTCGCCGGGGGAGCCGAGGTGGCGATCCTCGACGATGGCTTCCAGCACCGCCGGCTCGCCCGAACCGTCGACATCGTCGCCGTCGACGCCACCGATCCCGACGGCTGCGGCCACCTCTTCCCGCGCGGTCTGCTGCGCGAGCCGGTGGCGGCGCTCCGCCGCGCCGACGCCGTGGTCCTCACCCGCGCCTCCGCCGTCTCGCCCGAGCGCCGTGGCGAGATCCACGCCGCCGTCGTGCGTGCCAGTGGCGCCCGGCCGCTCGTCTGGCTGGAGGCGGACCACGAGCCGGTGGGGCTGCGCGGCCTCGACGGGGCGCTCCGGCCGCTGGAGTGGCTCGCTGGCAGGCGCGTGGCGGCGTTCGCCGGGATCGGCAATCCCGCCCCCTTCCGCGCGATGCTCGTCGGCCGCGGTGCGGCTCCGCTCGGCTTCCGCGCCTTCCCCGATCACCATCGCTACGACGCTTCCGACCAGGACTGGCTCGGCGCGTGGGGAGCCGGCCTCGGGGCCGAGGTGCTCGTCACGACCCTCAAGGACCTGGTGAAGCTGAGCCCGGAGGCGTTCACGCTGCCGGTCGTCGCCGTGGAGATCGCGCTGGCGCCCCTCGGCGACGCCGCCCCCCTCCAGCGGCTGCTCGACGACGTCTGGCGGCGTGACGGGGTGGAGTCGTGAGCGCTTCCGGCCCGCGGCTGGTGATCGTCGAGCCCTGCCTCGAGCCCTCGGCCCCGGGGGCGGCGGGGAGCCATGCCGGCCGGTTCGTCTCCGCGCTGCTGGGCGTTGCCGGCCGGCGCCGCTGCACGATCGTCGCGCGGCGCGGATTCGTCGCCGGCGCCGGGATCGCGGACGAGTGCGCCGTCCACGCGACGCTGCCGTTCGGTCCCCACTCCAAGGTGACCGCCGCCGGCGAACTCGACCGGCTCGACGAGCGCGGCCGGCACCGGTTTCGTCCCGAGCTGCCCTGGGCCGCATGGCACCGGCAGCGCCGCCGCGAGGAGCGGATCGAGGGCTTCGCGCGCGGCGTGCTCCCGGCGCTGGCCGACCTGCGTGCCGGCGACGTGGTGTTCGTGACGACCGCCTCGGAACTCGAAGCCGCGGGGCTGGCGCGGGCGCTGGCGCGGTGCTCGTTGCCCGTCGGCATCGGCTGCCACGTGCTGTTCCACGCCGCGATCGAGCGCGGCTTCAGCACCGATCGGCCGCGGCAGGTCCGGCGGTTGGAGCGCGTGCGGCGGCTGCTGGCGGGGGCCGTGCACGAGGCCGCCCCCCACCGGCTCGCGTTCCACGCCACGACGCCCGAGCTGGCGGCGCAGTACACCCGGCTCGGCGCGGCACCCTGTGGCGTGCTGCCCTACCCGGTCGTCGTTCCGCCGCCACCGCCGGGGAAGCGCTCCGCCGCGGGGCCCCTGCGGGTCGCGGCGCTCGGCGACGCCCGCCCGGAGAAGAACAGCCACCATCTCGCCGGGATCGTCGACGCGGTCGCGGCGCGGCCGGCGCTGGCGGCCGCGGTGACGTTCGCCGTGCAGTGCAATCCGGGCTTCGCCGCCACCTCGACCGTGACCGGGCACGAGGCGGTGCGCCGCTGCCTGGCGGCACTCGGTGACCGGCCGAACGTCGAGCTCGTCGACGGGCCGCTCGACGACGCGGCCTACGTCGACCAGCTGCACCGCGCCGACGTCGCCCTGCTGGCCTACGACCAGGACCGCTACCGCACGCGGCTCTCGGCGATCCTCCTCGAGGCGCTCGTCGCCGGGGCGGTGCCGATCGTCACCGGTGGGGGCTGGATGGCCCGGCAACTCGCCGGCGCGCAGGCTGACCATGTCGCGCGGATCACCGCCGGTGCCGTCGGCCAGCGTCTGGGGCTGGTTCGCGCGAGGACCGTCCGCCACCCGGGGCTCTCCATGCGCTGCGCCGTGCCGGCGGGGACCATGGCGCTGGTGGTGGACGTGGCATGGGCGTGCGACGGCACCGATGCCCTCGCCGAACCGCCGCTCCGGCTGGCCTGTGCCACGGACGACGACGACGATGCCCCGCCGCTCCCCACCACGGTGGCCTGTGCACCATCGACGGGTCGGACGACGGCCGTGCTGTTTCCGCTCCGCCCGGTCGCGACGCCCCGGACCGTGACCGTTCACGCCGGGCCGGTCCGCGCCGCGGCGGAGGTGGCGATCGACCGGATCGCGATCGACGCGCTGGCCGGCGCCGTCCCGCCACCGGCGG
Source organism: Planctomycetota bacterium (assembly GCA_018970785.1). Taxonomy (GTDB): domain Bacteria; phylum Planctomycetota; class Planctomycetia; order Pirellulales; family UBA1268; genus F1-20-MAGs016. Next base: position 5,961 of record JAGWVR010000052.1, read on the forward strand.
GGGCCGCGGGCGTGATCGTCGACCATGTCGCCGACGTTCCCGCCGCCCTGGCCGAGGTGGCGCGGCACGCCGACCATTACCGGCACGCCGCCGCCGCGCTCGGTAACGCGGTCGGGGCCGTCCACGGCCCGGCGGCACTCCTCGAGCGACTCGTGCCATGACCGCCCCCACCCCCGCTCGGTGCGAGATCTCGCTGGTGGTCAACACCCACCAGCGCCCGCGGCACCTGGGGCTGGTGCTCGCGTCGATCGCCGCCCAGGAGGGGGTCGCGGGGCGTTTCGACGTCGTCGTCAGCGACGACGGCTCGACCGACGACACGGCCGCCGTCGTCGCCGCCTTCGCCGCGCGCGTGCCGTTCCCGGTGCGCTTCACCACCGAGCAGCGTGACGGCTTCCGGCTGGCACGGGTCCGCAACCGCGGGGCGCTGCTGGCCGGCGGAGAGACGCTGCTGTTCCTCGACGGCGACTGCATCCTCCCCCCGGACCATGTCGCCGCGTACCTGGCGCGGCGGCGGCGCGGTACGGCGCTGCTCGGCTACTGCGTGCGCCTCCCCGAGGAGGCCAGCCGCGACCTCGAACCGGGGACCGTCGACTGGCACGCCCTGTCCGCGCGGGTTCCCCGGGCCGAGCGGGCGGCCGTGGCGCGCCGGCTCCGCAAACAGCGCTGGCACTCCTGGCTCCGCCACCCCACCAAACCGCGCCTCGCCGGCGGCAACTTCGCCGTCTGGCGCGACGACTACGTCGCCGTCAACGGCTTCGACGAGCGGTTCCGCGGCTGGGGCCAGGAAGACGACGACCTGGGACTGCGCCTCCGTGCCGCCGGCGTCCGGCTCGAGCCGATCATCGACCGGACGATGACCTACCACGTCTGGCACCCGACCGATCCCAGCGCCACGCCGCGGTGGCGGGATGGTGCGAACGTCGGTTACTTCCTCCGCCGCGGGCGGTTGAAGAAGTGTCGCGCGGGGCTCGTGAGGCGCCCCTGCGGGCAGATCGTTTGGGGCCTGCCGCCGGATCTGCCGACGACCGCTGTCGGCCGGGCGCTCGCGGCGCTTCTCGGCGGGGCTCCGCAGGCCGCTCCGGGGGCGGCGTGCGAGATCGACGTGGTGATCCGTCCAGGGAGCGGAACGTTCAGCCGCCGTGCCGAGTGCCGCGTGGTGCTCCTCGCGGACGGAGCGACCGGCCGATCGGCACCTGGCATCCGACCAGGCTGGTTTGGCCGGCGTGCGGATCAGATCGTGTCCACCGATCCGGAGACGCTGCCGGCCGTCCTCGACGGTCTCGGCTGACCGGGAAGCGCCGCAGGCCGACGGCTACTTCTTCTTCTCGACGTGGAGCGTGTGCTTCCGCAGCCGCGGCGAGTACTTCTTGACCTTCAGCTTCTCGCCGCCGGTCTTCTTGCGGAGCGTGTAGTTGTGGTCGCCGCTCTCCTCGCAGACCAGATGGACGACTTCGAGTTTCTTCTTGCCCTTGGCCATGACCCCACTCCACCCGCTGCCGGCATGTCGGAAAAACAAGAGGGTACCGCGGCCGGAGCGCCCCCGCCAGTCGTCTCCGGCATCCGCCCGGTCCGGGGCCTCTGTGGCCGCCGATTTGCGGGCCCTGGGGGCGGCACTATGATGCCCAGAGGGGCTTCGGGGCAGCCGGGACGGGCCCGCGAACACGCGTGCGGGTCGTCCGGGCGAACCATCGTGGACGGTGACCGCTCATGGCAGGGCAAACCATTCCTTCGACCGGTGCCGCCGGCGTGCGCGGGGACCCGGGCAGCGCGCGCGGCCTCGCCGCGGGCCTGCTCCGCCAGGTTCCCGCCTGGGCGGTGTCGATGCTCGTGCACGTCATCATCCTCTTGGCGATGGCGCTGATCGTCTCCGAGCCCCCCAAGGCCGACCTGCGCCCGAAGATGATCGTCTCCAATGCCCCGGAGAGCGCCGAGGACATCGGCGACCTCGCCGACGAGATGCCCGATCAGCTGCCGATGGAGGAAGTGACCGACCCGGTCGTCGTCCCCGATGCGGCGGTCGAGAACGTCCAGGTGGTGGCCGACGCCGAGGATCTCTCGGCACCTGCCGTGGCGGTCGAGCTGAGCGACTTCGGCAGCGAACTGGTGCAGCCGAGCGATCTGCTCGCCGGCGTCGGCGGGATCGCGGGCCAGGCGGGGGGCCTCGGTGGCCGCACCGATCCGAAGATGCGGCAGCAGCTCGTTCTCGCCGGCGGCGGCAACGCCCAGACGGAGGCGGCCGTCGAGGCGGCATTGAAGTGGTTCATCTCCCATCAGATGCCCGACGGCGGTTGGTCGTTCGACCTCGCCGCCTGCCCGAGCTGCCAGGGCCAGTGCTCGCACTCGGGGAAGTCGCGGGCGAAGGACCGCTGCGGGGCCACGGCGCTGGCGCTGCTGCCGTTCCTCGGTCGCGGCTACACGCACCGCGAGGGCCCGTACAAAAAGCAGCTCGACGCCGGGATCGCGTTCCTCGCCGGGATGTCGCTCAAGGGCGAGGGGAAGTGCTACGGCGAGGATGGCACGCTGTACTCGCAGGGGCTTGCGGGGATCGTCCTCTCCGAGTCCTACGCGATGTCGAAGGACCCGCGCCTCCAACTCCCCGCGCAGTTGGCGCTGAACTTCATCATGACGGCCCAGGATCCGGTGGGCGGTGGCTGGCGCTATTCGCCGAAGCAACCCGGCGATACCTCGGCGGTCGGCTGGCAGTTGATGGCACTGAAGAGCGGCGACATGGCGAATCTCCGCGTCAACCCGTTGACGGTGAAGAAGGCGGTGGCGTTCCTCGACTCGGTGCAGTCCGACGACGGCGCCGCCTACGGCTACACCGACAAGTCGACCCCCGGGCCGGCGCGGAACGCCGTCGGCTTGCTGTGCCGGATGTACCTTGGGTGGAAGAAAAACAACCCCGCCCTCCAGCGCGGCGTCGCCAACCTCGCCAAGGCGGGTCCGTCGAAGGATCTGTACCACGACTACTACGCCACGCAGGTCCTGCACCACCTCGAGGGTGACGCCTGGACCGCGTGGAACACCCGGATGCGCGACCTGCTCCTCAATACGCAGGCGAAGCGCGGCCACGAGGCCGGGAGTTGGTACGACGGCGTCGACGGCGGCCACGGTGCCGACGCGGCCGGCCGGCTGTACTGCACCGCGCTGTCGGCGATGATCCTCGAGGTCTACTACCGCCACCTGCCGATCTACGGGCAGCAGAGCGTCGAGGAAGACTTCCGCGAGTAGCCGGGACCGGCCGCCCCGGTCTCCAGCCGACCGCGGCCGGTTGTCGATGATCCTCCCGGGTGACGTGCGCGGCCACCACCGCGCCCGCAGGGTCGCCGTCACCGGGAGAGTCGACCGTGGCCGCCGAGGGTGCCGTCGAGGATACGCAACGGCGTCCCACCGCAGCCGGCGACGGGTGCACGGCGACGCGGCTGGAGCGCGTCCTCACCAGCCCGCAGGTCCGCTCGGGCTACGCCAGCCTGCTGGTTCAGTTGGCGGCGCTGATCGTCCTCTCGCTCCTCACCGTCCGCGGCCCCCGGACCGGCCGGCCGCTGGCGCTGGTCATCGACATCGGCACCGGCGACGCCGTCGACTCCGAAGACGGCCGCGGTTCGGCCGCGGCGGCACACCCCGCCGAAGCGGCTGGAGCCGAGGCACCGGCGGCGGACATCGCCGTGGTGACCGCACCGGCGACGGAGGCGGCCGCGGTGGTCGAGCAACCGCTCGTCGAACCGTCGGCCGAGGCCGGTCTTCCCACTGCCAATGCGGGGCTCGTGCAGCCGGTCGCTCACCGCCCCGGTGCCCCGGCGGCGCCCGGGGCAGCCATCGAAGGCGATCCCTTCGCCGCCCGGCGGCGCTTCGGCGCAGGGCGTGGAACCGGTGCCGGGAACGGGGCGGCCGGCGCCTCGCCGGCCAGCGACGCGGCGGTCGAACGCGGCCTGGCATGGCTGGCGCGTCACCAGGCCACCGACGGATCGTGGCGCTTCGACCTCGCCGACTGCCGCTGCGACGGCGCTTGCCGTGCTCCGGGCACGTTGTCGAGCACGACGGCGAGCACCGGCCTGGCGCTGTTGCCGTTTCTCGGAGCCGGCCACACGCACACCGCCGGCCCCTACCAGGAGACGGTGGCGCGCGGGATCTACTACCTGCTCAGCCGCGAGCGGACGACCCCCCGGGGGAGCGACTTCTGCGAAGGCACCATGTATGGCCAGGGTGTGACGACACTGGCCCTCGCCGAGGCGCTCGGCATGACCGGCGACGCGCTCCTCGAGCGCCCGGTGGGCGGTGCGATCCGGTTCATCGAGACCTCGCAGGATCTCCACGGTGGCGGCTGGCGCTACCTGCCGGGACAGGCCGGCGACATCACCGTCACCGCCTGGCAGCTGGTGGCGCTCAAGAGCTGTCAACTCGCCGGCCAGGAGGCTCCGTCACCGACGATCGCCGGGATCCGCCGGTTCCTCGATTCGGTCCAGTCGCGCGGGGGTTCCGCCTACGGCTACCGGACGCCCGCCGCCAAACCGGCGACGTCGGCGATCGGCCTCCTCTGCCGCGTCTACACCGGTTGGCCGCGCGACGACCGGCGCCTGCGCGACGGACTCGACGGGCTGGTGCGCACGGGCCCCGACCCGCAGGCGATCTACACCAACTTCTACCTGTCGCAGGCCCTTCTCCAGACCGACCACCCCGGCTGGCCAAGGTGGAACGCCCGCCACCGGGATCAGCTCGTCGCCCTCCAGGGCCGGGCCGGGCACGAGGCGGGCAGTTGGTGGTTTACCGACGCGGAGACGGCGCCCGGGGGCCGTCTGGCCCACACGGCGCTGGCGGTGCTGACCCTCGAGGTCTACTACAGGCTGCTGCCGATCTACTCGGAAGACGCCGTCCGCCGCGGCTTCTGAGCTGCGGCGGTCGCCGGCCGGCGGACTGCTATCATCGTGACGGGAGCAGTCCATGCAGCTCGGCACGTACACCCGTCTGACCGTCCTGCTCGGCGTGGCCGCCGCCGCGGTGGGCTGGCTCGGTGTCGCCGGTTGGCTGGCGGTGGTCGTGCTCCTGGCGAGCATCGGCCTGCACGTCGCCGGAAACTTCGTCGGCACGCGCCTCCGTGATCAGACCGACGGGGCGATCCGTCGCCGCCGCTCGCGCGGCGACCGGGCCCCCGAACCGGTCCCCGTGCCGGCCGCCGTGCCGTCACGCCTCGAACGGCGCGAATCGCTCGGCCGTACGGTGCCGGTGTCGGCCACCCTGGGTGCGATCTGCGGGGGGGCCGTGGGCACCACCGCGCTGGTGATGGCCACCCGGGCGTCACCAGCCGGCGCCGTCTTCGGCGGCGTGTCGAGCGCCGTGATCGGGGCCCTGTTCGGTTTCCTCGCGGCCGGGTTCGTCGAAGTGGTCCGCACGGGTCTCCGCGAGGCGATCGAGGCGGAGGAGCGGGCCGCAGGCGAGCCTCGACCATCGACCGCGCCCCCGCGGGGTTCGGCTGGGTGACGGCCGGCATGGCGGTGGCCGCGTTGCCGTGGTACAACCCGTCGACGCATCCTCCCAGGAGTCCGATCGGAACGATCCATGGCCAAACCCCACCGCGGCCTCAAAAAGGCCAATCACGGCGCCCGTCCTGCCAACAGCAAGGCGCGGCGACTGAAACGGAAACACATCCGCACCTGAGCCCGTGCGGAGGTCGGCCGGTCGGTCGCGGCTCCCGCTGCACGCGAGAGATCCGTCCGCAGCGTTCCGGTGGGGTGCATCGACCGGAGCCGACGGCTGCGAGGACCGTGGCCGGCAGGCATTTTTCCACGCCAGCGGCCGTTCCCTGCCCCGGGCCGACGGTCCCACAGGGTGTCCTTTTCCGGGTTCTCCGCGTCACGGGGGCCCGTTCCCGACGAGAACGAGATCGTGGCACCGCGCGACTACATCATCGATCCCTCCGCCTACGACGTTTCCCGCGTGATCGCCGACATCACGGAGATCCGTCTGTGGAACCGGCAGCGTTTCGAGATGGAGCAGCTCACGGCGATCGTCTACGAGGACCACTCGCGCGGGCTGTGCGTCGGCTACAAGGACGTGACTCCCGACGAGTTCTGGGTTCGGGGCCACTTCCCCGAGGTGGCGGTGATGCCCGGCGTGATAATGTGCGAGGCGGCCGCCCAGCTCTCCAGCTACTACACGCAGAAATACAACCTGCTCGATGCCAAGATGATCGGTTTCGGCGGCATGGAGGACGTGCGGTTCCGCGAACCGGTCCGCCCCGGCGACCGGTTGGTGATCACCGTCGAACGCATCCGTGTCCGTCCGCGGGCGATGATCGTCTGCCGGTTCCAGGGGCTCGTCCGCGACAGCATCGTCGTCGACGGCGTCATCAAGGGTGTGCCGCTGCCGGTCGACTTCCTCGTCCAGTCGGCCACGGCCGGCAACGCCCACGCCGGTTGACGGCGGCACCGCAGCGGCGGGCGCGGTCGCCCCACGGCGCTGCCGCGCCCGCGCGAGCCACGGACCACGCCCACGCTCCGCCGTTCCAGGATCCCCGATGCCGCGCCGTGGTGCCAAGAAGCCCGACCCTGCCCTCGACGTGTCGTGGCACCTCCTGCGGATCGCCGACCTCCCCGCTCCCTGCCTCCCTGCCGAGTTGTTTCCCACCGGTGCGGCTCCGGTCGAACTGGAGGTGGGCAGCGGCAAGGGCCTGTTCCTCGCCACGGCGGCCGCGGCCCATCCGCAGCGCCTGTACCTGGGCACGGAGATCGCTTTCGGCTACGCCCGGCTCGCGGCCGGCCGGCTCGCCCGGGCCCGCCTGACCAACGCCCGCGTCGCGCACGGCGACGCCGGCCTGCTCGTCCGCTCCGGCCTCCCCGACGGGTGCCTGGCCGCGGTCCACGTCTATTTCCCCGACCCGTGGTGGAAGGCCCGCCACAAGAAGCGACGCGTGCTCTCCGCGATCTTCCTCGACCACGTCGGCAGGGTCCTCGCGGCGGACGGCGTGCTCCACGTCTGGACCGACGTCGAGGAGTACTTCCGCGAGTCGCTCGACCTCGCGGCCGCGACCGGCTGTTTCGCTCCCGCGCAGGATGTCCCCGCGACCGAGCCGACGCACGACCTCGACTACCGCACGCACTTCGAGCGGCGCACGCGCCTCGCCGGCGCACCGGTGTGGCGGGCGGCGCTGGTCCGGACCGGAGCCGCGGCCCGGGTCGTACGCGAAGAGCGGCCTTCGCCCCCCCCTGGCTGACGCCCGTCGCCGGACGCCGTCGGTGCTCAGACGACGATCTCGAGCCACGCCCCGCCGCCGATCTCCGGCGCGGGAGGCAGGCAGGCCGGCCACAGCGCCACGCTCCCCGGGGCGATCACCGTCCCCGCCCAGGAGAGGCGATCGACCGCCATCACCAGCCGCATCCCGGAGGAGGGGACGGGAGTCGCTCCGGGATGCCGATCGACCCGGAAGTGGGTGCAGGAAGCGAGCGGGTTGCCGTCGGCGGCGCGGTGGAGATCGGGTTCGAAATCGTCGAAGTCGATGCAGCGCAACGATTCCGCGACGTGCAGCTGACGCGGACGCCCGTCGAGGCCGACCCGGTTCCAGTCGAACACGCGGTAGGTGGTGTCGCTGTTCTGCTGGATCTCGAACACCAGCAGGCCGCCACCGAGCGCGTGCAACCGGCCGCTGTGCACCATCAGGCTGTCGCCCACGGCCGGTTCCAGGGCATGGACGCACTCGGCCACGGTGCCGGCGGAGAGGGCCGCCTGGAATCGGTCGCGCGTCACGCCGCGGCGCAGGCCCGCATACAGGCGGGCCCCCGGCCGGACACCGACGAAATGCCACATCTCCGACTTCGGCTCGCCCGCCAGCGCGGGGGCGATCGCGGCGGGGGGATGCACCTGGATCGAGAGGTCGTCGGCGCAGTCGAGCGCCTTGACGAGCAGCGGGAACCGGACGGCAGGATGGTTAGCCAGCGCGTCCCCGAAGATCGCGCGCCGGTGGCGGCTCCACAGGTCGTGGAGCGTCGTCCCGGCAAGCGCTCCGGTGGCCACCACGCTCTGGCAGTCGGGACGGTCGGACAGCTCCCACGATTCCCCGTACGGTCGATCGTCGGGGAGCGTGCGGCCCAGGGCCGTCTCGAAGAGCCTCCCACCCCAGACGCGGGTCTGATACCGGGGCGTGAACGTCAGCGGTGCGGCAGGCAGGTCGGTGGTCATCGTGGTCGGGTGGGCAGGGCGGAGGAACGACGGGGTAGGAGCGGAGCGGATGCCGGCATGCCGACCGGCTTCAGGTGCGCGCCGCGGCCGCCTCGTAGGTCCGGCCGGTGACGCCACAGGCGCGCTGGTCGAGCGCGATCTGGTAGAGCCGCGTCCCCGCGGCGGTCGGATAGCGACCGGTGAGGCAGGCTTGGCAGAGCTGATCCTGGCCGAGACCGACCGAGCGGGCGATCGCGTCGAGTGGCAGGTAGCGCAGCGAATCGGCCCCGAGGCGGTGGGCCATCTCGGCCTGAGCCTCGTCGGTGAGCACGCCGTCGCGCAGGAACGCCGGTGCGAACAGCTCGTCGATCGTCGACATGTCGATGCCGTAGAAACAGGGGGCGATGATCGGCGGGCAGGCGATGCGGACGTGGATCTCGCGCGCCCCGCCGAGCGACCGCATCCGCCCGAGGAGCACCTTCATGGTGGTGCTGCGGACGATCGAATCCTCGACGAGCAGGACGCGCTTCCCCTCGAGGACCTCGCGGAGCGGCGTGTACTTCGACTCGGCCTTCTGGCGCCGGCTCGCCGGACCGTCGATGAACGTGCGCCCCGTGTAGCGGTTGCGGATCAGCCCCTCGACGCTCGGGATCGCCAACCGGTAGGCCATCGCGTCGGCCGCGGCCTTGCTCGTGTCCGGCACCGGCACCACCACCGTGTCGGCGTCGATCGGCACCGTCTCGAGGCGTGCCAATTCCTCGCCGAGATGCTTGCGCACCAGGTAGACGCTGCGCTCGTCCATCGTGCTGGCGACGTTGGCGAAGTAGATCCACTCGAAGAAACAGTGGGCCCGGGGGCGTGGGGCGGCGAAGCGCACGGTCCTCGCACCCTGGCGATCGACCACGAGGGCCGTGCCCGGCTCGAGTGAGCGGATCGACGAGGTCGGAAAGCCGAGGTTGATCAGCGCGACGCTCTCGCTCGCCGCCGCCATCACGCCGCCGTCGATCGCGTACTCCATCGGGCGGATCCCGAGGGGATCGCGGGCGACGATCATCCGGCCGCAGGCATCGAGGAGGGCGATGTTCCAGGCACCGTCGAAGCGGGCCGAGATCGCCGCGAGCAGCTCGGCCGGATCGGGATCGGCGTCCCCCGACAGCTCGCGGCCGATGGCGTGCATGATGACTTCGGTGTCGTTGTCACGGGCGAGGTGGTTGTCGCCGTCGGCGAGGATCTCGGCGCGGAGCTGCGGGTAGTTGGCGAGCTGACCGTTGAAGCCGAAGGCGAACCACTTGCGCTTCTGGATGTGGGGACGCTCGAGCGGCTGGGCGTAGCCCGGGTCGTCGGCTCCGCAGGTCGCGTAGCGCACGTGGCCGATCGCCGCCCGGCCCGTGAGCTGCTGCATCAGCGACTCGAACGGGTTCCGCTGGCTCATGCGGAACACCTCGGTGACGCTGCCCACGTCCTTGTGGGTGACGAGCAATTGGTTGCGCTCGGGATTCCAGGCGGTCATCCCGGCCGACAATTGGCCGCGGTTCTGCATGTCGAGCAGCATCCGCGGCACGAGCCGGGCCACGTCGGCGGTCCCTGCGGACGCGGCGCCGAGATGGTAGATCGCCGCGATCCCGCATTCGTGGTGGAGTTCGCTCACCGGCACTCACCCGCACGGCGGGCCTGGGGGAACGGATCCGGTCGCGGCTCGGACGCCACCGAACTATACGGCTCCGCCGCCGCCGCGCCCACCGCCGGCGGGCAGGTGTGGCCGCGGGCCATGACGAGCGAGTAGGATGCCGCCCGTGAACCGCCCCGTGACGCGGCCTGCCGCAGGCAGGATGCCATGGATCCGTCACACCGCCACGCCGTCATCGAGGCCGCGACCCTGATCGTGGTCAAGGTCGGCACGCGCGTCCTGACAACCTCCGCCGGGCTGCTCGACGATCGGCGGATCGAGGCGTTGTGCCGTCAATTCGACACCCTGCTGGCGGCCGGGCGGGAGATCGTCCTGGTCAGTTCGGGCGCCGTCGGCGCCGGCATGGGCCGGCTCGGTCTGGCGAGCCGGCCGCAGGAGCTGGCCCATCTCCAAGCGGTGGCCGCGATCGGCCAAAGCTGCCTCGTCGAGGCCTACGAGCGCGCCCTGCGCTCCCGGGGCCGCCACGCCGCCCAGGTCCTGCTGGTCGCCGACGACCTCCGGCAGCGGACCCGCTACCTCAACATCCGCAACACGCTCCGGGCCCTGGTCGATTACGGGGCCGTGCCGATCATCAACGAGAACGACACGGTCAGCGTCGAGGAGCTGCGGTCGAGCTTTGGTGACAACGACCGCCTCGCCGCCCAGGTGGCGACGCTGGTCGGGGCGCCGCTGCTGGTGCTCCTGTCCGACGTCGACGGGCTGTTCGACCGGCACCCCGCCGAACCGGGAGCGCGGCTGCTGCCCGAGATCACCGCCGTCGACGCCGCCGTCGAGGGTCTCGCGCGCGACCGTCTCGGTGGCGTGTCGAAGGGGGGCATGGCCAGCAAGATCGCCGCCGCACGGATCGTCACCGAGGCGGGCGGGCATTGCCTGATCGCCTCCGGTCGCGACGATCACGTCCTCGAGCGGATCATCCGCGGCGAGCCGGTGGGGACGATGTTTCTCGGAAGGCCGACGACGATGCCGGCGCGGAAACGTTGGCTGGGGTGGTCGGCGGATGCGCGCGGCGTGTTGCTCGTCGACGACGGTGCCCGCCGGGCGCTTGCCGACCACGGGCGCAGCCTGCTGGCGGCCGGCGTCGTCGAGGTCGAGGGGGAGTTCGCCGTCGGCGACATCGTCGCGGTCGCCGGCTCCGACCGACGGCCGTTCGCCCGCGGGTTGGTGAATTATCCCGCCGACGAGCTGCGGCGGATCGCCGGCCTGAAGACCGAGGCGATCGCTTCGGTGCTCGGCTACTGCCCGTACGACGAGGTGGTGCACCGCGACAATCTCGCGGTCATCAACCGCGAAGCCGCCACCATCTGATCCCCAGGCGACCGTCGCCGCACCGCACCGGACCGCCCCTGCCCCATGATCGTGGAATTGGTCATCGTCTTCGCCCTGATCCTCGCCAACGGCTTCTTCTCCGGAGCCGAGATGGCGATCGTCGCCAGCCGGCGCGGCCGCCTCGCCGACCTCGCCGAAGGAGGTGATCGTGCGGCGCGGATCGCCCTCGACCTCGCTTCGAGCCCCGATCGGTTCCTCCCCACCGTCCAGGTCGGGATCACGCTGGTCGGCACGCTGGCGGCGGCGTACGGCGGCAACCGGATCGTCAGCGACATCGCCACGGGCATCGCCCGTCTCGGGCCACCGGCGCTGGTCCCCTGGGCCCACACGATCGCCCTGGTGACGTTCGTCGGGCTGCTGTCGTTCTTCACCCTCCTGCTCGGCGAGCTGGTGCCGAAGCGGCTCGCCCTGCGCCGCGCGGAAGCGGTCGCCCGCGCGGTCGCGCCGGCGATGTCGCTGTTCGCCCGGCTGGCGACGCCGCTGGTCTGGGGGCTGTCGCAGGCGACCTCGGCGGTGCTGTTCCTCCTCGGCGCCAACCGAGGTGCCGAGCCGAGCGTGTCGGTCGACGACATCGAGCACCTCCTCGAGGCCGGGCGGGCCGAAGGGGTCCTCGAGGCGGTCGAGCAGGCTGTGGCCGCCGAGGCGCTGCGGCTGGGCGAGCGCAGCGTCCGCGACATCATGCGGCCCCGGATCGATCTCGACGCCCTCGACATCGACACCCCGGCCGACGAGATCGTCGGTGCGATCGCGATGGCGGGCTACTCCCGGCTGCCCGTCTACCAGGGTTCGCTCGACCACATCCTCGGCTACGTGTCGATCAAGGACGTCCTCCGCCACAGCTGGATGGGGTGGCCGATCGAGCTGCGACGGATGATGCACAAGCCCCTGTTCGTCCCGGAGTCGATGCCGCTCGACAGGCTTCTCGAGCTGTTCCAGAAGGAGCGCAACCAGCTCGCCATCGTGCTCGACGAATACGGCGGCACGGAGGGCCTGGTAACGATGGAGGACGTCTTCGAGGAACTCGTCGGCGAGATCCACGACGAGCACGGCCACACCGCCGCCCGATTCACGCGCCGCGAAGACGGCTCGTGGCTCGTCGACGGCAGTGCCAGCGTCGAGGACCTCGTCGAGACCTGCGGGATCCGTGTCGAGTCGCTGCCCCGCGACTACTCGACCGTCTCCGGGCTGGTGCTGGCGACGCTCGAGCGGATCCCGTCGGTGGGAGACACGGCGACCTGGAACGGCCTCGATCTCGAGGTCGTCGACATGGACGGTCGCCGCATCGACAAGCTGCTCGTCAGGCGCTCGTGACGGCCGCCCCGTCGGTCACTTCGCCGGCTCGAAGTCTTCCGGGATCGGGACGGGCCGCTGGGGGGGCTCCGGACGCTGCCGCGGCTGATCCGCGGGGGGCTCTGGCGGAGCCGGGGCGCGGGTGAGGACGTCCTGGAGAATGAACGGCACCGGGAACGGCTCGTCGAGCTGTTCGAGGAGCCGCCGGTACTTGAAGATCACCTCGACGAGTTCGTCGTTGCCGATCTGGTCGTTGCGGAGGATTTCCGAGCTGTCGAGGACCTTCCGCCACGAGGCGAACGCCGTCTCGTAGGCCTTGCGGGCATTCTGCAGCCGGGCGGCGTCGAATTCCTGGCCGGCGAGCCACGTCTGCTCGCGGGCCTCGAGCGCCGCCTCGGTGACCTCCGCTTCGCAGGCCGCTTTCCAGTAGTCGAAGTTCACGATCTCGCGGTAGCGGGCGATGATCTCCGCCGTCTCCGCCGCCTCGACGTACTCGGAGGCGAGTTGCCGCGCCTTGTCGCGGACGTCGGCCGGGGCCTGTCGGGCGACCATCGGCCAGGTGACGGCCGTCGCCTGCATCGCCTCGAATGCCGTCCGCGCCTGGTCTTCGGTGCGATCGGCGGGGGGAATGTCGAGCGCCGCCTTCTGCGCGTCGGACAGCCCCTCCTTGAGGCGAGCTTCGAGCGCCGCGAACTGCCCCGGGAGCAGCGCCTCGAGCTCGCCCTGGAGCTGCTCGGCGCGGGTCAGCTTCGTCTCGCGCATCAGCAACTGGATCGGGACGTTCCACGTGGTGGGGATCTCGCGTTCGGCGAACTTCATCATGTCGCTCCCCGCCTGCGCCCAGGCGTCGCGGGCGACGTTGCCGAACACCCCCTCCTCCTCGATCGCGCGGGCGTGGTTGATCGCCGTCATCATCGGCTCGCTGTGGAAGATCAGCGCGGTGGTGCGGAGCGGGGCCCCTTTGTCGACGAGCTGCTGCCCCTCGAGATACTTCTCGCGCCCGACGAGCCAGTTGTCACGGTCGGCAGGGACGCGCCCCCCCTTGCGGTCGCGCTCGTGGAAATCGTCGTCGGTCTTGAACAGCCGGCGGTACTGCACCTTCTCGTCGGCCTTGCCGATCTTCTGCCCGATGAACCACCCCATCCTTCCGAACAGACGCGGTTCGTTGGTGTTGTAGCCGATGCCCTGGCGGAGGAACTCGATCCCCTTCATGACCCAGGCATAGCGGTCGTGGTAGTCGTCGAACTCCACCGAGATGTTGTAGGAGAGGTTGTGGGCCTGGAAGTCCCACACCGTGTAGAAGTTCGGCTGCAGTTTGGTCATCTGCTCGAGCGTCGCCGAGAGATTGGTCCAGTCCTCGACTTTCTTGTAGTGATTCGCCCGATCCCAAAGCAGCGTGACGGCGATGTTCTTCAGGCCGAGCGTCGCCAGCCGGATCGTCTCGCTCGTCGGATCGATCTCGCCGAGATTGGCCTGCGACAGGCCGTACGCCAGGCGCTGCCTGGCCAACAGTCCTCCCTGGCTCTCCGCATCGGCCGGCAGGCTCAGGAGCGATAGCGGCACGAGGAGGACGGCGATCGCCACCAGGGCCACCAGCGTGCCCCGCCGCAATCCCAGCCACGTCCCCGCCGTCCCCCGCGAACCCCGTCCGGGCAAGTCGCTCATGATGCCACCTCACGCGCCTTGAGACACAACGCCCCGGCAATGAAGAACGCCAGCAGGTAGCCGAACGTCTCCGCCCCGTGGGCTGCCACCAGATCAAAGGGGATGTCGAACCCACCGGCGACGAAATCGCCGGTTCCCAGCGCCGACAGCGACGGGAACAGCGCGGCTCCGAGCCGCATCGGTGCCAGCAGCGCAATGTCGACCGCCTTCATGACCTGCACCGCCGGCGTCTCGTCGAGCTGGAGGGTGATGCTCGTCTGGGTGACGATCCGGTACAGCGATTCGATCGGTCCGCCACCCGGCACGAGCGTCGAATCACCGTTCACCTGGCTCTCGAACAGACGCGAGATGAACTCCCGGAACTGCCCAACCATCACCACGGCGAGCGTCGCCAGGAGGGCGACCGGCCCGGCGAGGAAGGTGCTGAACATCACCCCCAGAGCCGTCACCAGGAGCATCGAGAACCAGATCCCGAGGCAACTCTTCGCGTAGTTGAAGGCGAACGAACCGCTGCCGGTACGGAGATAGAAATCGGCCTGGGCGACGCCGAAGTACTGCGACGGCTCGAGGCACTGGAGCACGACCTCGACACGGCCGTCGGAGACGACATCGCGGTACAGATCGACCTGCCTCGTCCCTTCGGCGGTCGTCGCGTTGACGGTCCGGGGGATCTTCAGCGAGTCGATCGTGAATTCCTTGGCGGTGAAATAGAACGGGTCGGTCTGCAAACCCGAAGTCGGGTTGCGCAGCCGGACGCTGCCGGCGACTCCCTTTTCGATGTCCCCCTTGTGCGTCCGGAACACGCGGACGGTCATTTCCAGCGGAAGTCCGTCGGGGAAACGGCCCTCGGAAATGCCGTCAAACTCCCAGATCGCCGCTGCCAGCTTGCCCCCCTCGATGAACTGCCGGTAGCCCCACTCCGAGCCGACACTGATGCCGCGCGTGCTCGGGCGCCCTTCGCGATCGAGGAAGCGCAGCTTGCCGCGCAGCGGCCGCCGGGCCTCGAGGAGACCGATCGGGGGCCCGACCTCGTATCCGCCGGCGGCCGTGCGGGTTACGGTGTGGCGATGTCCCTGGAGGAAGTCGGTCTGGCCCGTGCCGTCGGTGCCGAGCTCGACGCGGTGGCGGTGGCCACGGTCGAGGCTCGTCCGTCCCTCGTAGCCGACCACGGTGGCAGGTGCGCCCGCGGCCGCGTTCTTCGCGGTGGCACGGATCTCGGCGATGTCGTTGTCGTCGAGCGTGTGGCCGTGCTGCACGCTGCGCACGACGAACCCCCAGCCGACCAATCCCATCACCGCCAGCAGCGCCGTCCCGACGAGGGAGAAGCCGAGCATCCGCCCGAGGACGATCTCGCCGGTGCGGACCGGCTTGGTGGTCACCGTCTGGATCGCCTTGGCCTTGAAATCGGCCGGCAGGCTGAACACCGAGAGGATCAGCGTCACCAGGCAGACCAGCAGATTGGTGGCGGCGAGGATGAACCCCAGATACAGCTTGCCGGGATTGACGCTCGCCGGATCGAGGAACCAGCCGGCGAACAGGACGATCAGCGCGAACAGCCCGAGCACCACCAGCACGTTGCGGCGGAGCGATTCCTGGATCGCCAGGCGCGCCAGCGCCCACACGCGCCGCGGGCTCATCCGCAAAAGGTCGCCGATGCCGCCGATCACCCCCCGGTAGACGCGGTCACCGGCCACGAGCGGCCCGACCGACGCCGACTGCGCCAGCCAGGCGAGCATCGCGGCGATCACGGCGACGAGGCTCGCGGCGAGGAGGTACTGGGCGAACGCCGGTCCGAACCAGGACACGAACGCCGGGATTTCCTTTTCCAGAACCATCGGTGGTCACCCGCGTGGCTGTCTGTGGTGATCGATCAGGAGGTTTTCCGGCTCGCGGGACGGTTCGACGCCCCGCCAACCGCCCCGGCCCCCGTCTCGGGAGGCGGGGGCGTCACTGCTTCGCACGCCGGCCAGGCCGGGCCTCGGTGTCGCGCACGACCTCGAGGAACAGATCCTCGAGCGTGGTCATCGGGTTGCCGATCTCGGCGTCCTCGACCCCGTGGCGCCGCAGGACCGCCCGGATCTCTTCGGTGGCCTGCGGCGGCAGTCCCTTGGCGCGGATCTGCGTGACGTCGGTCACACGCAGCATGTCCTCGACCCGGCCGAGCTCCTTGAGCTCGCCCTGGTGGAGGACGGCGATCCGGTCGCACACGTCCTCGACGTCGGCCAGCAGGTGCGAGCTCATGATCACCGTCTTGCCCCGTTTCTTGAGGTCGATGATCAGGTCCTTCATTTCCCGTGTGCCGATCGGATCGAGGCCGCTGGTGGGCTCGTCGAGCAGCACCAGCTCGGGATCGTTGATCAGCGCTTGGGCGACGCCGATGCGCCGCGTCATCCCCTTGGAATACTCGCGCAGCTGCCGTTTCTTGTCGCGTCCGAGACCGACCATGTCGATGAGCACGTCGGCCCGCTGCTTGCGCTGCGCCGGCGACATGTCGAACAGCCGGCCGTAGAAATCGAGCGTCTCCTCGGCATCGAGGAACTTGTAGAGATACGACTCCTCGGGCAGGTAGCCGATCCGCTCGTTCTTGCCGACGTCGCTGGCCTCGCGGCCGAAGATGAACGCGTCGCCCGAGGTGGGGAAGATCAGCCCAAGCAGCAGCTTCATGGTCGTCGTCTTGCCCGAGCCGTTGGGGCCGAGCAGTCCGAAGATCTCGCCGCGTTGGATTTTCAGATCGAGCGGTTTGAGGGCCACCTTCTTGCTGCGGCCCCAGAAATCGCGGTATGTCTTCGAGAGGTTTCGCGTCTCGACGATCGTTTCGCCGTCGCCGCTCCGGGCGGCGGCCCCCCCTGCTCCGGCTCGAGCCCGACCGTCGATCTCTCGCGATGTCGCCATAGGAGCCATTCCCCGCCGCTGTGGTTCGATGCTCAGCCGGTATTCGGCGCCACGCCCCAGATTCACCCGGCACGCCAGTTGTACTGCCGACAGGGCGGTTGTGTAGGGGACGGAGCCATGCCGAGGCGGCTAGTCCTACGGCAGTCGACCGCCGAGGGTTTTCGTCGGCTCTGCCCCGGACCCGAACCGGCGGCGTCTGCGACCCCGCACACCGCGGCCGGCGGACACGCCAACGCCTGGGGCGCCGACGGCGCGCGGGGACGCGTTGGCAGTCTTCCTCGCCGGGCCCATGGAGCGATTTCGCGAACCAGTCTCGTGACCTCGCTTGACGAAGGACCAGGCATGGCTACGATTGGTTGAGATTGAGTCTCAATATCTTGGCCGAGGCGATCCAGTGTTGCTCAAATCGAAACGAGTTGGATTCACCATCGTCGAGTTGCTGGTGGTCATCGCGATCATCGGCAGCTTGGTGGGCCTGCTGCTTCCCGCCGTCCAGGGGGCCCGCGAAGCGGCCCGACGGGTGTCGTGCCACAACAACCTGCGGCAACTCGGTGTGGCCCTCCACAACCATCTCACCGCCCGTGGCCACCTCCCCCCATCGTGCGACCTGGCAGGTTCACGAGTCGGCGGCACCACGGGACAGCCTTGGTCCGGCCAGGCCCTGATGCTCCCCTACCTCGAGGGAGACTCGGTCTACCGCGCGATCGACTTTTCCAAGGGCTATCACGACGCCGCTCACCGCCCACCGAAGATGCCGTTCATCCTGGCATCGACACGCGTCGACGTGTTGATGTGCCCGACCGAGCCGAAGAACCAGGCGCGGCTGGCGAGCGACGGAACGCCGGAGCACTATCCGCTCAACTACGCCCTCAGCGTCGGCCACTTCCTCGTCCACGATCCGGTCGCGAAGGCCGACGGCGGTGCCGCATTCGCCCCGGACGCCAAGTTCCGTGCCGCGGCCGTTCCCGACGGCCTCAGCAAGACGCTCGCGATGTCCGAGGTGAAGGCGTTCACCCCCCGCTACCACGACTGCTCGACACCGCCACCAGCGCCTCCTTCCACGACCGCGGCGGTGTTCACGTCGGGCGGATCATGGTCGGCCACCAACGGCCACACCGAGTGGGTCTGCGGCCGCGCGATCCACACCGGTTTCACGACGACATTTCCGCCGAACACGGTGATCGCCCACGTCAACGGTGGAACGACCTACGACATCTCCGTGTCGAGTTCGCGCGAGGGACGGAGTGGAACCGAACCCACGTTCGCGGTGATCCCCTCGCGCAGTCACCATCCGGGGATTGTCGCCAGCCTGTTCCTCGATGGCTCGGTGCGGAGCGTCGCCAACGAGATCTCGCCCACGGCGTGGCGGGCGCTCGGATCGCGTGCCGGTGGCGAAGTCACCGGCGACGAATGATCCTCACGAGCCGCTCGACGACGTCTCGACCGTTGGCACCGTGGCCCGCGTGACCTGTTCGACGAGTTGATGGGCAGCCCGCAGCTCGGCGGGATGGAAATAGGCCTCGTCGGGCACGCCGACGTGGTCGATCTTTTCCGCGGCGAGTTGGTCCCACGACAGGCCGCTCGACAGATGCCAGGCGGCCGCTTGGGCCACTTTCTGGCTGATCGCGCCG
>JAGWVR010000134.1 GCA_018970785.1 Planctomycetota bacterium
TGCGACGTCGGGCAGCAGAGCTTGTACCAGCCGCCGGTGTCGACGACGACGAGCGATCCGTCGGCGTCCTCGGTGACGTCGGTGGGATGGAAGTCGACCGAGTCGGACTGGAGAAACGGCTCGTCCTCGGTCGTGAACGTCGCCCCGGCGGCGACGAGCCGGTGGCGGAACACCGTGCGGAGGTTGAAGGCGCACGAATACAGATCCCCCGCGGCGCCCGCCCCGAGCCCGAACCCCGAATGGAGATGGAGCCCCGCGGGGGCGGCCGGGCCGAGGTGCGCCAGCGCCGGCAGGAGGTCGCCGGTGCGCGGATGGCCGTCGAGGACGCCATGGTCCTTGCCGTAGACGCCGCCGTAGAGGGCGTGGATCAGGCCGTCGCGCTGCCCGCCGCCGGGATGGACGAGGAACGTGCAGGAGAGGATCCGCTCGCCGCCGGGGGTGAAGGCGACGTCGACCGGATTGTCCATCCCGCCGGTGAGGACCGGCTCGAAGTCGGTGCCGTCGGGGCGGGCGCGGAAGATGTGGCTGGCGCGCGTCGTCCAGCCGGGGCGGCCGGGGAGGTCGTAGGTCTGCTCGGCGAACGCCCCCTTGCACCAGTAGAAGCGGCCGTCGCGGCCGACGGAGGGCCCGTGGAGGTCGTTGGCACAGCCGGTGAGCGTGCGGCCGTCGAACCACACCTCGCGCCGCTCCGCCACGCCGTCGTCGTCGGCGTCGGTGAACTTCCAGATCACCGGCGGGGCGGCGACGTACAGGCTGCCGCGCCACCACGCCGAGCCCTCGGGGAGCATGATCCTCTCGGCGTACACCGTGCGCCGGTCGAAGACGCCGTCGCCGTCGCCGTCCTCGAGGCGGAGGACGCGGTGGGTGGGGTGCGCCTGCTGCTCGGTCACCTTGTCGTTGGTGCCGCTGCTCTCGGTGACATACAGCCTCCCGCGCTCGTCGAAGTCGCAGGTCACCGGCCGCTCGACCAGCGGCGCGGCGGCGAGCGCGTCGACGGTGAACCCGTCGGGCACGGTGAGCACCTGGCCGGCGATGGGCACCTCGGCCGCGGCGGCGTGCCCACCGCTGATGGCCGCGACGACGAGAACGACGACCGCCGGGCGAACGCGCATCGTGGTCACTGCCCCTTTCCCCCGAGTCACCAGCTCCCGCTGGCGCCGCCGCCACTCGACCGGCCGCCCCCGAACGATCGCCCGCCGGACGACACCGACCGGCCGCCCGACGACGAACCCGACCAGTTGACGTGCGACGACGTCTGCGCGGACAGGCGCGGGATCGACCGGCGGAACTGGACGTGCCGGTTGCAGTGGCCGCACGACTCGGTGACCTCCTCGACCCCCTCGCTCGCGGTCGTCGGGCTGCGGACGCGGGAGGTGGTGGTGAGCGTCGTCACCGCCTTGCAGGACGGGCAGCGTGAATACCGCGTGAAGAACCTCCCGTAGCGCACCTTGTCGACGTGCGCGCACGACGGGCAGGTCCAGATGTCGTAGTCGACGCTGCCGACGGTCTCCTCGGTTTGCTGCGCCCCGTCGAGGTGGGTGTCGTCGTGGAGCTCGTCGAGCTTGATCATCTCGACGTGGCAGCGCGGGCAGGAGCGCCGGCGGCGCCGCGTGGCGAGGTGCCACAGCCCGTAGCCCCCCGCGCCCGTCGCGGTCAGCCCGCTGCCGAGCGCCGCCAGGCCTCCCCACGGCAATCCTTCCGGCGCCGGTGGCGCGACCCAGGGGCGCGGCACGACCGGCTCCACCAGGCCGTCGGCGCCAGGAGGAAGCTCGGCGGGGATCGCTCCGGGATCGTCGATCGCCGGATCGGCCGCGGCGATCACGGCCGGCGTCGCCGGCTCCGGCTCGTTCCGCGCCTCCGCCCCGCCGCCGAGGATCTCGGTGGCGCAGGCCAGGGCACCGCGGCGGATCGCCGCGCCGGGCCGGCCGGCCTTGAACTCGGGGAGCATCACGTCGTTCATCACGCGCTGGCTCTTCGCCTGGCGCACGGCGTCGTCGAGGCCGCTGCCGAGGATGATCTCGGCGCGGCGGTCGTCGAGCGCGGCGAAGAGGAGCAGGCCGTCGTCGCGCGTCGCCGACCCGAGCTGCCAGCGGTTGAACAGGTCGGTGGCGAATTGCCGGTGGGGCGCGCCGCGCGTGGTCGGGATCACGACCACCATCATGTCGCCGCGGGTCTGGGCAGCGATCCCGTCGAGCAGCGCCGTGATCTCGCGGCGCTCGTCGGCCGAGAGCCGGCCGGTCGTGTCGACGACGCGCCCGGCGGGGCGCGGACCGCCGACCTCGGCGGGAATCTCCTGGCCACGCGCCACGGGGGCGCCGGCGAGCACCACGACGGCCGCCGCGGCGACGAGCCGCCAGTGCGAGGCGTTCATCCGACAGCTCCCTGGGAACGGCGCCCCGCGCCGCGCTACCGCCCCGCCGTCGCCGGCAGGTCGAAATCCCCGCTCCGGTCGCGCCACACGCAGTGGATGTGGTTGGCGGGGTTGCCCTCGGCGTCGGGCTGGACGTTGACGAACTCGATCACCATCGTCGGCCCCTCGACGCGGTAGTAGTGGCCGCTCCCCGGCACAGTCGCCCCGGCCCAGGCGAAGTGGAGCGCGTCCCACCCGCCGGGAGCGGCGGCGAGGAGCGCCCGGCGCTCGTCGGCCACCTCGTCGACCATCGTCGCACAGTAGGTGTCGACGAGGCGGCGGAGGATCGCGCGCTGCGTTTCGGTCAGGTCGCGTGCCGCGATCCCCGCCGGAGGATCGGCCGGCGGCTGCGGCGTGCCGGCGGCGCGGATGTCGGCCGGGCACTCGGCGGCGATGATCGCCTTGGCGCGTTGGCCGGGATCGAGCGCCGCCAGCAGCTCGAAGGCGAGTTGCTCCTCGTCGCCGAGGATCCGCGTCCCCTTGTGGGGCAGCTTGTGGGGCAGCTCGGGCAGGTCGCCGCGGACCTCGGCGGGATTGGCGCCGAGGAACTGCGGCGTGCTGTCGACCACGCGGCCGTCGCGGACGACGAAGTTGAGCGACAGGTGGTGCCCCTCGACCGACAGGGCCCACGGGTCGGTCGCCGACGGCGTACCGAAGATCGTGAAGAAGTAGCGCTTCGGGTCGCGGATGTTCCGCGCCTTGGCCCCTTCGTGGAGGCGGAGGATCTCGTCGAGGGCCATGATCCCGCTGGCCTTGGCGAATCCCGGCTGCGAGACGGCGGCGGCGAGGAGGTCGAGCGCCAGTTTCTCCTGTGCCGGCGTCATCTCGCGCAGCGCCAGCCCCTTCCGCTCGAACTTCGGGATGAAGTGCCAGTCGGTCCGCTTCGGGTCGTCGAACGGCCGCCGCACCCGCGCCACCTGCTCCGGCGCCAGCGCCGCCAGGAATGCCTCGGCGCTCTTCACCATCGCCGCGCCCGGCGCCACCGGCTGGACGAGGGCCGACCGGGCCACCAGGCCGATCCCCGCCAGGGCGAGGGCGAGGACGCAGGCCAGGCACAGCGGCATCCGCTGCCGCGGCAGGATCGGGCGCAGCATCGACGCTCCTCCGGGATCGGCGGCGGGCGCCGCGGGTCAGTGGGCAGGCCGGGGATCGCGGTCGTGGTGGACCTGGTCGACGTGGACGTGCACGTCCGGCCGCCGCTCAAAATACCCTCCCCACGCCCCCTCCGACACCCCGGCGCCGTCGAGGTAGAGGTTCCACAGGCCGGGCATCTCGGCCAGCGCCGCCAGCCCCTCGTCGCCGATCGGCACGTCGATCAGGTGCAGCGAGCGCAGGCCGACCAACCGCGCCACCGCCCGGGCGACGTCGGCCCCGGCCAAGCCGCCGCCCCCGAGGCGCAGGCTCCGCAGGCTCCTCCCCGCCGGCCCCGCCGCCACCAGCGCCACGCCCCGCGCCGTCGCCGCCGACTGCGGCAGGTTGAGATCGCGGAGCCGGGGAAGCGCGGCGAGGTGGGCCAGGCCCGCGTCCCCCACCGGCGACTCACGGAGGACGAGGCGCTCGAGATCGGGAAGCGTCGCCAGGACCGCCGCGGCCGCGTCGTCGGCGCGGCCGCGCTCGACGACCAGCTCGCGCAGGCCCGGCAGGCCGCCGAGCCGGGCCCAGGCGGCCGGCGACTCGACCGGCGCGCGGAGCGTGATCGTGGTCGCGCGGCCGGCGCGGACCGCCGCGATCTGCTCGTCGAGCGCCGGGGCCTCGGGCATCGGCGTCCGCCCGCACCCGGCGAGGAGCGCCAGCAGCACGATCACCTTCACC
>JAGWVR010000053.1 GCA_018970785.1 Planctomycetota bacterium
ATCGCCGAGCGGGCCGACGTAATGGGCGAGGCTGAACAGGAGGCTCGACAGGATCACCCCCGCGCCGTAGGCCGGCGTGCCATCGCCGAACACCCGCCCCACGAGCCATGCCAGCGCCGGCAGCAGCAGCAAGCGGAACAGCACCTCCTCGTACAGCCCGGCACCGCAGTAGCCGATCACCCGGGCCAAAAACCCCTCGCGCACCAGGGCCACATCGAGGGGCCAGATCCGGTCCTGGAGCCGCGCCACGCCGACGAGCACCGCCGCCAACAGGAGCGATTCGAGGGCCATTCCCAGCAGCACGGCGGGCCGGAAGCGCCAGCGGTCGTGCTCGACGTGGTGCCAGGCGAGGAGCCCGAGCACGGTGAGCACGGGGAGCAGGAAATAGGCACCGAAACCGAGTGCATCCAGTGCCTGGCGCAGCCAAACGTCGGCGCCGTTGCGCGGCGTGCCGCGGCCGCGGAGGAGCACGCCCCCCTCGTACGCCAAGACCAGCGGGAGCGTGAATACGAGGCTCGTGAGCGGCGTGCGCGACAGTTCCCAGTAGCCGGGCTGCGGCGCATCGGCGCCAGGGCCATCCCACTCGCCTACGGCACCGGCATCGGGCGCCGGATCCAGCGGCTCGGGGTCGTCTGCAAACGGTGGCTGCATCGATCGAGCACCCGGTCCTGCCGGCCGCCGCCGCGGCGCGCCCTGCCTCCGCGCATGTGTTGTGCCCGCTCGCCGACGGCCGTGCAAGCGCCCGCGTGACTGCATGCTGGCATGCGCTGCGCGGCCGACACCGACGCGTCACCGCACGACTGCCGCGAGTCCCGCCGCGGACGACGCAGCCTTGACAAGATCGACGTCGTTCACAGAATGCCACCCCATCACGGCACGCGGCGGTCGCGATGGCCACCGTTGCCGGAGCGCTTCGCGGCGGGCTGGCCGTGTCCGGCCCGGCCGCGTGAAGCCGATGACGAGAAACACGAAGGCTGTCACGGCGTGGCGGCGTGACGCGGCACCCGCGACACGGTGGTTGCGTGACTGATCGCTCGACACGCCTGGCGTGGAGGCACGACGAAACGAGTCACTGGGCACGCGGAGGATCGATCCACACGTCGTGATGGCTTTCGCCGCCGATCTGTGAGGAGCGACCGTGGAGCACAACGCGGCAGCGTGCCGTGATCCGGAGGGATGGCCGTGGTGCCTTCCGGAATGCCGATCGATGGGGGGCGACGACTGAGGGATCGACTGTCGACGACCTTGGGTCGTGGCCTGGATGTCACCCCCGTTTTTTCGATTCGTTCGCCGGCCGTGGCTCGTCGGTCGGGGATTCGACGTGCCGAGCCTGCCCCTCCCCGAGAGGGGACTCTGGCCCCGGCCATGGTTTTCGCTCCCGGCGTCCCGGGACGAGCCGAGGCGAGTGCCGGCCGCCTGATAAACTTCCGAAGCCGGCGCGGAATCCCCGCGGCTGACGGAGCGGCGGGAAACGACCATGGCACGATGCCTGATCGGATGCGGCGCCAATGCCGGCGTGCCGCGTGACCAGCTCGAGCGGGCCGTGGAACTCCTGCGGTTCATGCCCGGAATCAGCCTGGTCGCAGTCAGCCGCCCCCACCGTTCCGCACCGGTCGGCGGTCCGGCGGGCCAGCCGCCGTTCCTCAACGGCGCCTGCCTGGTCGAGACGGCGCTTGGCCCGCGCGAGCTGCTCGAGTCGCTGGCGGCCGTCGAGAACACGCTCCACCGCGACCGCAGCGTTCGCTGGGGTCCGCGGACGATCGATCTCGACCTGCTCCTCTACGACGACCTGGTCATCGACGAGCCGGAGACCGAGATCGCCGGCCGTCACCACGGCGCGCTGACGGTGCCCCATCCGCGGATGGCGACGCGCCGGTTCGTCCTCGAGCCGTGTGCCGAGATCGCCCCCGAGGCGGTCCATCCCCTGTCCGGCTGCACCGTCCGCGAACTGCTCGACAACATTTCGCGCCCCGCGGTCCACGTCGCCGTGGTGGGCGTGCCGGGGAGCGGCGCGGCCGAGGTCGCCGGCGCGATCGCCGATGCCACGCTGGCACGCCTGGTGCGGCAGCCCACGCCACTGCCCCGCGGTGCCGATCCGGCCGACTGGGACGCCGCGCTCGGGGATTGGGCGCGCGTGCTGTCGGCCGAACGGGCCGCGGCGCACGGCGCCGATGCCGGGAACGATCCGGGCCCGGTGACCGTCATCGCCGACTGCTGGCTGGGAACGCTCCTGGTCGCGGCCGAGGGCTGGCTCCCTCCCGCCCCCCGCGCCGCGTTCGCCGACCGGTTCGCCACCCGCGCCGCCGCGGCACTCGCACCCGGGGTCGCGGTGGTCACGGTGGCCAGCGCCGCGACGCTGGCCGAACGGATCGCGTTCCGGGCGCGGCGCGGGGACCACACCGACCTGTTCCGGGATACGGGTGTCTTCGGCGCCGGTGGCACCCCCGAGTCGACGGCGGCGGAACTCGTCGCACTCCAGCAGCGGCTCCTCGAGCGCGTCCAGCGCCGCTGCGCCGACGACGATCCCCTCCACCGTCTCCGGCCGCCAGCCGTGGTCGTGGTGCCCGCCGACGACCTCGGCACCGCCATCGCCGAGGGGATCGCCGCCGTCGAGGCGATGACATGACCGCCCCGGCCGCGGTGATCACCAACCCGGAGGAGATCGCGGCGCTGGTCCGCGAATCGTGCCACCGCGGCCGGACCGTCGGCTTCGTCCCCACGATGGGCGCGTTGCATGAAGGGCACGCGAGCCTCGCCGAGGCGGCCGCCGCCGAGTGCGACGACGTCGCGGCCTCGATCTTCGTCAACCCGACGCAGTTCGGGCCGCACGAGGATTTCGCCCGGTACCCGCGGGCCCTCGATGCCGACCGCCGTCTCCTCGCGGCCCGTGGCGTGCGCTGGATCTTCGCCCCCGACGTGGCGGCGATCTATCCGCCCGGCCATGCGACGCGGATCGTCGTCGACGGGCCGGCGCTGCCCTTCGAGGGCGCCCTGCGGCCCGGTCATTTCTCCGGCGTGGCGACGGTCGTCCAACGGCTGTTCGCGTTCGTGCCGGCGCAGCGCGCCTACTTCGGCCAGAAGGACTGGCAGCAGACGCTCGTCGTCCGCCGGATGGTCGCCGACCTCGCCCTCCCGGTCACGATCGTCGTCCGGCCGACGATCCGCGAGCCCGACGGGCTGGCGCTGAGCTCGCGCAACGCCTATCTCTCGGCAGCCGAGCGCCGCCGGGCGACGGGGCTCTCGGCCGCGCTGGCGGCGGCAGCGCGCGACTGGGCGGCGGGCGCCCCGGTGGCCGACATCGAGGGGACGATGCGCCGGATCATCGACGACCACGGCATCGCCGTCGACTACGCCGCGGTGGTCGAGCGGGAATCGCTCGCGCCGCTCGCCGATCCCGCCGCCCCGGCGGTGGCCCTCGTCGCCGGGCGCCTCGGCACGACGCGCCTCATCGACAACCAACTCCTCGACGGCCGCGCCGGCGCGGCCTGACACGGGACCGACCGATGCGCTCGATCCTGTTCCACGTCCCCGGCCGGATCGGCGCCGTGCCGCTGTTCGGCTGGGGGGCGCTGCTGGCGGTGTGGGGCGTGATCGCGATCGTCGCCCTGGCACGGGGGATTCGCCGCGACGGCTGGAGCCGGACACTGCTCCACCTCGGGCCGCAGATCGCGCTGACGGGGGCGTTCGTGCGCTGGGGCTTGCCGGCGCTCGACGACGGAGCGGGGGTGCCGGTCCGCGGCTACGGGGTGATGCTCCTGGCGGCGGCGGCGGCCGGCACCTGGCTGTCGATCGTCCGCGGGCGGCGGATGGGATTCGACGCCGACACGATCCTGGCCCTCGGCCTCGAGGTGTTCCTCGCCGGGTTGGTCGGCGCCCGGCTGTTCTACGTCGTCGAATACCACGCGCAGTTCTTCCCGCCGGGGCGGAGCCTCGTCGCCGCGCTCCCGGAGATCCTCAACCTCGCCGCCGGCGGGCTGGTGGTCTTCGGTTCGCTGCCGACGGCGGCCCTCGCGGCGTGGTGGTTCGCCCGGCGCCGCGGGCTGTCGCTGCCGCGGCTGGCCGACTGCATCGCCCCCGGGTTGCTCGTCGGGCTGGCACTGGGGCGCGTCGGCTGTTTCCTCAATGGCTGCTGTTACGGCGGCCCCTGTGACCTCCCCTGGGGGGTGCGGTTTCCGCCGCACAGCCCGCCGTGGCTCGACCAGGTCGCGCGGGGACTGCTCCCGGCACCCACCGGCGACACGCCCGCCCCCTGGAGCCTGCCGGTGCACCCCGCCCAGATCTACGCCGCGATCGACGCGGCGCTGCTGGCCTGGCTGGCGGTCCTGTTCACCCCCTTCGCCCGCCGCGACGGGGCGGTGTTCGCCCTCGTGCTGTCGCTCCACCCGATCTCGCGGATCCTGCTCGAGATGATCCGGATCGACGAGCCGGGTGCGCTCGGCACGAGCCTGTCGATTTCCCAGCTGATTTCGCTCGTCCTCCTCGGGCTCGCGGGGCTGGCCTGGGGGGTGTTGTGGCTCTCCCCGGCCGCGGGGAGACCGCAGGGGGATGCCGGTCTGGAGGATCGCCGATGACCCCTCCCGAATCTCCCGGGGCGGGCACACCGGGTCGGCCCGCACGTCACATACCCCCGGGAACCGTCTCGATCCGCTGCCGGCTCGACGGACCGTTGGTCGTCGAACTGGCCCCCGACCTGGCGGCCCAGGGGGTCCTGGTGCGGCTGACCGACCACGACGGTGTCGAAATCCCCCCGCCCCCCACCACCAAACCGTCCCTCGCGCTGTGCCGCTGCGGGCAGTCGCGGCAGCGGCCGTTCTGCGACGGTTCCCATGTCGCGGCCGGGTTTCGCTCGGGAGGGGAGGGGGAGCGGTCGGATCCCGGTGGGGCGGACGGCTGAGCGGTCGTGTCGCGCTTCCCTGCGAGTCGGCCGCCAGCTGGTCGAGCCAGCCACACGCCGCCTGCCTCCCCGGGGGCGACAGCGGTGCTGCCCGGCGTCAAGCCGGGAAAAGGCAAGAAAGGAGGCCGGGGGGATCCCTGCCGATTGCACCAGATGAGAAAGGGCTGCGTGCAACGGAAGGTGTTATTCATAAAACACTTGCGCCACGCCGATCAGGAGGGGAACCAGGGGTGGGGCGGCCGAACAATATGGACGGGCACCTGAATCCCTTGTACGGTTTCGGAGCTCGGATCCGGGGTTTCCCGGGGCCCAGGCCGGCCATTCGCGGTCGGCCCGGGGCGGGCCCAGGCGACCGCCGGTGGCGATGAGAGGGCGATGAGACAGTGACGCCGTCCCGCGGACTTGAAGCCCGCGGCGAGGCCACCAACGCCGGTTCGATCCCCGACGAGGTCTGAAAACGCTTCGATGTCGACCGCGTCCGGCAACTTCTACCAGCGTTTCAGCGTGGGGATCATGGCGATCCTCATGTTCCTGCTGCCGCTGGTGGTGGTCGGTGCGATCAATGCGAAGGGGAACAACCGCAACGACGTGAAGGGGTGGCTGCCCCTGGAATACCCGGAGACCCAGGTCTACCGGCGGTTCCGCCAGAGTTTCCAGGGGGAGGAGTTCATCCTCGCCAGCTGGGACGGCTGCACGATGGCCGACCCGCGGCTGGAGCTGTTGGCCCAAAAGCTCCTCCCGCCGCCGGAAGAGGCGGCCCGCATCGACCGGCCCCTCTACTACAAGACCGTCCAGACCGGGCCGCGGGCCGTCGCCCAGATGACGGCCGAGCCGCTGAACCTCGACGAGGCGACGGCCATCGATCGCCTCACCGGGGCCCTCATCGGGCCGCCGGCCCAGGGCGTCGAGCCGGGAAGCCCCGAGGACGACCCGCGGCTGCGGCAGACCTGCCTCGTCCTCACCCTCTCCGATCTCGCCCGGGCGAACCTCCACGGAGCCGTCGACCTCATCAAGCAGGTCGCCACCGAGGAGTGCGGGATCCCGGCCGACGATTTCCACCTCGGCGGCCCCCCGGTCGACAACGTCTCGATCGACAAGGCGGGGCAGACGAGCGTCACGATCCTCTTCGGCCTGTCGCTGGTCGTCGGGTTCTTCGTCAGCTGGTGGAGCCTGAAGAGCAAGCTGCTGGTCGGCCTCGTGCTCGCCTCCGGCGTGTACAGCATGTTCGCCAGCCTGGCGGTGGTCTGGTACTGCGGCTACCCGGTCGACGCGATCCTGCTGACGATGCCGTCGCTGGTCTACGTGGCGACGACCAGCGGCGCCATCCACCTCGCCAACTACTACCGCGACCAGCTGGCCGAGACGGGCCAGCAGGAGGGCGCGGCCGGCCGCGCCGTGCACCACGCCATGCTCCCGCTGACGCTGGCCACCGGCACGACCGCCGTCGGCTTGGCGACCCTCGCGGTCAGCGAGCTGGTGCCGATCCGGATGTTCGGCATCTTCTCGGCGATCGGCGTGGTGGTCAGCTTCCTGATCCTCGTGACCTTCATGCCCGCGGCCCTGGAACTGTTTCCGCCGAAGCTGCGGATCGGGCGGCTCGCCGGCGACGGCAGCGACGACGGCTGGCGCCCCGCGGAGGCGAGCCGCTGGTGGCGGATCGGCGAGTGGATCACGCGGAACCATGCCCTGGTGACGACCGCCTGCCTGGCGCTGATGGCCGGCGTCGGCTACGGGATGACACGGGTCGAGAGCAGCGTCCAGCTGATGCGCTTGTTCTCGCCCCGGGCGCAGATCCGCGAGGACTACCGCTGGCTGGAACGCAAGCTCGGGCCGCTGGTGCCGATGGAGGTCCTCGTCCGCATCGACGACTCGAAGTGCGGGCTGAGCTTCCTCGAGCGGATGGAACTGGTCGGCGAGATCCAGCGCGAGATCGGCCGGCTCGACGAGGTCGGCAGCTCGCTGTCGACGGTCACGTTCGGCCGTGAGCTCGACGTCGGCGGCGGCGGCGTCGGCGGCGCGGCCGGACGCGTGTTCGGGCTGTCGTCGAAGACGCGGCGCAGCGTCCTCAACAAGCGGCTCGTCGCCCACCGCGACGACTTCCTCGCCGGTGATTACCTCCGCGAGGTGGTCCACGAGGATGGCCATGCCGAGGAGCTGTGGCGGATCAGCGCCCGCGTCAGCGCCATCAAGGAAGTCGACTACGCGCTGTTCAAGCAGGACCTCCAGAAGACGATCGACCCGATCCTCGCCCGGCTCGCCACCGAGGGCGTCGAGGGAATCGCCGTCGACTACACCGGCTTGGTGCCGCTGGTCTACAAGGCGCAGCACTCGCTGCTCGACGGGCTGATCGCCGGATTCATCACCGACTTCGCGATCATCGTGATCGTGATGGTGGTCCTCTGCCGGGCCGCCTCGGCGGGGCTGGTGCTCCTCCTCCCCGCGGCGTTCCCGGCGGTCTGCGTGTTCGGCGGCATGGGCTGGGGCAATTCGATCCTCAAATCGCTCGACGCCGGCACGCTGCTGATCGACATCGGCACGGTGATGGCGCCGAGCGTCGCCCTCGGCGTGACCGTCGACGACGTCGTCCACTTCATGCTCTGGTTCCGCCGCGGGATCGCCGAGGGCCTCTCCCGCCGCGAGGCGGTGATGCTCGCCTACAAGGGCTGCGCCCGGGCGATGTACCAGAGCTGGGGCGTGATCGGCATCGGGCTGTCGGTGTTCTCGCTGTCGCCGTTCGGCCCGACGCAGCGCTTCGGCCACATGATGCTCGCGATGCTGACCATCGCCCTGGTGGGCAACCTCGTGCTCATGCCGGCCATGCTCTCCGGTCCGCTCGGCGCCGTCTTCGCCTGGAGCGTGGAGCGGGTGGAGCGCGCCAAGCGGCGCCGCGAGGGGCGGCGCGAACTCCACACCGATCCCGGCAGCGACACGCTCCCGGCCCCGCACGTCGTGCCCGGCCCCGCGGACCGGGTCGTCCACGCCTGATCCGCGCGGCGACCGTCCCGCCCCGCGGCGCGCCGTGGCGCCCGCGGCCCCCTGCCGGTGTGAGCCATGGACCCCGCTGTGCCGCCGTCACCGTCGCCGCCCGCCGCCGACGGGCTGCCCACGGCCACCGTCGTTCTCAAGCCGAAGCGGGCCCGGCCGTTTTTCGGTCGCCACCCCTGGGTGCTCGATTCGGCGATCGCCCGCCTCGACGGCGACCCGGCGGCCGGTGACGTCGTCGATCTGGCGACCCACGAGGGGCGGTTCGTGGCCCGCGGGCTGTTCAATCCCCACAGCCGGCTGCGCGTGCGGCTGTATGCCTTCGATCCGGCGCAGCCGCTCGACGGGGCGCTGTGGGAAGGGCGGATCGCCGCCGCCGTCGCCCTCCGCCGCCGCCTCGGCCTCGACGCCACCGACGGCGCCGTGCGCCTCGTCAACAGCGAGGGAGACGACCTCTCCGGATTGGTCGTCGACCGCTACGGCGACTGGCTGTGCGTGCAGGTGACGGCGCTGGCGATGGCGGCCCGGCTGGAAACGCTGTCCGGCATCCTCGGGACGCTGGCGCCGGCGCGGGGCATCCTCCTCCGCGGCGCCGAGCGCGGGCTCGCCGGCCTCGAAGGGCTCCACCTCCCCGACCGGGTCGTGCGCGGCCAGGCCCCCGACGGGCCGGTGTTCGTCCGCGAAGGGAACCTCCGCTACGGGATCGACCTCGCCGCGGGGCAGAAGACCGGCTTCTACATCGACCAACGCGACAATCGTCACGCCGCGGCGCGCCACGCGCCGGGAAAGCGCGTGCTCGACATGTTCTGCTACTCGGGGGGCTTCGCCCTCACCGCCGCCGCGGCCGGGGCCAGCGCCGTGCTCGCGGTCGATTCCAGCGCCAAGGCGACGGCGCTGGCGGCCGCCAACGCCCGGCTCAACGGCCTGGCGACGGTGGCGGTGGAGACGGCCGACGCCTTCGAACGGCTCGCCGACCTGGCAGGATCCGGCGAGCGCTACGGGATGGTGGTCCTCGATCCGCCGAAGTTCGCCCGGAGCCGCGCCACCGTGGCCGACGCCCTCCGCGCCTACCACCGCATCAACCGCCTCGCCGTCGACCTCCTCGAACCGGGCGGAACGCTCGTCACCTGCAGCTGTTCCGGGGCCGTGGGACGCGACGAGTTCCTGACGATGCTCGCCGGCGTCGCCCAGCAGGCGCGGCGGTCGATCCAGCTCCTCGAGGTGCGCGGGGCGGCCCCCGACCACCCCGTGAGTGCCAGTTGCCTCGACGGCGAATACCTCACGTGCGTGATCGCGCGGGTGCCGTGACGCGGGCACGACCGGCGCGGTGGCGGTGGTAGACTCGCGGCAGTCCCCGTGGGCTCGATCGCATGGCCCTCCGTCGTCTCCTCGCCCTGTCGCTGTTGCTGGCCGGCGCCGTGGCTCCGGGCCAGGCCCGCGCCGGCGAAGCGCGCCTGACCGCCGACGACTTCACGGCGCGGGTCGCCCCCGTCCTCGAGCGCCGCTGCGGCCACTGCCATGGCGCCCAGCGCCAGGAGGGTGGGCTGCGGCTCGACTCGTTCGCGGGCCTCGTGGCCGGTGGTGACTCCGGTCCCGCGATCGTTCCGGGAAGCCTCGCCGAGAGCCTGCTGGCCCGGGCCGTGCTCCGCCGCGACGAAACGCTCCTCATGCCGCCGGCGGAGGCGCTGCCCGCCGACGAGCTGGCACTCGTGACGGCCTGGATCGAAGCCGGCGCACCGCACCCCGGCGGGTCGCTCGAGCCACCGCCGCCGCTGCCGCCCTTCGATCCGGTGGCGGAACGGGCGCACTGGTCGTTCACGCCGGTCGTCCGCCCGGCCGTGCCCGTCGTCGCCGGGGCCGCCGATCCGATCGACGCCTTCGTGCGCCAGGCCCTCGCCGCCGTCGGCGTCGAACCGACAGGACCGGCCGATCGGGCGACGCTCCTGCGCCGCGTGACGTTCGACCTCACCGGCCTGCCGCCCTCCGCCGACGAGGTCGCGGCATTCCTCGCCGACGAGTCCCCCGACGCCTTCGCCCGGGTCGTCGACCGGCTCCTCGACTCGCCCCACTACGGCGAGCACTGGGCGCGCCACTGGCTCGACGTCGTCCGCTACGCCGACTCCAACGGGCTCGACGAGAACGTCGCCCACGGCACCGCATGGCGCTACCGCGACTGGGTGATCGCGAGCCTCAACGAAGACCTCCCCTACGACCGATTCCTCCGCCGCCAGGTCGCCGGCGACCTGCTCACCACCCCCGACACCCCGGCAGCCGAGCGCAACGCGCTCTTCGTCGCCACCGGGTTCCTCGTCCTCGGCCCCAAGGTCCTCGCCGAGGGGGACCAGGCCAAGCTCGCCGCCGACGTCGTCGACGAGCAGGTCGACACGCTGTCGCGCGCGTTCCTCGGGCTGTCGTTCGGCTGCGCCCGCTGCCACAACCACAAGTTCGATCCCGTCTCCCAGGCCGACTACGCGGCACTGGCCGGGATCTTCACCAGCACGCGGTCGATGGAGTCGCTGGCGCGGATCGCACGCTGGCAGGAAAATGTCGTCGCCACTCCGGAGGCGCTCGCCGCCCATGCCGAGGCGACGGCCGCCGTCGAGGCGCGGAAGGGGGCGGTCGCCGCCGAACTGGCCAGTGCCCGGGGCGCCGTCGCCGCTGCCGGCACCGATCCGGCGACGGTCGCGGAGGAGACGCTCCCCGAGGAGGTGCGCCAGCGCCTCACGGCACTGCGCGCCGCGGTGGCGGAGGCCGAGCGGGCGGTCGTGCCGCTCGACACCGCGATGGGGGTGGTCGAGGGAACCCCGGCCGACGCCCGGATCGCCATCCGCGGCGACCACCTCGTGCCGGGGCGGCGCGTGCCGCGCGGCGTGCCGGTGGTCCTCGAGATCGACGGCCCGCTGGCGATTCCCCCGGCGGCGAGCGGCCGCCGCGAATTGGCCGACTGGCTCGCCGACCCGCGCCACCCGCTCACCGCCCGGGTGATCGTCAACCGGGTGTGGCGCTGGCACTTCGGCCGCGGGATCGTCGCCACCACCGACAATTTCGGCCGGCTCGGCGACCGGCCCGTCAACCAGCCGCTCCTCGACTGGCTGGCGGCGGAACTGGTCGACTCCGGGTGGTCGCTCAAGGCGCTCCACCGGCGGATCCTCCTCTCGGCGGCCTGGCAGCGGTCGAGCACCGCTGCCGACAGCCCGACCGCCGCGCGGGCGCTGGAGGTCGACCCCGACAACCACCTCGCCTGGCGCGCCACCGTCCGCCGCCTCGAGGCGGAGAGCATCCGCGATTCGCTGCTGGCCGTGGGGGGCACGCTCGACCGCTCGATGGGCGGGTCGCTGCTCCACGTCGCCAACCGGGCGTTCCTCTTCGACCACACCTCGATCGACGGCACGCGCTACGACGCCCCGCGGCGCAGCATCTACATGCCGGTGATCCGCAATCACATCCAGGACTGCCTGTGGCTGTTCGACTGCACCGACGGCGCCGTCCCCTGCGGGGACCGCGGCACGTCGACCGTGCCCTCGCAGGCGCTGTGGCTGCTCAACGGCGAGCTCGTCCTCGGGGTGGCCGAACGCATCGCGACGAGCGTGCTGGCCGCCACCCCCGGCGACGGCGTGCCACGACCCCTGCTTCTTTTCCGCCGCGTCCTCGGCCGCTCCCCGACAGCCGCCGAGGAGCGGCTCGTCGCCGAGGCGGTGGCGCGGATCACCGCGCGGCTGGCGGAGGCGGGAACGCCCCCCGCCGGGCGCGAGGCGGCGGCGTGGACCGCCGTCGCCCAGGGGCTGCTGGCGGGCGACGAGTTCCTCTTCGTGCGCTGAGCGGAGGCCGCGATGCAATCGATTCCCCTGCCGACGAGCCGGCGCCGTGCCCTGGCCGGCAGCGCCGTCGGCTTCGGCTGGCTGGCCGCGCGGAACCTGCTGGCCGGCACCGTCGACCACGGCCTGCCGGTGCGCGCCCGGCGCGTGATCTTCATGTTCATGAAGGGGGGGCCGTCGCACGTCGACACCTTCGATCCCAAACCGAAGCTCACCGCCGACGACGGCAAGCCGTTTCCGGCGGCCAAGCCGCGCGTCCAGTTCGCCGCCACCGGCAACCTCCTGGCGAGCCCGTGGCGCTTCCGCCGTCACGGCGCGTGCGGCAGCCCGGTGAGCGACCTGTTTCCGCACGTCGCCCGGCACGTCGACCGGATCTGTTTCCTCCACGGCGTCCATGGCACCAATGCCGCCCACGGCGGCGCCGTCCTCAAGCTCCACACCGGCAGCGACACGTTCGTCCGGCCCGGCATGGGGGCCTGGGTGAGCTACGGCCTGGGAACGCTCAACGCCGACCTCCCCGCGTTCGTCACGATCTGCCCGACGCTCGCCCACGGTGGCGCCAACAACTGGGGCAGCGCCTTCCTCCCCGCGCGCCACCAGGGAGTGCCGCTCGGCGTCGCCAGCCGGCCGGCGACCGAGGCGCGGATGAAGTTCATCGCCAATCCGCGCTGGTCGGCGGACGTCCAGCGCGCCCAGCTCGACTTCATCCGCGGGCTCGGCGACCAGGCCGCCGCCGACCCGGTCCTCGAATCGCGCCTCGAGAGCTTCGAATTGGCGTTCCGCATGCAGCGGGCGATGCCCACCGTCGAGGATCTCTCCGGCGAGACGCGGGAGACCCTCGCGCTGTACGGCCTCGACGACCCGGTCACCGCCAACTTCGGCCGCCAGTGCCTGCTCGCCCGGCGGTTCGCCGAGGCGGGGGTGCGCTTCATCCAGGTGACCCACAGCGACGGCAAGGTGCAGTGGGACCAGCACGCCGACCTGCTTGCCGGCCACGGCGAGAAGGCGGCCGAGGTCGACAAGCCGATCGCCGGGCTGCTCGAGGACCTTGCCCGCCGCGGGCTGCTCGACGACACGCTGGTGGTCTGGTCGGGGGAGTTCGGGCGGACGCCGGTGGCCCAGGGCACCAACGGCCGCGACCACAATCCCGAGGGCTTCACGATCTGGATGGCGGGAGGGGGCGTGCGCGGCGGGTTCCGCTACGGTGCCACCGACGACTACGGCTACTACGCGGTCGACGGGCGGATGAGCATCCACGACGTCCACGCCACGATCCTCCACCTCCTCGGCGTCGACCACCTCCGCCTCACCTACCGCCACGGTGGCCGTGACTTCCGCCTCACCGACGTCGCCGGCGAGGTCCACGGGGCGGTGATCGCCTGACCGGCACCGACCCCGGGATTCCTTGCCAAACCGGGTTCCCGGGGCGAGACTTTGGTTCTCGCGGGGTGGGGCAGGGTGCCTCGCCTCCCCGTGGCGATCGAGCGACGAAACCGGCCGACGGCCCGGCCACCCGGGTTGCGGCGGACCCACCGCCGGGCTCTCGGCCGCATGCCGCGCGATCCGCGGCGGTGCCGGTCGTCCGCGGCCGGTCAGGGTCTCCAGGGGCACGACCATGGCACAGCGGACTGTTTCGCGACCGGCGACGGGACACCGCGGCGAACGCCTCGTTCCCGGACCGGTCACGGTCCTGCTGGCCGGCTGCCTGGTGCTGTCGGCCAGGGGGGTGGCCGGGGCGGAAAAACCGCTCCACTTCGACCGCGACATCCGCCCGCTCCTCGCCGACACCTGCTACGCCTGCCACGGGCCGGCCAAGCAGGAGGCCGGGCTGCGGCTCGACGACGGGGCCGCGGCGACGACGGCCCTGGCCAGCGGCGCCGTCGCCGTCGTCCCCGGCCAGCCGGCGGCCAGCGCCCTGGTGGCGCGGATCCGCGCCACCGACCCCGACGTCGTGATGCCGCCCCCGCACTCCAACAAATCGCTCACCCCCGCCCAGCAGGACCTCCTCGAACGCTGGATCGCCGCCGGTGCCGCGTTCGAGCCGCATTGGTCGTTCCGCGCTCTGTCGCGCCCCCCGGTCCCCGCCGGGCCGGCCGGTGTGGACAACCCGATCGACCGGTTCCTCGAGGCGCGGCTGGCGGAGGAGGGGCTGCCGGTCAATCCGCCGGCCGACCGCCGGGTGCTCGCGCGGCGGCTGTCGTTCGCGCTGGTCGGGCTGCCCCCGACCCCGGCGGAGGTCGAGGCGTTCGTCGCCGATCCGGCCGCCGACGCCGTCGAACGCTTCGTCGAGCGGCTCCTCGCCAGCCCCCACCACGGCGAGGAGATGGCGCGCCACTGGCTCGACGCGGCGCGCTACGCCGACACCCACGGTCTCCACCTCGACAACGAGCGGCAGATGTGGGCCTACCGCGACTGGGTCGTCGAGGCCTTCAACCAGAACCTCCCCTTCGACACGTTCACGATCTGGCAGCTCGCCGGCGACCTCCTGCCCGGGGCAACGAAGGCCCAGCAGACGGCCACCGGGTTCTCGCGCTGCAACGTCACCACCAGCGAAGGCGGCTCGATCAACGACGAGCTGCTGTTCCGCTACGCCGTCGACCGCACGGCGACGATGGTCCAGGCGTGGATGGGGCTGACGGGGCAGTGCGCCGTGTGCCACGACCACAAGTTCGATCCCCTCTCGCAGCGCGAGTTCTACTCGCTGTACGCGTTCTTCAATTCGGCCGCCGATCCCGGGTTCGACGGCAACATCCTCACCACCGCCCCGACGATCACGCTGCCCACCGCCGACGAACAGCGCGAGCTGGCCGATCTCGACGCCCGTTTGCCGGGGCTGCGCCAGGGGCTGGAGACGGCGCTCGACGCGGTGGCCTACGCCGATCCGGCGACCGCCGACCCGCGCCCCGAGCCGGTGCGCACCGAGACGGTCTGGCTCGACGACGACTTTCCCGCCGGGGCGGCGGTCCAGTCGGCCGGCGCTCCGCTGGCGTGGTTCGAGGGCAGCGAGCCGGGGGCCGTCCACTCCGGCCGGCGCTGCCTCGACCGGACCGCCACCGGCATCGGCCAGGACTTCTACCAGTCCGGCGCCGAGCCGCTCGTGATCCCGGCCGGTGCCGAGATCGTCGCCCATGTCTGGCTCGACCCGGCCGCTCCGCCGAAGTCGGTGATGCTCCAGTTCCACGCCGGCAGCTGGAACCACCGCGCGGTGTGGGGCGATCCGGCGGCGATCGACTGGGGGGAGGCGGGGAAGCCGTCGCGGTTCCATGCCGGGCCCCTGCCGGAGCCGGGGGGCTGGCGGACACTCACGGTCGCGCCCGAGCAGGTCGGGCTCGCCCCGGGGACGAAACTGGAAGGGTTCGCGCTGACGCAATTCGGCGGCCACGTCCGCTGGGATGCCCTCGGCATCGTCGCCGTCTCCGATCCGGCCCGCGACCCGGCCCGGTCGCTGGCGGCCTGGTGGCAGGAGCGCACCGGCAAGGACAAGCTCGACGACGTCCCCGGCGACCTCCGCGGCCTGGTCAAGCAGGGGATCGAGAAGACGACCGACGCGGCGGAGCTGGCGCGCGTGCGCCGCCACTGGCTGGCGCAGGTGTGGAGCGCACGCCCGGCGCCGCTCGCCGAGGCGGTGTCCCTCCTCCGCACGGCGACGGCGCGGCGCGAGGAGCTCGAGAAGGGGCTGGCACGGACGTTCGTGTTCAACGACCTGCCGACGATGCGCGAGAGCTTCGTCATGCAGCGCGGGGCCTACGACAAGCCCGGCGCGAAGGTCCAGCGGGCGACGCCCGGCTTCCTCCCGCCGCTGCTGGTGGCCACCGGCGACGTCCCCAACCGCCTCGACCTCGCCCAGTGGATCATCGGGCCGCGGCAGCCGCTCACACCGCGCGTCGCCGCCAACCGGCTGTGGCAGCAGTTCTTCGGGACGGGGCTGGTGAAGACGAGCGAGGACTTCGGCCTCCAGGGCGAGGCGCCGAGCCACCCCGAGCTGCTCGACTGGCTGGCGTGCGAGTACCGCGACGGCGGCTGGGACACGCGGCGGATGGTGCGCCTGATCGTCACCAGCCGCGCGTTTCTCCGCTCGGCGGTCGTGGAGCCGGCCCAGGCGGCGGCCGATCCGGAAAACCGGCTGCTGGCCCGCGGCCCGCGGATCCGCCTCGACGCCGAGCAGATCCGTGACAACGCGCTGGCGCTGTCGGGGCTGCTGGTCCGCACGTTGGGCGGCCGCGGCGTGCGCCCCTACCAACCTGACAACATTTGGGAGCCGGTCGGGTTCGCCGGCAGCAACACGGCGAAGTACGTGCGCGACTCCGGGCCGGCCCTGTACCGGCGCAGCCTGTACACGTTCCTCAAGCGGACGGCGCCGCCGCCGTTCATGGTCAATTTCGACGCCCCCAACCGCGAGCAGTTCTGCGCCCGCCGCGAGCGGAGCAACACGCCGCTGCAGGCGCTGCAGCTGCTCAACGACGTCCAGCACGTCGAGGCGGCGCGGGCGCTGGCCGCCCGGGCCCTGGCCGAGGGGGGAGCCGACGACTCCGCCCGGATCGGCTGGCTGTTCCGCACGGTCCTCGCCCGCGACCCCGAATCGGACGAGGCGGCGGTCGTGGCGACCACGCTGGCGGCCCACCGGGCCCGCTACGCCGCCGACGCCGAGGCGGCGCGGAAGCTGGTCAGCCACGGCGAGTCGAAGCCGCCGGAGGGGATGGCGGTCGAGGAGCTGGCCGCCCACACGCTCCTGGCCAACCTGCTGCTCAATCTCGACGAGACGCTGTCGCGGAACTGACGGCCCACGGAGACCCGCCACGATGACGATGCCGCGAAGCCCGCGCGAGCACCTCCGCACCGCCGCCGCGCGCCGGCTGTTCTTCCAGTCGTCGGGGATGGCCCTGGGGACGGCGGCACTGGCGCTGCTCGAGAACCGCGCCGGGGCCGTCTCCGCCGGCTCCGGCGGCCGCGTCCATCCACCCCTTCCGGGCCTGCCACACCACGCGCCGCGCGCCAAGTCGGTGATCTACATCCACACCAACGGCGGCCCCTCGCAGATCGACCTCTGGGACCACAAGCCGAAGCTCCAGGAGTACTTCGACAAGGACCTGCCGCCGAGCGTGCGCGGCGAGCAGCGGTTGTCGACGATGACCAGCGGCCAGGCCCGCTTCCCGGTCGCCCCCTCGAAGTTCGCCTTCGCCCAGGCCGGCCAGTGCGGCCGCTGGATCAACAAGGAGCTTCTTCCGTACACGGCGGGCATCGTCGACGACATCGCGCTGGTGAAGACGATCCACACCAACGCCATCAACCACGATCCCGCCTGCACGTTCGTGATGACCGGCAGCGAGATCCCCGGCAAGGCGAGCCTGGGGAGCTGGCTGGCGTACGGCCTCGGCAGCGAGAACGACGACCTGCCGGCGTTCGTGGTGTTCACGCCGCTGCCCGACATCAACCCCTCGCAGGCGCTGTTCACGCGGATGTGGTCGAGCGGGTTCCTGCCGACCCGCTACTCGGGGGTGGCGCTGCGCGGGTCGGGGGATCCGGTCCTCTACCTTCCCAATCCCGACGGCGTCACCGGCGCCGACCGCCGCACGATGCTCGACGGCCTCGGCCGGCTCAACGAGCGCGCCTTCGCCCGCTACCGCGACCCGGAGATCCAGACGCGGATCGCCCAGTACGAGATGGCCTTCCGGATGCAGAGCAGCGTGCCGGAACTGACCGACCTGGCGGGGGAATCGGCGGCGACGCTGGCCCTCTACGGCGACGACGTCCGCAAGCCCGGGTCGTTCACCCACAGCCTCCTGCTCGCCCGGCGGCTGGTGGAGCGCGGCGTGCGCGCCGTGCAGATCCTCCACCGCGGCTGGGACCAGCACGGCAACCTGCCCAACGACCTCAAGGCCCAGTGCCTCGACACCGACCAGGCGACCGCGGCGCTGGTCACCGACCTCAAGCAGCGCGGGATGCTCGACGAGACGCTCGTCGTCTGGGGGGGCGAGTTCGGCCGCACCGTCTATTCGCAGGGCACGCTCACGAAGGACACCTACGGCCGCGACCATCATCCGCGCAACTACTGCATGTGGCTGGCCGGCGGTGGCGCGCGGGGCGGGGTGTCGTTCGGCGAGACCGACGATTTCTCCTACAACGTCGTCGAGAACCCGGTCCACATCAACGACTTCAACGCCACGATCCTCCACCTCCTGGGCATCGACCACGAGCGGTTCACGTTCCGCTTCCAGGGGCTCGACCAGCGCCTCACGGGCGTCGAGCCGCAAGCTGTGGTCCGTGAGCTGCTCGCCTGACCGTCGGCGTTGACACCGCCCCCCCATCCCCCGAGAGGACCTGCGACCGATGACCAGCCCGACCTGGCGATGCGATGGTGTCCACGGCCCGGGCCGTCCGGTCCGGTCGTCACCGGCGGCGGGCGACCGCTCCGGTCTGGTCGTGGCGCTGGCGGTCTGCGTCGCGATCTCCGGCGCGGCCGCGCCCGCCGAGGAGAACGTGCTGTCGCCCGAGGAAGCCCGGGGAGGCTGGAAGCTGCTGTTCGACGGCCGCTCCACCGACGGCTGGCGCAACTACCGCAAGGAGGCGATCTCGGCCGGCTGGCAGGTCAAAGACGGCGCGCTGGTCCGCGCCGCGGCCGGTGCCGGCGACATCGTGACCGCCGACACGTTCGGGTTCTTCGAATTGTCGCTCGACTACAAGATCGCCCCGGGGGGCAACAGCGGCATCATGTTCCGCGTCACCGAAGACCAGCCGGCGCCGTGGCACAGCGGCCCGGAGGTCCAGGTGCTCGACAACGCCGCCGGCAAGGACCCGCAGCGCGCCGGCTGGCTCTACCAGCTCTACCCCCCTGGCAAGGACCAGGCGACCGGGGCGCCGCTCGACGCGACACGGCCGGCGGGCGAATGGAACACGATCCTCCTCCGCGTCGGCCCCGAGCAGGGGGAGGTGTACGTCAACGGGCTGCGCTATTCGCAGTTCCGGATCGGCAGCGAGGACTGGCAGAAGCGCGTGGCGGCGAGCAAGTTCGCGAAGTTCCCGGGCTTCGGCACGGCCGAGCAGGGGCACATCTGCCTCCAGGACCATGGCGACGAGGTCGCCTACCGCAACGTCAAGATCCGCGCGTTGCCCCGCCCCGACGCGGCCGCGGCGATCGTCGACGGCGTCCTGCCGGTGGGCCACGAGCCGGCGTTCCCCGGCATCCGCTGGGCCGGCTACGAGCCGCTCACCGCCGACGGGCGCGCCAACTCGTTCCGGCCGATCGTCCTCACCCATGCCGGCGACGGCTCGGGGCGGATCTTCGTCGCCACCCAGCACGGCCAGATCCACGTCGTCCGCCCCGGGGCGGCGGAGAGCACGCTGTTCGCCGACCTCTCCGACCGCGTCGTGTACCAGGATCGCCAGAACGAGGAGGGCTTCCTCGGCTTGGCGTTCCATCCGCGGTTCCGTGACAACGGCCAGTTCTTCGTCTACTACACCTCGGCGCGGAAGGAGCCGCACACCTCGGTGATCTCCCGGTTCCGCGTCTCCCCCGACGCCCCCGACCGGTTCGACGCCGCGTTCGAGGAGGAGGTGATGGTGATCCCGCAGCCGTTCTGGAACCACAACGGCGGCACGCTCTGCTTCGGTCCCGACGGCTGCCTGTACGTCGCCCTCGGCGACGGCGGCGCGGCCAACGATCCGCTCCACCACGGCCAGAACCCGGCGACGCTGCTCGGCAAGATCCTCCGCATCGACGTCGACCGGCATGACCCGGGGCTCGGCTACGCGATCCCCCCGGACAATCCCCTCGTCGGCGTCCCGGGGGCCCGGGGCGAGATCTGGGCATGGGGGCTGCGCAATCCGTGGCGGATCGCCTTCGACCCGCCGACCGGCCGGCTGTGGTGCGCCGACGTCGGCCAGAACCTGTTCG
Organism: Planctomycetota bacterium; assembly: GCA_018970785.1. Taxonomy (GTDB): domain Bacteria; phylum Planctomycetota; class Planctomycetia; order Pirellulales; family UBA1268; genus F1-20-MAGs016. Next base: position 19,583 of record JAGWVR010000053.1, read on the forward strand.
AGGAGATCGACCTCATCGAGCGTGGCGGCAACTACGGCTGGAGCCTGCGCGAGGGGCGCCATGGGTTCGGTGCCCTGCCGACCCCGCCCGGCACGCGGCTGGTGGAGCCGATCTTCGAATATGACCACGGCGTCGGCCTGTCGATCACCGGCGGCCACGTCCACCGAGGCCCGTCGGTCCCGGCGCTGCTGGGCAAGTATCTCTACGCCGACTACGTCTCCGGGAAGCTGTTCGCCCTGTCGCTCGACGAGGCAACCGGCCGGGCGGCCGCCAACCATGCCATCGAGAGCCCGAAGATGCCGGTGATCTCGTTCGGTGCCGACGGCGCCGGGGAGAGCTATTTCCTCATCGTCAGCGGCGACGGCCAGGGGATCTACCGCCTCACGGCGAAGTGACACGGGCGACGGGGCGGCGGACCATGGGCGGGGCGGCGGCGGCGCGGCGCGGGTGGCTCGCGGGCCTCGGGCCGGTGGCGCTGGCGGCGTTGGCGGCAGCCGACGGGCGCGGCGACGACGGCCCGGCGATCGATCCGCTCCGTCCGCTGGCACCGCGCCGCCCGCACTTCACGCCGCGCGCCACGCGGGTGATCTTCCTGTTCATGGTCGGCGGGCCGTCACAGGTCGACACCTTCGACCACAAGCCCGCCTTGCAAGCGCTCGACGGCCAGCCCCTCCCCGGATCGCTGCGCGCGGCGATCGCCGGCTCGCGGTTCGCCAACGTGCTCCACGGCTGCACCGACCGGCTGCTGGCCAGCCCCTACCGCTGGCAGCGCCATGGCCAGTCGGGGACGTGGGTCAGCGAGCTGTTCCCGGCCGTCGCCCGCCACGTCGACCGGCTGTGTTTCATCCACTCGCTGCAGGCCGATTCCAACAACCACGCCCCGGCGAGCTACCAGGCACACACCGGCGACATCCGCGCCGGCAAGGCGAGCCTCGGCGCCTGGGCGACGTACGGCCTCGGCTCGGAGAGCGCGGAGCTCCCCGGCTACGTCGTCCTCTTCGACGCCGGTCCGCTCGGCGGGGCGGCCAACTACTCCCACGGCTTCCTCCCCGCCGCGTTCCAGCCGACGCGCCTCCGTGACGCCGGCGCGCCGCTCCCCGACCTCGCCCCCCCGGAGGAATTCGCCGCCGGGCAGCGCGACACGCTCGACCTGATCCGCCGCCTCGGGATCCGCCACGCCCGGCAGCGCCCCGGCCTCACCGAGCTCGACGCGCGCCTCGCCTCCTACGAGCTGGCCTACCGGATGCAGTCCAGCGCCCTCGAGCTCGGCGACGTCGAGGCCGAGACCCCCGCCACGCTCCGCGCCTACGGCCTCGACCACGCCGACGAGCGGACGCGGGCCTTCGGGCGGAAGTGCCTCCTCGCCCGGCGCCTCGTCGAGCGCGGCGTGCGCTTCGTGCAGCTCTACGACATGCCCGACAAGGACGGGTGGGACGCCCACGCGCAGCTCGCCGACAACCACACGCCGCGCGCCCGCTGGACCGACCAGCCGATCGCCGCGCTGGTCTCCGACCTCGCCGCGCGCGGCCTGCTCGACGAGACGCTCGTCGTCTGGGCGAGCGAGTTCGGCCGCACGCCGCTGGTGCAGGGCAACGGCGGGCGCAACCACAACGCCGCCGGATTCACCGTCTGGCTCGCCGGCGGGGGGGTCCGGCCCGGCCAGCGGATCGGCGCCACCGACGAGCTCGGCTACATGGCGATCGAGCGGCCGACGCCGTTCGCCGACCTCCACGCCACGATCCTCGCCGCCCTCGGCCTGTCCAACGACGCGCTCAGCTACCGCACGGCCGGCCGCGACGAGCGGCTCACGGGCGTCGCCGGCAGCGCGACGGTGATCCCGGGGGTGCTCGGATGACCCCCCGCCGCCGGCCGCGCTGGCACTGGCTCCTCGTCGTCGCGCTCGCGGCGCCGGCCGCGGCCGATCCGCAGGGGCTCGCTCACGCCCCGCGCGGGCCGTGGGCGGTCGAGCCGCTCATCCCCCCCGTGGTCCCGCAGCCGGCGGTGCATGCCGACTGGCCGCGCGGCGACGCAGATCGGTTCGTGCTGGCGAAGCTCCTCGGCGACGGACAGCCCCCGCCGCCGCCCGCCGATCCGCGGGCCCTCGCCCGGCGGCTGTCGTTCGACCTCCACGGCCTGCCACCGGCGCCGGAGGCGGTCGAGCGGTTCGTCGACGCCGTCGCCGCGGTCGGTCTCGACGCCGCCGTAGCGGCGCTGGTCGACGACCTGCTCGCCAGCCCGCACTACGGCGAACACCTCGCCCGGGCCTGGCTCGACGTCGTCCGCTACGCCGACAGCAACGGCTTCGACTGGGACGAGTTCCGCCCGCAGGCCTGGCGCTACCGCGACTACGTCGTCCGCGCGTTCAACGACGACAAGCCGTTCGACCGGTTCGTCCGCGAGCAGCTCGCCGGCGACGAGCTCGTCGCCGGCCCGCCGCGGACACCGGCGGAGCAGGACGCCCTCCTCGCCACCGGCTACCTCCGGCTCGGGCCCCACGACAACGCCGCCGGGCTGTTCGACGAGCAGGACCGGAGCCGCGCCGAGCTCCTCGCCGACCTCACCGAGACCACCGCCACCGCGTTTCTCGGGCTCACCTTCACCTGCTGCCGCTGCCACGACCACAAGCACGACCCGTTCCCGCAGACCGACCACTACCGGCTCCGCGCGTTCTTCGCCGCCGTCCGCTTCGCCGACGACCTGCCGCTCGACCTCGCCCCCGAGCAGGAGCTGGCCGCCGGCCACAACCGCGCCGTCGACGAGGACCTGGCGCGCTTCGAGGCGGAGCTGGCGCTCACCGCCGAAGCCGATGGCCCGGCCCGCGAGGCCCTGTCGGCCCGGATCGCCGCGCTCCGCGCCGACAGGCGCGCCATGCTCCACGGCCTGGTGATGACCGATTCCCGCGCCGCGCCGCCGACCCATCTGCTCCTCCAGGGAGACCACCGCCAGCCCGGCGACACGGTCGAGCCGGGGATCCCCGCGCTGTTCGACGCCGGCCCGATCGCCGTCGCCGCGCCTCCCAATCCACGGACCACCGGGCGGCGGTTGGCGCTGGCGGAGTGGATCGTGTCCCCGGCCAATCCGCTCACGCCACGGGTGACGGTCAACCGGATCTGGCTGGTGCTCCACGGGCAGGCGCTGGTGGCGACCCCCGACGATTTCGGCACGGCCGGGGCGCCGCCCGACGACCGCGCGCTGCTCGACCACCTCGCCCACCGGTTCGTGGCCGACGGCTGGAGCGTGAAGCGCCTCGTGCGGCTGATCGTCACCGGCGCCGCCTACCGCCAGGCGTCGCGCGGCGACGCCGACCATGTCGGCCTGCGGCGGCCGCGCCGGCTGTCGGCCGAGCAGGTCCGCGACGCCCTGCTCGCCGTCAGCGGGCTGCTCGACGACCGGCGCGGCGGCCCGCCGGTATGGCCGCCGCTGCCCCCCGAGGTGCTCGCCTCGAACCCGGCGTTCCTCGACGACAACGCCGAGAAGACCAAGGGGTGGTATCCCTCGCCCCCGGAGGCCCTCGGCTGCCGGAGCCTGTATCTCGTCCAGAAGCGCAACACCCCGGTGCCGCTGCTGGCGACCCTCGACCTTCCCGACAACGCCGTCCCCTGCGGCCGCCGCACCGTCTCGACGACGGCCCCGCAGGCCCTCGCGCTGCTCAACGGCGCGCTTGCGGCCGACGCGGCCCGGGCCCTCGCGGCCCGGGTCGCCCACGAGGCGGGGGCCGATCCCGACTCGCGCCTCGATCGCCTGTTCGCCCTCGCCCTCCAGCGGCCCCCGGCCGACGAGGAGCGCGCGGCGTGCCGGGATCTGCTCGCGCGCGGCGCGCTGGTCGAGGTCTGCCGGGCGCTGCTCAACAGCGCCGAGTTCGTGTACGTCGATTGACGGTCATTGCCCGAGCGGGTGGTCGTGGCGGCAGCCCGGGTCGCGGGCGGCAGGCGCGCCGACCTGCTCGACCGGATGGGTGAGCAGGTACTCCCACACCTTCTCGTAGAGGAACGTGCCGTCGGCGGCCCGTGGCGACCCCTTCCCCGGCTGCACCGCGGCATGGGCGCGCTTCTCGTCGCCGCCGACGTCGGCCACCGAGACCAGCCGCCGGGAAGAGCCGTAGGGAGGGCGCGCCTCCTCGACGGTGACGATCGGCCCGAAGCGCTCGAGGCCGAGCAACTCCCAGGACCGGCAGTAGTGGTCGCCGCTCCAGCCGCCGTCGAGGACGTGCGAGAAGCCGAAGAACCGCTCCTTGGCCGTGGCCGAGGGCCCGGCCTGCCAGTCCTGGTCCTGGTCGCGCGGCCCGCAGAGCATCACGACCCGGTCGACCGGGACGTCCATCGCGAACCGGGCCGCCGTCGTCGCCCCGTGCGACGACCCGGCGACGACCACCTTGTCCCAGCGGACGGCCGTGCCGTCGGCGGTGAGGAACTGCTCCCAGCCGGCGGCGGGCTGCTCACGCGCCAGCCACGCGAGGAACATCCGCACGCGCTCCATCATCCCGTCGGCCTCGGGAATCGCCACCTGGGTGCTGACGTCGCGCCCCGTCGCCGCCTCGAGGCGGACCAGGCCGCGGGCGAGCCGGTCGGTCGGCTTCACGGTCGCGAACCACTTGTTGGCGTAGTGCGGCTGGAGGGCGTGGAGCCCCAGCGCGTTGGCCCGTTC